>CAJXQE010000148.1 GCA_913058215.1 uncultured Verrucomicrobiales bacterium
CATGCCCTTTCTCCCGACGAAGTGTCGCGGTAACTCCAGCCCGTTTTAAGATCTCGAGAAACGCCTCCTGGCGTCCTTCCGACGGCCTCTTCCACTCAAGCCCTTCGACCGTATTGTAGGGAATCAAGTTCACCTTGGCATGCATCGCCTGAGTTCGCGCCGCGAGATACTTTGCTTGATCAAGCCCGTCGTTTACCCCGTCGATCAGAATGTATTCAAAAGTGATCTTCTGCTTTTTGTGTTGCCGCCAAACCGATAGTGCTGCGAACAATCGCTCCAAATTGTATTTTTCGTTTACCGGCATGATCCGGTTCCGCACTGGATCTGTTGCCCCGTGGAGAGATATCGCGAGACGAATCTGAAGCGGCAGCTGCGCCAGCTTTTCAATCTGCGGTGCGAGACCACTGGTCGAGACCGTAATCTGACGAGCACCGATATTCACACCCCAGTGGCTGTTCAATATGTAAATCGCCTGCGTCAAATTGGTCAGATTCGCGAGTGGTTCTCCCATTCCCATGAAAACCAGATTTCGCACCGACTGCCCGGTTTCCTTTTCTGCCTCGATCACCTGCCCGACGATTTCAGCCGCAGTCAGGTTCCGGGTAAATCCCGCCAAGCCGCTCGCGCAAAATTTACAATCATAGGCGCAGCCCACCTGGCTCGACACACAAAGCGTGATCCGGTCGCTGCGATCTCCATTGAAATGAGCGGATGCCGGGATCATCACCGTTTCCACGAGCCGACGGTCCTGCAAACGATAGAGAAACTTGCGTGTCGTATCCCTCGAGCCTGTCACTTTGACACATTCCATCGGGGCCAGAGAAAACTCGTTCGTCAGAGTCTCCCTCAATCCAGCGCTGAGATTGCTCATTTCCTCAAAAGAACCGACCCGCTTGGCAAAAATCCATTCCACCACCTGCTTGGCGCGGAATTTCGATTCGTCACGCTCCATCATCCACTCGATCCAGTCATCGAGAGTGAGGCCATAGGCGGAAGGTTTCACTGAAGGATCGCTCATGCGTGATCAAAAAATTACAGGACCCGTAACAAACCACGGATTGACAAACCTGACAGGAAGAATTCAGCTATCGAAAAATGAGCCAATTTCCTGATCCTCCTATCGTCTTGATTCTCTGCACCGGCAACTCCTGCCGTTCCCAGATGGCGGAGGCGCTTTTGCAGAAAGCAACGGGAGGAGTCCTTCGAATCGAAAGCGCCGGCTCAAAACCAAGCGGATACGTTCATCCACTGGCAATCAAGGCAATGGCAGAGATAGATATCGACATTTCCAGGCACCGATCCAAAAACCTCGATGAGTTCCTCGATCAGAATGTGGAAACCGTGATCACCGTCTGTGGAAACGCCGACGATGCCTGTCCAACATTCCCGGGTCAGGCAAGACGCTATTGCTGGACCTTTGATGATCCGGCCGACGCCGAAGGCAGTGAGGAAGAGCAAATGGCCTTCTTTGTTCGCGTAAGGGACGAGATCAACCGGATCTTCACGGCCTACGCGATGGGGCGTATCGATGAGAAGGCATTGAGCCAAAGGTAATCAGTCACCCTTTCGCCTGAAAAGGAGCAAACCAGGGGACTCGATAAGCCAGATTACGTCCGGCAGATGGGCAGCGGCCTCACTCGGCGCATTTGGTCTGTTTTCCCAACAAGGCCACCACACCATACCTAAAGCCTTGATTATAAGTCATATAATCAAATTTAACGCCCACAGATCCGCCTTATTAATTTTATGACAATAATGGATAATATTAAAATATATTGATATTTTATTTGAATTACCATAATTACCGTAATATATTAGCATTATGGAAAAGCTAATTGTTAAAATATTTAAGGTTCTTACGCTCGCAGCAGTAGCTGCGTTTTCAGTCAACGCCAATGCTGGCACACCGTTTCGGATGCACTCGAAAGCACCGATTCATCAGGTGAGTCAGTATGTCTTCGGCTACGGTGGAGTAAATCTGGGTTCGGAACATGAAACCACCGGTAACTTCCTCGAATCATACGGTTACACTCCACGTGATATCGATATCGATTGGGATACCGACGCTGGATTCACTTTCGGTGGTGGTATCGGTTTCTACTCTAACGTTATGGGTGGCAGCCGTTTCGAGATTGAAGGTTCTTATTCAGAAAATACGATAAGTGACCTCACTTACGCTGGTGACGAATACGACTACGGTCTTGGTGAGTCGAGTATCTCGACAATGTCCGTAATGGTAAACTTCCTCAAAGAAGTTCAGCTTGGAAAAGCTACCGGTTACTTCGGGGGCGGTATCGGTGGAGCCAACGTCCGATATGAAGGTGATCTCATCGGAGTTCCCGTAGACGAACGTGACGGCGGTTTTGCCTGGCAGTTCATCGCCGGTGTTGATCTTCCGATCAACGACCGTGTCGCTCTCTTCACTCAGTATCGTTACATGTCCATCCATGGGATCGACTTCAACACAAGCTTCGGTGACTTCCCATTCGGATCCGACGAAGCCATCACTTCTCACAGCATCATGGCCGGTCTTCGCTTCTCTTACTAAGAGCAGGCAGGTTTCTCCAATTTCAAACAACTTGATTTAGCTTTCAAAAAAACCCCTCAGGCAAGAGCAACCCTGTCCTTCATTGGACAGGGTTGTTTTTTTGTTTATGCTCGGGGCATCTTGAAATACGACAACGCTATCGAATGGCTCTACGGCACTCAGCTGTTCGGCATCAAACTGGGTTTAGAGAATGTCTCCAAACTACTCCGCCTGCTGGAGATCGAGCCCGATTCGCCAGGAGTCAGAATCGTCCACGTTGCAGGAACCAACGGAAAGGGATCCGTTTGTGCGTTTACGGAAAAGATTCTGCGGGACGCCGGACTCAAAGTTGGCCTCTTCACCTCTCCCCACCTCGTCAGCTTTCGCGAAAGGATCCAGGTATGCGGAGAGATGATCCCGGAAGGCGCCGTCGCGGAAAGCCTCGCCGACATTCGGAACCGGGTCGAAGACTGGGACATTCACCCCACCTTTTTCGAAATCGCTCTGGCAGTGGCGATGAAACACTTTCGCGAGTCAGGCTGCGAAATCGTCGTTCTGGAAACTGGGATGGGCGGACGACTCGACGCCACCAACTCCCTCAAAGCCGAGGTCAGTGTGATCACACCGATTTCGCTCGATCATCAGCAATGGCTTGGTGAAACCCTCCGGGAAGTGGCTAAAGAAAAGGCAGGAATCATCAAACCCGAAACTCCAGTCGTGGTGGCCGACCTTCATCCCGACGCCCGTGATGTAGTGGGACGGCGGGCCCTCTCACTGCACGTTCCCTACATCGAGGTTCATCCAATTCCCGAAGAATGGCCGCTCGGTCTCCCCGGTCCACATCAAAGGGAAAACGCAGCTCTGGCTGTCGAAGCGGCTTGTCGAGTGGGCGGTGATCATCTTACTCAGGAAGGAATCCAGAAATCGCTCGCCTCCACCGAATGGCCCGGCCGTTTTCAAATCATCGATAATCGCATCGTCCTGGACGGAGCCCACAATCCCGATGCCGGAAAAGCCCTTACCGCCACCTGGCTGGAGAAATTCGGAGCCGACGAAAAAGCGACCATCATCTACAGCGCCGTCAGCTCCAAAGACGTCGCCGGAACACTGGAACACCTCGCAACAATCGCCGAACGCTTCTGTTTTGTTCCCGTAAAATCCGAGCGGAAACTCTCTACCGAAGAGCTTGAGGACGCTTTGGAAAAAGCGGGCGGTAAAGATATCCCCACTGTGTCCTTTCAAACTCTGCGCAATGCTCTCGAACACGCAGAAGAACACCCCGAGAAAATCCTCATCGCCGGGTCCCTCTTCCTCGTGGGCGAAGCACTTGGCTATTTGAAAAGGCTGCCTTTCGAGGTTAGCGAACAGTGACAGTATATTGCATTTCGTTCTTCTCCCTTCCTTGCTAAGATGAACATTGCTGCATGATCTACCTCGACAACAACGCCACTACTGCGATCGACCCGGAAATCCGGGAAACGATGATGCCGTGGCTGTTGGAAAATTATGGGAATCCTTCGGCGGGCTACCGATTCGGGAAGTTGTCCCGCAAGGCAATTGAAACGGCGCGGGAACAGGTAGCTGCACTGATCGATGCGCAGCCGGATGAAATCGTCTTCACCAGTTGCGGAACCGAGTCAAACAACACAGCGATCCAGTCAGCTATTAACTTGCGCCCGGATTGCAAAACACTTCTTTGCAGCAATGTCGAACACAGCGCTGTTCTGGAAGTGATGCAGCATTTCGAAACAAGAGGGTATGCCCATCGTTTGAACCCTGTCGACTCTTCCGGGGCGCTGGATCTCGAAGCGTGGGGGGAAAATGTGGCAGCAGACGATCTTGCCATCGCCAGTTTAATCTGGGCGAACAATGAAACCGGCGTAATTTCCCCAATTGGGAAAGCCGCTGAACTCGCCGCCGAACACGGTGTGTTTTTCCACACGGATGCAGTGCAGGCAGTCGGGAAAATTCCTATGAGTGTTCAAAACTTGCCTGTCCACTCTCTGTCGATGTCCGCTCACAAAATTTACGGGCCGAAAGGAGTCGGCGCGCTCTTTGTGAGTCGGGATGTGAGGTTTCAGCCTCTGTTTTTCGGTGGCGGTCAGGAAAGGGAAAGGCGCTCCGGAACAGAAAACGTCGCCGGGATTGTTGGATTTGGGAAAGCTGCAGAACTGGCGAAATCACGACTCGACGAAGCGGAAAGCATCGCTGCGAAGCGCGATACCTTTGAAGAGGGAGTCATCGCGGAAATCGAAGGAACTGAAATCAACGGCGACCCGTCTCTCCGTCTTCCTAATACCAGCAATCTCTATTTTCCCGGGGTTGATGGAGAAGGGCTTCTCATCTTGCTCGACGAAGCGGATGTCTGCTGCTCCCCCGGATCCGCCTGCAGTACGGGAGCGGTGAAGCCAAGCCGTATCGTCAAAGCGATGGGTCATTCCTCTGAACGTGCCCGAAGCAGCGTGAGGTTTTCCCTTTCCCGAAATACCACCATGGCCGAAATCCGCGATGCAATTGCCGCGATAAAAACAGCGGTCAAAAAACTACGGGTCACGATGCCTTCCGGCGGACGGGTCGTAATCAATTCCTAGCGTCTCGATTTCCAGAGAGTTCAGGTCCACCTGCGACGGAGGGTCTGAATAAGTAGAATTGTTTTCAGCCATATGTGATGGACCACACTCTGTCGGATCCGTGAAAAGAAAGGTCAAATTTAACACACCCGAGGGGGAATACCCTCTATTGGTGCTATAAAAACCCCACCCAGTGAACTGAATCTCTTCGTGCCATTGTGCAGGCGAGTGATGATCATCTCGCAAACAATTGTTCCGCCCTCTCCGAACGGCTAAGATTAGCGTTTGACCCGTAAGGACTTTGCGCGGATTCTACGCGCTCTTCAAAAAAAAAAACGATGGCAGCAAAAATCTATACTGACAAGGATGCGGACCTGGCGAACCTCAAGGGGAAAACCTGTGCCGTTATCGGATTTGGATCGCAGGGGCACGCCCATGCATTGAACCTGAAAGACAGCGGAGTCAAGGTCATCATTGGCCTCTACGCGAAAAGTAAGTCCCGCGAGGTCGCCAAAGAATACGGCTTCAAGGTCATGGACACCGGTGAAGCGGTCAAAGCTGCCGACATCATTTTCATCGCAACTCCGGACACGGCGATTGCTTCGATCTACGAGAAGGACATCGCTCCGAATCTGGTAAAAGGAAAAACTCTTCTTTTCAGCCACGGCTTCGCAATTCACTTCAACACGATTGAAGTTCCTGCAGACATAAACGTGGTGATGGTGGCTCCTAAAGGCCCAGGACACATTGTCCGCCGTCAGTTCGTTGAAGGAAAAGGTGTTCCTTCCTTGATCGCGATTCACCAGAATCCAGGTCGCGACGCCAAGAAGCTTGCTCTCGCCTGGGCAAAGGGAATCGGCGGAACCCGCGCCGGTGTTTTCCAAACCACTTTCAAAGAAGAAACCGAAACCGATCTGTTCGGTGAGCAAACCGTTCTTTGCGGCGGCGTCAGCCAGCTCATCACTGCCGGATTCGAAGTTCTTGTTGAAGCCGGATACCAGCCTGAGATGGCCTACTTCGAGTGTCTTCACGAGCTGAAACTCACCGTTGACCTGATCAACGAGTCCGGTATTTCCGGAATGCGTTTCTCGATCTCCGAGACTGCTGAGTATGGTGATGTGACCACTGGTCCGAAAATCATCGACGCTTCCGTTAAAAAGAAAATGGAACGTGCGCTCAAAAACATCCAGAACGGCAAGTTTGCCAAGGGCTGGATCGAAGAAGCCAACAGCGGCGGGAAGAACTTCAAAGAGCTTCGTAAAGAAGGCGCAGCTCATCAGATCGAAAAAGTGGGCAAACGCCTCCGCGGTCTCATGCCATGGCTCAAGAAGCGCGACATCAAAGGGTCGCAGGCTTCCTACAGCTAAATAAGCATAATTTCTTTAAAGAGATTTACCAAAAAGCCGGAGCGGAAACGCTCCGGCTTTTTTGTGGTCTGAATTCTCGCAGGAATGCCGGACCGATGAAACAATGAGCACGGTTAGGATCGGCAACAGAGCGCTGGCTCCCCGGTGCGAAGAAAGTAGGATTTGGAAGAGTCGGAGATCAGGGTAAACTTCTGACGTGAAAAAGCTTTTCCCACTCTTCCTCTCGCTACTACTGGTTTCCCTCGCTTCTCTCACACCCGTCGAAGCGAAACCTCAACCTTCGCCGGAGATGAAAGAGTTTCTCAAAGAACGGCTCATCGGAAAGCACGACATTGATCTGGAAGGCTTGAAAAAGACAGAGGATCCTCTGCAGACTCCTGAGAAAGGAAAATCCGACGACAAAGTCGAAGTCTATCAGGTGCCCTATCCAAAACAGACAGCTGACTATTTTCGCTACACCGTTTTCCGCGAGAAAGTAACGAACCGCTTTACGGTGATGAAGCTCGGAGGAATCGCCGGCATTCTGGAGTTTTACGAGTCACCCCCGACCGACGCCAAATAAAGATTATTTCAAGGACTCGAACTCTGCACCCCAAGACAGGGAAAGTTGGGTTCTAAGCCTTGGAAGCTATCCCACCTTCACTTCGCTCGCGAAAAGTAGATCCACAAATCGTGGTCTCCCGGCAATTTGCGTTTCACCCCGGATCCGGATTTCGCCCAGGTAACGATTTCGCCATCGGCAAATTTTAACACGGCGACTCCGGCTGAAGGGCGCTCAATGATTTCATAAGTTTGAAAAACGCCACTGCCTTTGTGGACTTTTCGAAATTCAGTCGCCGTAAACTCGACGGTGGTGTCCTGCATCGCAGCGACCAGCACCCTGGAGATCCCCTTCTGAACTCCACTGAGAATATCTCCAAGAAAACCTCCACCGCCCTCTGACTTCTCTGTTTCCCCCCCTGCTTGAGCCGCTTCAAACGCCGCCATCGTCGCCTCTTCATCGACTTCCCATTTCCCCACCAGCCAACTGTTCGTGCAGCTGGTAAGAAAGAGAGAGCCGGCAAGGAGAAACAGGAGTGGAGAATTGCGCATGATGGGTGATCCAAGAATACAGCCGGAGAACTCCAGCTGTCAATCCACTACCCCGATCGTTTCGTTCCCAAAAAACAGTTAAACTTTCCAAGATATTCGTTGAAGCTAACAACTATTAAGGCGATAGTTACACGCACGAACTGGCTATTTTAGATTTTCTGTAAAAACAAGAAATTCAGCCTTAACCGATTGATTGTAGACCCTTTTTCTTCGTATGGCTGCCTCCAAAGCAAGTACCCCCCGCAAAACTTCGAGAGCAGCTGGAAAAAAGAGTGCAGGCACGCCCCGTAAACCTGCGGCGAAAAAGACTGCAGCAAAGGCAAGAGCCCCGCGCCGTGAACGCATCGTTTCAACGGGACCCTACGCCTGTCGTGAAGTGCTCACGATCATCATGTGTGGTATCAGCATCATGTTTCTGCTGGCCCTCATTTCGTACTCCCCGGCCGACCTTCCTACCTGGGTTCCTTTCAGCAGCCAGTCAGGCCAAAATCCGGTTGCCGGCAATTTCATTGGTCCTGTTGGAGCAGTTACCGCCGGGTATTCCTATTTCCTTTTTGGCGCAGCCAGCTATTTGATTCCGGCAATTCTGGGGTGGTGGTCCTTCCAGGTTATGACCGGCGCCCGCCCTTTTCACGCCCGCAATTTCATCGCCTTCGGCTTCCTGATTGTTTCGGCTTCCTGCCTGCTGGAGTTTCAGACCTTCTTTTTTGAAGATCTCCCCTCGCGTTACAATCTTCCCAAAAGCGCCGGCGGATTCTTTGGCTTCGGAGTGGGCCATAAGATCATCGAACATGCGCTGGGCTCCGTCGGTTCGCTCATCGTAGCTCTAATCATTTACTCCATTGCCATGATCGTGATCACTGGAATCCATCCGTTCCAGCTCGGTCTGATGGTAAAACAGCGGAGTGGTGCCGCCTGGGTCAATTTTCTGGCCCAACGTGAGGAAGCAGCAATCGAAGCCCGCAAATCTGCTGCGGAGGACCGCAAACTCAAACGCGCTGAAGCCGCCGCCTTCAAAGCGGAAGATCTTGCTCAAGGAAAAACCAAGGCTGAACCGAAGAAGAAGAAGTCGAAAATCGACGACGACACTCCCGAACTTCCTTTCGACGTTGCACCGGCCCCGGATCGCAAGATCATCGATGCATCGCAGAGAAAGAAGCAGGCGATGACCAAGGAAGAAGCCGCAGCCTCCCTTTTCCCGAAGGAGAAAAAATCGGAGTCAGCGCTTTTGTCCGGTGGGCAGTTTGAGGACTACGAACTTCCACCTCTCAGTATCCTCAACTACGGCGAAGAAGAGGGGAACGAAGGCCCCGATGAGGAGACTCTTATCGAGATGCAAAACAACATCGTCGATACTCTCGGAACTTTCGGAGTCGACGTCGAGCCCGGTGACATTACCCGTGGCCCCACCATTACCCGTTACGAATTGTATCCTGCTCCGGGAATGCGGGTGAACCGGATCACTTCACTGGAAGCCGATATCGCCCGCGCCACTTCGGCAGAAAAAATCAATATTCTTGCTCCGGTCCCCGGAAAAGACACCGTCGGTATCGAGATCGCGAACTCGGAAAAAATTCCGGTCGCTCTCCGCGAGCTTTTCGAAGACGAAGCTTTCCGCGATTCGAAGGCCAAACTCCCTCTCGCTCTTGGTAAAGATGTCTACGGCCGCACCATTGTCGGTGACCTCGCCAGGATGCCCCACCTGCTCGTCGCCGGTGCTACGGGCTCCGGGAAAAGTGTCTGCATCAACAGTATCATCGCCAGCCTTCTCTACCGTTTCACGCCGGACGAGCTCCGGTTCATCATGGTCGATCCGAAAGTGGTGGAAATGCAGCTCTACAATTCCCTTCCTCACATGGTCGTTCCGGTGGTGACTGATCCGAAGAAAGTATTGCTCGCTCTTCGTTGGGTCATTAACGAAATGGAACGCCGCTATGCTCTATTTGCCAAGATGAGCACTCGGAATTTTGAAGGCTTCAACGCGATGCGGGCAAAAGATCTCGCTAAGCGGGAGGAAGAAGCTGCAGAAGCGGAAGCGGCCGCAGAAAACGCGGCGAAGACTGAACCTGAACTCGTTCATCACGTCAAACTCAGCGATGAGTTGGAAGAAGAGACCGGGATTCCCGCAGACAGCAACGTCACTACCAGAGCTCATCGTCCTGCCGAAGAAGGCGAGGAGGAAATTCCCGACAGCCTTCCATACATTGTTGTGATTATTGATGAGCTGGCCGACCTCATGCAAACCGCTCCCGCCGATGTCGAAACCGGCATCGCCCGGATTGCGCAAAAAGCCCGTGCTGCCGGTATTCATCTGATCGTTGCAACCCAGACTCCGCGCGCCGATGTCGTCACTGGAATCATCAAAGCCAACATCCCCAGCCGGATCGCTTTTCAGGTTTCCTCAAAAATGGACAGCCGAATTATTCTCGACGCCAATGGTGCAGAAAACCTTGTCGGTAAAGGGGACATGCTTTATCTGCCTCCCGGATCTGCTCAGTTGATTCGCGCTCAGGGAGCTCTAATTACCGATGAGGAAGCCCAGGACCTGGTGGACGCTTGCGGCGAGCATGGCGGTCCGAAATTCGAAGAAGACGCTCAGCAAGTGATCGAACTCGGTGAAGGTGGAGAAGGCGAAGACGAGGTTTCCGACGCCGATGAAGAGCTCATTGAGAAATGTCTCGAAGTCGTAATCTCGGAGAAAAAAGCCTCTACATCATTGTTACAGAGACGTTTACGGCTGGGGTATACCCGGGCTGCCAGAATGATAGATATCCTCGAAAGCCGCGGGATTATCGGACCCGGAGACGGCGCTAAGCCGCGGGAAATTCTGGTCGATCTTTCAGAAGATTACGATTAGATTGTGGGGTCGGAGATTTCCCTCTTCTTCGGACGGAATATTTTGTGACATTTCGGATCAATCTGACCGTCCAAAGGAGAAGGCTGGACCGGCCCTCACCTGCAATTGATGGCAACCATAGGACAGCAACTCACCGGAGCCCGTGATGATCTCGGACTCTCGGTGGCTGATGTAGCTCACGAGACACGGATTCACGCAAACGTGATCCGTAGTATCGAGCAGGATGATTTTTCTATGTTTGCGAGCACGACCTATGCGCGTTCGTTTCTCAAAAAATACAGCGATTATCTCGATATTGATGTTAGCGAGGAAATTGCAGCTCTCGACAGCGGAACAGAAGTCAGCCTGAAAAATTCCGAGTTGATGGATCAGGTGCGCGACACCCTCCAAAACAATCGTTTGATGCGAAAAGAACAGCCGCGCCGCTACCGGCGTCGCATTGAAAAACCGGGAGGCGCTCCCCTTTTTCTAGGCTTCATCCTTGTTCTTCTCTTCGTCTCCATTGGGGTATTTTACTTTCTCGGTTACAAAGCAGAATCCCCAGAGGAATTAAAATCTGAGATCACTAAAAGCCTTAACAAGGCCGGAGATCTTCTTAAAAAGGAAGAAAAAACGGTAAACCCGGATCTTCCGGCAAAAGATCCAGCCTTGCCCGCAAATCCTTTGGCAGTGAAGAAAGAGGATCCTGCTACGGTGAAACCGAAGACTTCGGAACCCGCAATAAAAGGTCCGCCGGTTGCTGAAGTTGAGGCAATAAAGAAACCAGCGGTGAATATGAAATTGTCGGAGTCTCCGCTGGAAAATCCCGCCGCCGGAACAGGAGGGCAAGCTTCCCCCGCAATCGCTCTCAAGCCGCGTCAAACTCCAGCTCTGGAGCTCGAACAGCCGGCTGCTACACCAATAAGCAATACCGATCTCCCCGCTATTCCGCGTCCTGCGACAGAAGACGAAGACAACGAGTCCGGCACTCCCAATCGAATCACTGACCAGGTTGAGAATCCGCAACCGCCTGCTTCAGAGCGCCCCCCGGTCCGGGCGGTTCCCGTGGTTTCGGCTCAGGACGGAGAGTAGGACGTCGACTGCTCCGCGATTGAGTCATTGAGCGAATCGCCTGCAATCGCTACAAGTGATGGCATGTCAAAGTTAAGCGTTGCCCTCACTTGTCTTGCCCTCTCTTTTTGTCTGATTGGAAACGCCTTTGCTGCGGGAAAGAAGAAACCGAACCTGGTTTTTATCCTGACCGACAATCATGGAGCCTGGACTCTCGGCTGTTACGGAAATAAAGACATCCGGACGCCGCATCTCGATCAGTTTGCGGAGGAAGGAATGCTCTTTTCACGCGCGATGTCCAGCAATCCGGTTTGCTCACCGACCCGGGCCACATTTCTCACCGGCCTGATTCCCTCGCAGCACGGTCTCCATTCCTTTCTCGATGGAAAATACATGATAGGTGAAGAAGCCTACTACACACTGGAGGAATTCGAGACTCTTCCCGAAATTCTCGACTCCGAAGGTTACAATTGCGGTCTCGTAGGCAAATGGCATCTCGGCGCCAATATGGAACCGCAGGACGGACTCGACTACTGGATCACCATGGTGAAAGGCAGCACCCGCGACTTCTACAAAGACCCAATCATTGAAGACGGCGAGGTCAAACCGACTCCAAAATACATGACCGATCTCTGGACGGAGCACGGGGTGAAATTCATTGAGCAGAACAAAGACAAGGAGGAACCCTTCTTTCTCTACCTTGCCTACAACGGACCGTATTGCCTCAGCCCTCTTTTGCTGGAGCCTTCATTGAATCGTCATGCCGAATACTACTCCGACAAGTATCTGCCCTCGTTCCCGCGCGACATGATGCATCCCTGGCAGCACAACAACAAAGACTATCACAACAACATTGTCAGCATCCGGCGAGTCGCTGCAGAAGTGAGCGCGGTCGATGACGGAGTCGGAACCATCATGAAAGCCCTCAAGGACAACGGACTCGATGAAGACACCCTCGTCGTCTTCGCCGGTGATCAGGGTTGGATGGGCGGCCAGAATGGTTTCTTCGGAATGGGCGATCACACCCGGCCATTTGCCGCACACGACCTCATGATGCAGATCCCCTTTCTTTTCCGCCAACCCGGTACCGTTGCCACCGGCGAATGTGATCATCTTGTAAGCAACTACGACTTTCTGCCAAGCGTCCTCGATTTCATGGGGCTCGAAAACAGGATCCCGGAAAAGCCTAAACTTCCCGGTCACAGCTTTGCTCCCATCCTTCGGGGTGATGAGATGGAGTGGGTCAATGAGATGGGATACGAAATGGAAAACTGTCGGTCGTTTCGCACCGATGACTGGAAATATGTCGCCCGCCGTTCACCCACCGGTCCGTCTGAATTGTACGATATGAAGGGCGATCCAAACGAACGGTTCAATCTTTTCGGACAACCGGAGCACGCTGAAATTCAAGAGGAGATGGCCGGGAAGCTCGACAACTTTTTTAACACCTACGCCGATCCGAAATACGATATTTGGAACGGCGGCGGCTCCAAATGCCGTCGTCTTCTTCCCAACGAAGAGAAGAAGAAAACCAAATAGAGTTTAATCGATGAGCAAACCCTGTCTAATCATCGCCCTCCTTCTCGCTTTTTCGCCAGGTGAAGCAGAGCCAGTCCACCGCCTTGCGGCAAAAGAATACGAGTCCACGCTCTCGTTCTGGGAAGAGAAACATAGTGAAATCCTCAAAGTCGATCGGATCGGCGAGTCCCGCGAAGGCATGGGGATCTTTCTTCTGAAAATCACCGATCCTGATTCGCCGGCAGAGACGAAACAGCATTCCCTCGTTACCGCCCTTCACGGAGGCCCTGAGCGCTCTGGAACGACGGCCTGTATGCACGTCATCGAGTGGCTGCTCAGTGATGCGGAGGATGCAAAGCTCACTCGGGAAAATCAGGAACTCTGGATCATTCCCATCATCAACCCCTACGCCTACTTTGAAACGGACCGTTTCGGGAACTCCCTCAAAATCGATCCCTACACCGGCGGCGGAGTTTCGAACTGGGATTTGAAAACCATGACCTTCAAACCCATCGACCGTGCTCCCGAGATGGCCGCCTTTCTCAAGGTCGTCGATGAGTTCCAACCCGAGGCCCACATCGATCTGCACGGAACAGGCCTTCAGGAATATTCCGAAGATCAACTCGGAAAAAGGCAGCGTTACCAGGGGCAAATCATGACGGAGATCACTGGCTCGGCCTATTCCAACTATGTGCTTCGTCCCTGGGACTGGCGGATCACCGAAGCTATGATCAAAGCAGGTGAGGATGCCGGTTATCCCTCGGATCGTTTCGAGGCTGACGCTCAACAATTACTCTACGGACCCGGCCTTGAAGCCATCGTCGGTCAACATTGGCGGGGGCGACCGCAATTTTACTCTGCCCAGTATGGATCAATAAAGTATCACACCGTGATCGCCGCCCTCGAAGTCGCCTGGGAGGAAAGCGGAGTCGCGCGCACCAAAGGATGGCTCAATTTCGGCAACACCATTCCTGATGGCGAGAATGTCGCGGGCTACCCTGTTGATCGGATGAAAGCATTCGTTGGGCATTTTGTCACCACCTCGGGAAAAAATGCAGCGGAACGCAGAAAGAGTCGCGCTCAATTGTGGCAGTGCCAAAGCAGCTTTTCTCAGGCATTCATCTATCCGCAAACCGACGGGCGTAGTCTTTACGCGGTGGCGACCAATGCTGCGGCAAGGGAGAAACTCGATTCCGACAACGAAAAGTTCCTTACTAATATTGCGGATCATCCCTCGATGAATTCCGAAGCCATTCGCGAATTCATCGAGTCCGGACCTGAGATCAAGATGGCGGTGGAAGCCGGGAAGGAGTCGGAAGTTTTCTCCACCGCAGAACGGAATGCAGTCGAACACGGAATTGGTTTCCGCCTTCGAATTCCTTATCGGGATGCACAAATCGACAGCATTGCTTTAAACGGCACCCCGCTGGAATATGCGACGATGAACGGGTATCAATCTTTTCAGGGAAATGGATTCACTCAGGTGCAGGTGAGTCTCGATGAAGAAGCCGCGATGAAATCGGACGGCTTGTTTGTGGTCACCCTCAGTTACACTCCCACGGTGAAGAGGAAGATCGGATGGACTCCTCCCGCCGAGGTTCTGGAGAAATTGAAAGAGAAGTGAAATAGGCTTCACCAGCCTACCGTCACGATCCCCTCGACTTTATCGAAATCGCTGTCTCTGGTCAAAATTGGCAGATTGTGTTCAATGCCGAGAGCCGCGATCCATGAATCATTTGGAGGTATCTTGAAATTGTCCCGTTTCAATTGCTGACGAATGGAAGCGTAGTGAGTAGCCGTATTCTCTGTCACAGGGAGAATCGATACCACATCCGTCAATTCTTGAATCCAGGCTTCCAGTTGATTCTGGTAGACTGAATCGAGGATACCAAATCGAAACTCTCCTATCACGATTGCTGACAAATACCAGGGACGATCAGTGGGAAGCTTAGCGATCAATTGAAGATCATTGGCCGCAAATGCAGAAACAGCATTGGTGTCGAGGATCATTTTTCCAGCGAATCGATTTGCCCGAACTCCTTGTCCACTCTCCCCTGGATTCGCTCCATTTCAGACCGTTCCACATCCGACTTCCCAAGCACTCCGGCAAAACGGAGCCAGGGAACTTTCGCCGAAACCTTTTCCTTTGAGCTTCCCGATACTTTCTCGCGAATCGCATCGGCAACATAATCCTTGAGAGAACAACCGCGCGCTTCTGCTGCAGATCGAGCAGATTGGTAAAGGTCTTCGGGGATTTCGAGCGTCGTCTTCACTGGCTAAAGATTCCATCAAGTAGAATCCCGGTCAAAGGATGTTTATCGATTGGGCGATGCTACGCGAAGGTCCCAAGCGAGGGGACAAATCGAATCCCAAATTTGAAATCGAGCTGCTGCTTGTAGTCTGAAACGAACCTCGAACGTTGTCCTGAAAAATGAGACCCAAGACAACGACGTATGCCAGTACCATTCTTTTCAGTGTTTGGGTAGCTGCGGTCCGTTCCTGATCTATTTTGCGATCACAGCTTTTGAAATGTATGGTTCACCTCCGGCTGAGTCCCTAATCCAGCAAGACGTTCTACCAACAAAACCATGTTCCTCAAAATTCTATCGATCATCGCAACGCTGGGATTTGGTGCGTTCATGGTTCAGCTCTTTTTCTTTTCGGCACCGGAGGCAACCATGGCGAACACGGTGATGGTGAAGGGCGTTCTCAGGACGGTTGAACACATTTCCAGATCGAAAGGAAGCGACACACTTCAGATTTGGCTGGCGGATCACGCCACTCCTTTTCGCGCCAACTCAGGGTATCCGAAGTACTTTAGTGATGACTACATGCTGCACCTGGCCGCTGATTCGGAGGTCGAATTGAGACTGGAGCAATCCGAGTCGGAGCGACTCAGGAAAGACTACACAAAAGGTCAGGAGTTTCAGCCGATCTGCGCTTTGAAAGTAAACGGGCAGGATCTCTTCACCCTCGAGAATTTTAACGCCAACCAGGCTGAGAACACGACGATCGGTCGATATGTGACACCGATCCTGACCTTATGCGGTCTCTACCTGGGCTGGGTTGCGTTTGGATTGCCGGGATACCGACGGATGGCCTGAGAAATTGAGGGCTGAAACCAGGAACCGGCTTCAATAGAGTACCTCAAACAACTCGACATCAAACTTCAGAGTCTGATTCGGGCCGATCTTCGGTGGCATTCCGCGAGCGCCGTAGGCGAGGTGTCCGGGAACAGTGAAACGATACTTCGCGCCCTCGCGCATCAGAGGAATCCCCTCTTTCCAACCGGCGATTACCTGACTGAGGCCGAAGGTCGCGGGTGTTCCGCGCTGAACACTGCTGTCGAAAACGGTGCCGTTGGGAAGATATCCGTGGTAGTGAACTTTGACCCGGTTGTAAGGAGTCGGACGCTGACCGGTTCCGGGGCGAAGCACTTCATACTGCAAACCTGAGTAGGTGGTTTTCACTCCACTGCTACCCGCCGTCGGCGCACCGTCGGCTGTTCCCACATAACTGTTCGTTCCCGGTACAGCATTCCCGGCGCCTCCTGATCCAGGAGCAATCGCACTGGGGTCGGCTGGTTGAACAGTTGCGGATACCGGAGCATCCGGCTCTTTGGTTTTACAGCCGAAAGAAAAAACGGCAACTCCCACTGCAATCAAGGCGGCGAAAGAAAAGGAAGAATGGTAAGATGATTCAATTCGGTTCATGGCTGTTCGGCAATCTCGACGAAACTTGGCGGTTCTGAAAGGAGAAATCCTATCCACTATTCGGAGGGGCTCGATTTCTCCAGGTCGGCCCGCTTTTCAGGTTTCAGCATACGGCCCCAAAATTCATTGAAAGGATGCACTTTCTCGACGGGTTTTCCGGAGGAATCTTCGAGCACCCGGTCTTCATTGGCCCAGGCAAAGATGGAGCCCACCACATTCCGACTCCTGTCTCTTATACACATCTGACGCTGCCGACGAAGAGGATAG
>CAJXQE010000149.1 GCA_913058215.1 uncultured Verrucomicrobiales bacterium
ACGAGATCAGCCTCGGTCTCGTGGGCTCGGAGATGTGTATAAGAGACAGGCCACGAACAGATCCGGTCGAAGTTTCTGGGCATTCAACTGATACTCCACAAACAATTCACCCGGCATGTGGAGGATCTTCGAATCTTTCAAAGTCAAACAACTGATCGGAATACGGTCACCGGATTGATTCCGTCGCAGCCAAACAAGTGCCTTCGCCGCGCCGTATCTTGCGGCAGGTGTTTCCACTTTATTCTCAAGCTTCTTCAACAACTCACTTTCGACGACATGTTCACCCATGGGCAAAAGAACAGGCTCAACCTGCCAAGCAACATCATCTGATGTCACCGGGATTTTTACGGTATTTTCAAGAGCGAGTTTCATACTCGCCGCAACCTTATCAGCCAGCACCTGGCGATTCGCGACTGAACCATCATTCCATTTTCCGGCCCCGATATTTCCTCCTGCACCATTGAAATGAATGTGGGGAACCCCTGTCTCCTCCTGTCTGCCATTTCGGGCGAGGCCCGGAAAATCAGGGCTCGCCATTCCTGTCCGGTAGTAACTTTGGGGGTGGGTCGCGTAATAGGTCAGAGCGGCAATCGCCTTTTCACCGTTCCAGAAGGTAATCATTTTCAGCTCGGGGTCGATTGTCCCCACTGGCATTGCCCTAACTTCCGGATTCTTCGTGGCAGTGTAACGAGTCACGATCACTTTTCCATCGGGCCCCTGGATGCGACGGTTGGAAGCGACCTTCTCGACGATGCCTTTGCCCTCTCCGAGATGAGTAACCTGCTCCGCCTCATCCAAAGCTTTCTTTGCCGCATCAGCCGCAGCCTTTGCTACTGACCGGGCGTGATCGGGATTAAATCCACCTCCGCTGATTCCCCGATCCTTTAGCAAAGCTTCCGCATCAAAGTCACAACGCGGGGCATCGTGTTGATGCAAGGTATGAATCACCACCCGCGAACTGTCCGTCCCCACCATCTCTGCAATCGTGGTTTTAAAGAAGTCCTGCCCACCACTGCTAATTCCGATCCAATCCACCGCGCATAAAACAATAGGTTTCCCCTTTCCTGCAATCACAACACCCCGACAACTCAGCGGTGTTTGGATTCCCTTGGTCGGATCATAAGCCAGGGGACTCCCTACTGGCGGCGACGCATCCACATCAAATACACCTACCCTGACAAGATCTGAATCTTGCGCCCCCGTTTCCGCTTGAAAGGCAAAAAATGAGAAAGCGATTCCCAACACAAACTGACAAAGCCGGTTCTTCATAGGGCCAACATGAAGGGAAGCTCGACGCGGCACAATAGCGGAGACGCGCCGGAGAAACGGAATGGCGCTTGTGTCATGATAAGGGACAGACAGAGTGTGATCGATCATCTGACCCTGTCGAATCGCAGCCACCCAATGAAACGAATCCTCCCTCTCATCACTTTGCTCCTATTGATAAGTGATGCGAATGCCGATGCTCAAAAATTGGCCAGCTTTCAGAGAGTGGTGATTGCAGACGACGCTCTGCCAGTCCAGAAGGCCGCGGCGAACGAGCTGATTCATTACGTAGGAAAGATTACAGGCCGCAAGTTGGAAACCATGCCCTTAAAGGTTTTTCAACTATCAAAAACAGGAGGCCTCAGTTTCTTTGTAGGCGAGACAGCGGCTGCAGCCAATGGGGAAAAGATTACACTCGCCCCCTGGAGAACGGAAGAGTGGCTGCTAAAGACCGTAGCAAAGGGAATCGTTCTTGCCGGACATGATGAGGCCGGCAGCCCCTGGTCGAATGTGGTTGCGTCTGGAACGATGCTTGCCACCTACACCCTTCTGGATGACCACCTGGGGGTCCATTGGTTTTGGCCGGGAGAATTTGGCGAACATGTTCCGACAGATTCGGAAGCCACCGTTCCCACCCTGGATTTCAGGAAAAAGCCTGAATTTGAGATCCGCAGTATCGGGCTTGGTTATTCCAGCATCTACCACACCAAAACGTTCGACGATGCGGCCCGGAAATGGACACGACGGAATCGACTCGGTTGGGCTCGATCCGCAGTATTCGGTCACAGCTGGTTCGATGCCTTCAATTTGAGAACTGACGAGTCTTTTAAAGAGCACCCAGAATGGTTCGCTTTCGTAAACGGAGAACGACGCCCGCCTCAATTGTGCACAACTCATCCGGAAGTCCTCGACCGAATGGTGGAACACGTTCTCAATGGGAAACAGGATATCATGCATATTTCACCGAGTGACGGAGGAGGGTTCTGTCAATGCGAGCGATGCACTGCGCTCGATGTTCCCGGAGTAATGAGCTACGACGGGAAGACTATTCAGTTGAGTGATCGAATTTTTACCTACGCGAATGAAATCGCCCGACGGGTTCGGGAGAAAAATCCGAACAAGGCCTGCGGAATGTTTGCCTACACTTTTTACAACAAACCTCCGCTGAACATCAAACGTCTGGAGCCCAATCTCTACCTCTCATTTGTCTATCAATCCGCCTCTCACAGGGATCCGGAGAATTTAAAGCAGTGGCGGGACTCTGTGGCGGGATGGCAAAAGCTCGGAGCCAAAATGGTGGTTCGTGAAGGTTGGGGGAATCATTATTACCACGACATGCACATGCTGCACTACGATCAGATCATCGCCAGTCTTGCGGAAGCTCACGATCTCGGCTTTGTCGCCGCTTACGGAGAGGGAACTAAGAACTTCTCGGCAACTGCCCCGAACTATTGGGCATTGACCCGGATGCTATGGGATCCCGAACGCGACACCACCAATTTGATGAGCGAATATTTCGAATCTGCTTACGGGCCGGTCGCAAAGGAAATGGAAGCCTTTTTCGAATCCTACAATTCAGCATTAACTGAAAACTGGTCAAAGCGGGATCGCCATGTCGACACGACCAACATGGCCTATGCCAACATCATTGCAGCATGGAATCGACTGATCCCCATCGAAGCGGTCGAAGAGGCCGAAAGACACCTGAAGGCTGCCGAAGCAGCAGTTCCGGACGGAGATTACAAAGGGCGGGTTCGCTTCCATCGACTGGGCCAGGATTACACCAGAACCATGTTGGAGCTAATGGATCATTATCGGCAAATTGCGATTCTTGGAGTGAAGATGGATTTCTTTTCCACCGTCCTCAAAGAGAGACGTGATGACCCAGATTCATTGAAATCGATTTTGAAAAAGGCCTACGAGGCCGGTGAGAAGCGGGAGAAGCTCTTGCTAGCCCATCGCGATTGGGCGGGCCCCGATGAAGGACTTTATGCTTTCACGAATGACCGCAAACTTCGCAAGTGGCACAGCACTGTTAAAGAAAAATTGGGATTCAAACATCCCACAGCCCTGACGAAAGAAGCTCTGCAAAAAAAATGAAACGTTTCACCTCGATCTTTCTCCTCTTTTCAATTTCTGCCTTCTGCCTTGCTGACGAAATTGTCACCTTCGACAGTGTCCCTGAAGAACTTGAATCGATCAGTCCGGATGAACCATTGGCGTCATCATACTCCGCCGAAAATGCAGCACGATATCTCGACCGCACGTCACTGACCTGGCAGAAGAAAAAAAAGTGTGCCACTTGCCACACGAACATGCCCTACATGATGGCCCGGCCCGCGCTTTCGACGGTATTGAAAGATTCCGGGGAAGTTCGATCCTTTTTTGAAGATTATCGGAAGGTTCGCTGGGCAAAGAAAGGACCCACTGAAAAGCAGGGATTCTGGCCAATCGTCGTGGGAACAGGCCTGACTTTCAATGATGTCGGCGCCGCCGGAGAACTCAGCGATGTCGCCCGGGAAGTTCTCGACATCATGTGGACCGTCCAACGGGAGGACGGAGGATGGAGATGGCCCCACTGCGACTATGCTCCCATGGAAATCGACGATCACTTCGGGGTGACCCTCGCAGCACTCACAGTTGGAGTCGCACCGGATGGATACTCGGAAACACCTGCAGCAAAAGCGGGATTGGAAAAACTACGAACCTATCTGAAAAACAACCCACCCAAGTCACTCCACCATCGGGCAATGCTGGCATGGTCTTCGATTCGGATCACTGGAATTGCGACCCCGGAAGAGCGGAAGAAGACGCTTTCCGAATTGCTCGAACTGCAATTACCTGACGGCGGCTGGTCCACTTCCGGTTTCCTCACGGATTGGAAAGGGCTGGAGCGAGAGAACGGCGAAGCTTTGGAAACAAAAACCAGCGATGCCTATGGCACGGGATTGGTCCTGATCATTGCCCGCGAGCTGGGCGTGACCGCCGATGATCCGCGCTTGCAAAAAGGGGTCCATTGGATCCTGTCCAACCAGCGCGAGAGTGGAAAGTGGTTCACCCGCTCACCGGTCAACGATGCGCGAAACCTGATTTCAAACACTGGCTCGGCCTACGCCATTCTAGCTCTTCAGGCATGCGGAGAACTTCCCGGATGGTCATTATCCAAATCTGAATAGATCCAGATGAAATTTCTGACACTAAGTTTTCTATTCCTGTTTTCAGTCCTGTCGGCACAAGGTGCTGAACTAAAAGTGGATATCCATACGACTCCCGAGGGTATCGAATACGGAACATGGGGAGAAGCCTCCAAAGATCCAGCACCCATCCTGATCGTTCTATCCGGAACTATTGAAAGCACCCTTGGAAGTAAATACTTTCGGCAATCGGGAAATGACCTGAGTGCACTGGGATACCTTCTCGTTTCAGTCGATATTCCCAACCACGGAAAACAGGGCGGAGACAAGAAACCAAACGGATTGAGCGGATGGGCCGATAGCGCAGGAAAGGGAGTTAACTTTATCAAGGAGTTCAATAGTCGACTTTCCAAAGTGGTCGATCACCTGATCGAAACCAAGATCGCCGATCCCGTCAGGCTGGCAATCTGCGGGACTTCGCGCGGAGGTTTCCTTTCGATTCACTACATGGCTTCCGATCCACGGGTGAAATGTGCAGCCGCATTTGCACCGGTGACGGATCCGGCAGCGCTCAACGAATTCACCAATGTCAAAGATGCCCCGATGGTGAAGCAACTTAACTTGATCAACCAGTCGGACAAACTGGCCGGGCGCCCCGTCTGGATCGTTATCGGAGATCCGGACGCGCGCGTCAGCACCCGGGCTGCGATTGATACTGCCCAGAAAATCACCGCTGCATCCATTGCCAAAGGGCTCGACAGCAAAGTGGAAATTCGAATCATGCCGGAACCTCGTGGTCACAGCACCCCTGTAGGATCCGCCGAAGCAGCCGCCATTTGGATCGACCAACACATCAATGGCGTCGCTCCAATCAAAGTGGTTAAGGAGAAAGATCAAATGGGCCCCCGCCATATTCTATTCGTCGATGATAGTGATGTTCTGTATCGCTCCGGCACAAAGCGGATTCTTCATCCGGCAAAACTGAATCCGACGAATCCTGTCGTCAAAGAGGACAAAGCATGGGAAATGGCAATTGGGTGGAACAGTATTCTGAGACACCCGAAAACCGGGAAATATCAACTTTGGTATCAGGCCTACGCCGGAGGACGCGACGAACGGAAGACTCATAAGTGTGTAGTCTGCCTGGCAGAATCTGACGACGGGATCACATTCACAAAACCCGAACTTGGACTTCATGATTTTGATGGATCCCGTCTTGATCAGGGCATTCTCAAGAATACCAATATCGTTCTCCTGGGAAACAATGGATACGGCGACCGCTATGCCAACTCCGTTCTCTACGATGTGAATGCCATCGACAATGAAGAGCGCTACAAAATGCTCTATACCGATTTCTCTAAAGATGAGACAGGGCAGGAATGGCCCGCTTTTCATGCCGCATTCTCCCATGATGGAATCCACTGGAAGAATTACGAAGAGAATCCACTTAACCATTACTCATACGGTGGTCGCGGACAACAGCCGCCATTCGCTGACGAAGACGTCTACAGCGAAATGTGGGATAAAAATAAAAAGTTCACCCGAAAGAGTTGGCCTATGCCGCTTACCATGTCCGATGCCGTCGATGTTTTTTGGGACACAAAACACGAGGCCTATGTTGTCTATGGGAAATCATGGATCCAGGGACCGGCGGGTGGCCATGCCTGGAAGCACGCCATGGCTCGCGTAGAGAGCAAAGACTTCCTCAACTGGTCGAAACCCCAAATCGTAAGCTGGCCGGATGATCTCGACCCTCCGAACACCGAGTATCACACTTCGCCTGTGTTTCTATACAAAGGGTGTTATTTCAGTCTCAACCAGATCCTCAGTGCCAGGGGCGAAGTAAGCGGAGCAAAAGCAGACGCCATGCACATCGAACTGATGACAAGCCGCGATGGAATTCAGTGGAACCGGCCCTTCCGTGAGACTCCGTTTATCGACAACACCAAACAAGTATTCTCCAACGGGGCTGTCCTCACAAATTCCACGCCTATTGTTCTCGATAAGGAAATTCGATTTTATTACGGCGGTTACAACAGCGGGGCGATTGGTGGAGGCAAAAAACTGACCGATGCGAGCCAACAAAGCGGTGTCGGATTTGCTTCTATTGCTTTGGATCGGTTCGCCGGAATCCGTCCCCTTGAACGGAGTGCCCAGTCGACATTAAAAACGCCCCTCAACAACATCGGGCAAATCACGCTCAAACCAATCGATCTCACTGATGTTCAGGAGATCTCAGTGAATGCGGATGCATCGGGAGGAACGGTTCGTCTGGAAATCCTGAACGAGGAAGGGTATCGACTGCGTGGATTCTCCAAAGATGACGCCGTTCCGTTGGCCGGCGATTCCCTGACCCAATCCGCGACTTGGAATGAAGCCAAGCTGAAGGATCTCCCCACCGGTAAATACCTTCTTCGAATTCATCTCGACAATGCAGAAGTCTTCGCCCTGACAATCAAATAAACAATCTATGAGAAATCTTCTAATCGCGAGTCTAACGATGGCAGCACTTTTAGTGGAGATTGAAGCAGGTGAGTTACCGACGGCACCGGACGGGTCTTTCTCTATCGTTGTCATTCCGGATACTCAACACTACAAGCCCGACCAGACGGGCGCCCTTTCTAATCCCCTTTTCGATCGGTGGACAGATTGGATCGTGTCGAACCTGGATTCGCAGCGAATCGCTTTCGTAAGTCATGTGGGTGATATTGTTGACCTCAACAACAATGAGCAATGGGCCCTGGCGAAGCGATACATGGACAAGCTACATGGAAAGGTCCCGTATGGAATCACCGTGGGGAATCACGACATGACAGGGGCCGGTGACTCCAGCCTTTTTCAGAGTGTGTTCCCGAAGTCCGGGTTCGAAAAGTTTGATTGGTATGCCGGATGTTTTGAAAACCCTTCCGGAGATCAAACAGTGTCGGGGAATAATGCTAACAGCGCTCAGCTCTTTGAAGCTGGCGGAATGAAATTTGTTTATCTACATCTAGAGTGCAATGCTCCGAACAATGTCCTGGCCTGGGCAGATTCTGTATTGGAGGACAACAGAGAAAAAAGAGCCATCATTACAACTCATATGGACCTCGGCCCCCGGGATAAGCCGAAAACTGCTGAAGACTACTTTGACGCTCCCAAAGGCAGAATGACCTGGAAGAAGCGTCATGGAGAAAGAGGGAACAGCTCGCAAGAGATGTGGGAAAAGTGTTTCCGGAAACATCCGAACCTCTTCCTGATCTGTTCGGGCGACCAAAGTCGAACCCAGGCAATGAGAATGATGACTAAGGGAGATCATGGCAATAAAGTCCACTCTCTTCTCTCTGACTATGGATCCGGAGGCTTGCGGGTAATGCGTTTTCTTCCTTCAAGCGATCAGATCGAAGTCCGCACCTGGGATCCGGTGAAAGGTGCACTCTGTGAATCGACTAAAGTGGTTGCGGATAGAGACCAGCATCAGTTCACCCTGGAATACAAAATGCGCGGGAAATAGATTGAGTTCTCGCTTCTGATCTTCTTGTTTTCTCAAACAAAAATCAACTTTACAGCCCTTCACCGCTCCCAATTAATGATTACTATTTTCCCCGCAGAAAAGAAACTGGTGGCGACGCTTTTAATTTTCCAACTGACTGCTGCGTTCCTGTCGGCTGCCCCGACGAAGCATCCGAATATTCTCTTCATCGGCATTGACGATTTGCGCCCTGAGTTGAACTGCTACGGAGCGACACACATCAAAAGCCCGAACATCGATCACCTCGCGTCGGAAGGAGTATTGTTCGAGCGGGCTTACTGTCAGTGGGCGGTCTGCATGCCGTCGCGGGCAAGCCTCTTGAGCGGACTTCGGCCAGACTCCTTCAAAGGCAACGCTGCGGCATTTCGAAAGATCGTTCCCAGTGTGGTGACCCTGCCGCAGCATTTTAAAAACCACGGATACTTCACCCAGTCATTTGGAAAGATCTATCACGGATCCTGGAAGACCGCCTACGTTGGTGATTCCTTCCAGGACCCCGTTTCGTGGTCGGAAGATCGATGGGCATCCAGTCCCCAATACTATTTCTCCCCGGAAGGTATAGCTGCGGCACAGAAAGTCTTTGCCACTGCGAATGACAGATTCTTAAAGAAAATTGAACGCGATCCCGCAGATCCCGATCAATGGAAGAAATACTTCGTACGTGGCTACGCAACCGAATCTCCCGATGTCCCTGACAATGTTCCCGCCGACGGTGCCCTGGCCGACGCGGCAATCGGGAAATTACGTCACTTTAACGCGGAGGGTTCTAAACAACCCTTCTTTCTTGCTGTGGGATTCATGAAACCCCACCTACCATTCGTCGCACCCAAAAAGTATTGGGACCTCTACGATCCGGAAAAGATTCCGCCCGTAGCTGTTCCTAATCGACCGAAGGGAGCGCCTGACTTCGCGGTGAAAGCTGGAGCTAACGAAGTGAATCAGTATCTGGAAAAATCACAAGGTCTACTGTCCCCCGAACGAACCCGGCACCTGCGACATGGCTACGCCGCCTGCGTCAGCTATATTGATGCGCAAGTAGGTCGTTTGCTGGGCGAACTTGAATCTCTCGGCCTGCGAGAGAATACGATTGTCGTGCTCTGGTCAGATCACGGATACAAATTGGGAGATTTCGGCTCATGGGCCAAGCATACCAATTTCGAACTCGATACCCGGGTTCCCCTGATCATCAGCGCACCCGGGTATCCTCGTGGCGAACGAAGCAATGCATTGGTAGAACTCGTCGATCTTCACCCCACCTTGAGTGAGCTTGCCGGACTCCCTGTTCATTCCGGAGCTGAAGGTGAAAGTTTCGCCGACAAGATCAAAGCACCGTCTAAGACCGGGAAGGGCGCCGCTTTCAGCCAGTTCCCCAAGGGTGGCTTCATGGGTTACACCGTCCGCACTGCCACACACCGCTACACCGAATGGAGAAGTACCAAGACCAAAGAGATCGAAGCCAGGGAGCTTTACGAATATGACGAGAGCGGAGTTGAGAAGAATAATTTGGCAGAGGATCCTGCATTTAAAGAAGAGATTGGTAAACTCCGATCCAGATTGAATGAAGTTTTTCCGCCCTGACTCAAGACCAGATCACTCTTTATTCACAGGTCGATGCCTCGGAATCGTAAGTGGACCCTGCTGAATATAGGGATACATCCCCCGAAGTTTTTCATAGGGAATCCATCCCTGGAGCGCATGCACATTTGAGACATCTGCTTTCTCGTATCCGAAAAACAGAGGCTTCTGGTGCATCACAATCTTGTCGGGATAGACATCGAAAACACACCAGCCGTAGGTTCCGCCTTTGACAATCGCAGTTCCGCCAAGCACGAGGTAGTTGGTTTCGTCCTCTTTAGCACCCCACAATCCCGAGTGATAGTGACCGCTGAGGCAGAGCAACACTTTATATTCTTTCATCAGATCCCGAAGCCGGTCGCGGCCCGGACCGATCTGATTATATTTGCCGGCACCTTTCTTGTTGTCCTGCCAGGGTGAAACGTGAAGAGACAGCACAAGCTCCTCGCCTTTCGTTTCCGCCTCAGAAAATTCCTTTTCTATCCACACAAGTTGCTCCTCACTCAGGCCCCGCTGATTCCCGATGGCATCGACCACTACAAAGCGCACTCCTTTGTGAACTGTCGAATGGTTCTCCTTCTCCGCGAAATGCTTTAGAAACAAATCGAGTTCCTCATGATTCCCACGAGCATAAACCGGCCGCTTGAGTCCTTTCCCAAGAGAAGCCAAATCCATGTATGCCTGCTCATCCTTGTTCTCGTGAACCATATCCCCCAATACTAAGGTCAACTCCGATCCAGCTCGATTGATCTGATCAACCGCCAGCCCGAAACGAATCTTATCAGATTCATATCCACCAAATCCCAACTGCGGATCCCCAATTCCTGCAAACCGAAATATATGAGCGTCTTCCGCGAGGGGGAGAAGTTTGGGCTCGGTGAATCCAGCGGGTGCAGTCGTACTGATCAATAGATCATCGACCAATGCCAGTGAATCTCCCAGCCCTCCAAAACCAAGGTGAAGTTGTGAAAACGAACTCGCGGCAGACAAGGGAGCCTCTTCGCAGAGCAACTGGTCATCCAGCCACGCTGCGCACATTCGATTATCCAGATCCAAACGCGCCGTCACCGTATACCATCGATTCGCGTCCAGCTCCGACAGGGTATAGAGCCGCCAATACGGTCGCGCCCAGGTACAATGCCAACGCAATTCGGTGTCATTGGTCGACTTATTCGAAAAGGGGGAAGCAGCAATCCGTGCCAGTATCTCGCCACGCTTCGGGCCGCGCGCATCAATGGTCAGACCACCTGCAAATTTCGTCGGTGGTTTAAATTTACACTGAATCCATACGGCCCCTTTGTCGTATAACTGAGGGAGTTGAAACTGCAGTCCCCAGTTATCAGTTCGAAACGGTTCGCTGTGACTGATTCCAAGAGCCTTGGAACCGTCCACGCCTCTCCCTTCGATCACATTCGCGTTCGGATTCCCCTGCCCCGGGAATCCGACGAACCCATTCCAAGCCTTCGCATTCGTGATCTTGAAGTTTGACTCATAATCATCAAAACTTTCACTCAGCAATTCTGCGTCTGCAGAAAACAAACTACCTACCAGAAGAAGAAAAACACACAGGGCAGTCATTTTCATTCTGCAGAGAAAGCCCCTTTCGGAATTTGCACAATTCCGCAGTCACGCCTTCGTTGATGTTTCGTGTTTAGACGCAAAAAACGAAATGGGGGTTAAATGGAAGCTGCCTCTCCAATTGAGAGGTCTTCCACACCTCCAGGAATTCTGATAGTTTTCAAATACTCAGGAGAGAACTACTCCTTTTCAATCCAGGAATACTTAGCCACCATAACTCATGAGCCTCAGAATATTCCCCCTTATCCTTTTTGGAATGGTCTGCACCTGTACTTGCGTTTCAAGCAGCGCAGCAGCCTCACCCATCCAGATCGTCCTGAACGGAAATCCTAACGCGATAATTGTAACTTCGGCAAACCCGTCAGCTGCGGCAAAGGAAGGGTCCAGAATTCTCAGTGATCATCTGTTTCAAATTTCCGGGGCGAGGTTAGCAATAATCAGCGAAGACAAACTTACCGATGACTCTCCAGCTAACCGAATCCTGGTTGGCCGGAGTACGGCCGTCACTGTATTGGGTGCTAAGGCAGAAAGCCTGAAGCCTGGAGGAATCTTGATTCGAACATTCCCGAACACTGTGATCCTGCTTGGTGAAGACGACCCGCTTTCTTATGACCCCAACGGAACTCGCTATGCGGTTACGACGTTTTTGGAAGATGTTTGCGCAGTCCGGTTTCTCTGGCCCGGCGAAACGGGAAAAGTTGTTCCAAAGTCTGACACAATCGAAGTACCAGAGATGAACCTCATCTTCAATCCCCTGCTCCTGCAGCGAAAAATCCGCATGGGGGGCGGTTTCAGTGA
Organism: uncultured Verrucomicrobiales bacterium; assembly: GCA_913058215.1. Classification (GTDB taxonomy): domain Bacteria; phylum Verrucomicrobiota; class Verrucomicrobiia; order Verrucomicrobiales; family DEV007; genus Arctic95D-9. The sequence goes on from CAJXQE010000149.1 coordinate 11,860, forward strand.
CCGTATGGAAAGGGGAGGATTGCAGCTTGGAGTGAGCAAAGTTGAGTTCGAAAAGGTCATCACGGAAGCTCGCGCCACAAAATCCTACGATGCCCGCTGGTCAGGATGGCACCGTCTCGGGGGCTCTCTGCGACTCACTTCAGGTCACTCATTTGGTGATGCCTGGGAAAAATGGGGAGACACGCATCCAGATTGGTTTGCCATGGCCCCCAACGGATCCCGTGACCAAAGCGCCAGTCCTCACCGGGCTCGCCTTTGCGTTTCCAATCAGGAATTAATTAAGGCAGTCGCCCTTGATCGAATTGCTACGATCAACGAGACAGGGCAAAAAAGCATTTCCATCGGTCCCAATGATGGTGGCACCACTTCTTTTTGCGTTTGTCCTGATTGTGAAGCGCTCGACGCCCGGACGGACCGAAAGATCGACTTGGTGGATTTTTCTCCCGGTGCCAAGCGAAGCAAGTTTGAACACGTCCCCCTGACAGACCGCTACATTCATTTCTGGAATGGCATTGCAGCCAGAGTCACAGCAGAGCATCCCGATGTCTGGCTGACGGCGGATGCCTACAGCGCTTATTCAGCTCCGCCGGTAAACGCCAAGCTTCACCCTAACATTGCGATCCGTTATGTCGGGATAAGCTACCTCAACGAAGAAAAAAGACATCTGGGCCTGAAGGATTGGAACGCCTGGGCCAAATCGGCCAGCAAGATCTATTTCCGCTCCAATCTGCTTTTGGCAGGGCGTCGCCAGGGAACTGCAGTTCTTTACATTCACAAACTGGCAGAGGACTTTCGGAGAATTGCCCCCAACCAAATGATCGGCACCGACCTCGATTCCTGTATGAACAACTGGTCGACTCAAGGTCTCAATTACTATGTCATGGGGAAACTGCTCTGGAATCCCAATCTGAACATTGAGGAATTGATCGACGACTATTGCCATTCTGGATTTGGCAAGGGTGCCGAACCAGTAAAGAAGTATTTTCTGAAACTGGAAGAGTTGACCAACGAGATCGCCACAAACAAGCTTGGTGTCACTGCCCCGTTCACTCCAATGGCAATCGCGGAGCTTCGCAAACACCTTGATGAAGCAGACAAAGCCACCAAAAGCGACAAAGAGTCCAATCAACGTGTTGCCTTCTTGCTTACCGGATTGGAATACACGGAAGGCTATTCCGATATCTTCCGAATCAATCAGGAGTGGGAGAGCATCGGAGGTAGACTGTCTCCGGAAATGAAAGAGCGTTTTCAGATCGCTCTCGACCTGAACTGGGAAAACTCCCGGGACATTTTCTACCACCATCCCCTCGCCGTGAATGTTTCAAACGTAGCGTGGGGTAGCTGGGGATACTTCAAAAGATTCGGATGGAAAAGTCCGTCTGTTGATTGATTGGGGAATCACTTTCCGGCTCCCCTAGCGCATAAACGCTCAATGAAAGTTCGCGAATCACTAATCCGCCTACCAAGATAGAACGATGAAGCATCTCTTTTGTATAACCCTCTTGGCTTGTGGCATCGGTATTTTTGCCAATTATTCTGAAGCCGCCGATGGCAAACTCGAAGCGGGCGCTGCCGTTGTCGACATCACCCCGCAGGAATGGCCGGTGGTAACGAGAGGAAGTTTCTATCCGAAACCGAAAGATTCGGCACATGATCCTCTCAACGCCCGCGCCCTGGCCTTTCGGAACGGCAAAGGCAAAGCTGTCATCTGTGTCGCTGACGTGATTTTCATCAAAGAACCCAACAGTGGCAACATCCGTCGCGCCGCTGCCGAAGCGACGGGTTGGCCGATCGAAAATATTCTCCTCGCAGGCACTCACACCCACAGCGCTCCCGCTCCATATGACGGAAGCGACGCACCTCCCGAGGTCGCATTTCGGAAACACGCGGCGGAGGGAATCGTCAAAGCAATCTCTCAAGCAATCGACAACCTCGCACCTGCCAAAGTGGGATTCGGATCAGGCGAAGTCACGGATGAAGTCTTCAACCGCCGTTGGTATTTGAAGGAAGGCACCATGCCTCCGAATCCATTTGGCGAAATCGATACCGTTAAAATGAATCCTGGCCGGAACGACATCACCAAACCCGCCGGCCCCACTGACCCCGAAGTCGCTGTTGTCACGGTGCAGAACGCCAAAGGCAAACCGCTTGCGCTGCTCGCCAACTACTCACTTCACTACGTCGGAGCCGTTCCGGGAGCGCAAATTTCCGCCGACTACTTTGGCGAATTCGCCCGCATCATCCCTTTCCGGCTTGGAGGAAGAACTCCACCTGAAAATTTCGTCGGCCTACTCAGCAACGGAACCAGCGGGGATATCAACAATATCGATTTCACTGGAAAACGCGCTCCTCGAGCTCCTTTTGAGCAGATCCAAACCGTTGCCGGTAAGGTTGCGGACGCCGCCTACCAAGCCACCCGTGAAGTGGAGTATTCACCCAATGCCCGGGTCGATATGAGACAACGCACCGTTTCTCTGAAATATCGCAAGCCCAATGAGAAACAAATCCAGCAAGCGCGGAATATTCTCAAGATGAGCGCTGAAGAAATTAAAAAGGCAAAAATATCGGGTCTGGCACCGCACTATGCAGTCAGGACTCTCGCCAAACTGGAACTTCCGGACGCGGTTGACATCACCATTCAGGCGATGCGAATCGGGGACCAGGCGATCGTTTCCCTTCCCTTCGAAACCCTCGTAGAAATTGGCCTTGAGCTTAAAGAGAAGAGCCCCTTTCCACACACCTTTACAATTGAATTGGCCAACGGAGCCTTCGGTTATCTGCCGACACCCAAACAACACAAGCTCGGCGGATACGAAACCTGGATGGGAACCAGTAATGTGCAACTCGACGCCTCGAGAGTCCTGACCGATCAGCTACTGGAAATGCTTACTGAGTTAAAAGAAGCCAAGCCGTGAGAGTAAGCGGCTTCGCCATCTGCGCTTTCGCATTACTGGAGTGCTTAGCAGTTCAGGCCAAAGATAAGTCCGACCTGACAGAGCACTACGTTCTCGGACCTGTTCGTGTATTTTACACCTTGAAGGGAGAATCGGCCGTCCCGGATGCCGACCTCGATGGCAACAATATTCCTGACCGAATTGAAAACGTCGCCCGCCAGGTATGGGCGGCGAAGGAAATGTTTTGCGAAGTCCTTAACTATCCGGATCCACTGGAAAGCGACCGTTACCCGGCCGTGAATTGCATTCAGGTCAGCATCCGTGGGAAGGATCGAATCAAGGGTCTCAATGGAGTTGCTTATCGCAAAGCACAGAAGGCGCGCTCGATCCCGGAAGGCAAAGAAGGCGACCGGACTATCGTCATGGCAGTAGCCAACACCGTCGACCCAACCCGGAACCTGACCCCGGCACACGAGATGTTTCATCTAATTCAATACGGCACCACCTACTTCGGCAATCGCTGGTATCTCGAAGGCATGGCCCGTTGGTCAGAGAGGGCATTAGGAAAAGGAGGAATTGGGAAGTCCGCCATTTCCGGGCCTAAATCCAAATGGCCCCAAAACCCGGAGACCCGAAAGAAACTCTACGGGATGACATACGAAGCCAATCTTCTCGTTTGGAATCCAATCGCACAACTGACGGATCCTGACGGAACTATACTTGCGGACCGAATTCCGGAATCTCTCCGGGACCTGAAATACACCACAGGTGAGGCTGTTCTAAAAGATGAGCTTCTTAACGGAGCTCCCCTGATGCAGGAAATCCTAATGGAACTGTCGAAGTTGGATGACAGGAAACAGAAAGATTTCAATCAGGAAGCATGGACACTGGAAGAACAGAATTCACCAAACAACGATCCGTATATTTACGAAGCCATCATGAACGTTTTGCGAAGGCACATCGGGACTGTGGGTGACTTTCAGGCCGGGAAGAAACAGTAAACGGGAATTCCGACCGCTGAGGCTTTTCGAATCAACGGGGTGAACTCCGCACTCCGCGAGTGATCAAGAAAGAATGTCTTTCACAACATGCGCCTCTTCCACTCCGGTGAGCCGCTGATTGAGTCCACGAAATTTGAAAGTGAACCGCTCGTGATCAATCCCCAGCTGATGCAGAATCGTCGCATTCAAATCCCGTATGTGAACGGGATCCTCTGCAATATTGTAGGAGTAATCATCGGTGGTACCGTAGTCGAATCCGGCTTTCACTCCACCGCCTGCCATCCAGGTAGTAAAACACCGGCCATGATGATCACGCCCTGAAGTTGGCGCACCAAGTTCGCCCTGACTGAATACTGTGCGCCCAAATTCTCCGCCCCATATCACCAGCGTGTCCTCGAGCATTCCCAGCCGTTTGAGATCTTTAACCAGCGCGGCTGATCCCTGATCTACATCCTGACATTGACGCGGCAACTGCGACTTGATGGAGATGTGCTGATCCCATCCCCGGTGAAAGAGCTGAATAAACCGGACACCCCGCTGGGCCATCCGGCGGGCCATCAGACAATTCGCTGCAAAAGTTCCGGGGCGACGCGCTTCCTCGCCGTAGAGTTTGAAGGTGGACTCGGGCTCGTCTGAAAATTCAGTGAGATCCGGAACCGATGTCTGCATTCGGTAAGCCATTTCGTAAGCTTCCACCCGGGCAAGAGTTTCAGGGTCTCCAATCTCCTGGGCCTGCTGTCGGTTTAAATCCCCGAGGGTGTCGAGCAATCGTCGCCGCGCTTTGCGAGAAACTCCGGGAGGATTGTTCAAATACAAAACCGGGTTCGCTCCGGGTCGAAGCATCACGCCCTGATGACTCGACGGCAGATAGCCACTTCCCCAAAGGCGGGAAAAGAGTGGTTGCCCCGGATTTTTTCCAGTCCCCTGACTGAGCAATACCATGTAGGCGGGAAAATTTTCATTGGAACGCCCCAGGCCATAACTCAGCCAGGCACCCATTGAGGCATGCCCCATTTGTTGCGAACCGGTATTGATATAAGTAACTGCGGGATCATGATTGATCGCTTCCGTCCACATCGAACGAACGATCGTCATTTCGTCAGCGATGGTTTGCGTGTGAGGCAGAATGTTTCCAATCCACGTTCCGTGATCCTGTCTCTTATACACATCTGACGCTGCCGACGAAGAGGATAGTGTAGA
>CAJXQE010000150.1 GCA_913058215.1 uncultured Verrucomicrobiales bacterium
TACACTATCCTCTTCGTCGGCAGCGTCAGATGTGTATAAGAGACAGCTTCTGGAGCGTCCGATTGGTCGGGGGTTTATGAAAGGGACTCCAGCTCCAGGTGGATGGATAGCGAAGACGGATCCGGACGGAAAAAAATGGGAACTGATCGCGACCGGATTTCGAAATGAGTATGATGCTGCCTTTGATAAATACGGCGAACTTTTCACTTACGATGCGGACATGGAATGGGACTTCAATACTCCCTGGTATCGGCCGACGCGGATCAATCATGTGATAAGCGGCGCGGAATTCGGCTGGCGAAACGGCGGAGGGAAATGGCCTGCCTATTATCCTGACAGTCTTCCCGCAGTTGTCGATATCGGGCCCGGATCTCCAACCGGGGTTACCTTCGGATACGGAGCGAAGTTTCCGGCGAAGTATCAAAATGCCTTTTATGCGGCGGACTGGAGTTACGGGAAACTCTACGCGATTCACCTGAAGCAAAAGGGAGCGGGCTACACTGGAGAAGTGGAAGAGTTCATGAGCGCTCAACCGCTTCCCCTGACGGACCTGGTGGTCAATCCGGATGACGGAGCGATGTATATTGCCATTGGCGGGCGCCGCGTTCAGTCCGGCCTTTATCGAGTGAGCTATGTGGGGGATGAGAACACAGATCCTGCGCCTTCTGCCGAACCGGCGAAGAATTTTGTTTTGCGTAAGGAAATGGAGGAACTGCATCAGGAAGTGGATGGAGCCATAGAAAAGGCGTGGCCTCATCTCAGCTCGCAAGACCGCTTTCTTCGATATGCTGCACGTATAGCGGTCGAACACCAGGATCTTGAAGCCTGGCAGGATAGGGCGCTTGAAGAAACTGACCCGACCGCTTCCATCCAGGGATTGATTGCTCTCACCAGACATGGGGACAGCAAGTTGCAGGCTGATATTTTCGAATCCTTGAGTCGGATCGATTGGATGAAACTGACCCGCACCCGGAGGATTGACCTCACCCGGGCATATAGTCTGGCTTTCACCCGAATGGGTGAAGGGAATTCGGACCTCAGGAAAATGGTCGCTTCGAAATTTGATGCGAACTTTCCAGCGGGAACGCCGGAGTTGAATGCAGAAATGCTACAGCTCCTGGTCTACCTGCAGGAACCGAAGGCAGCGGCGAAAGGGATTGCTTTGCTAAAAGATGCGCCTTCTCAGGAAGAACAGATGGCCTATGCGAAGTCGCTCCGCCATCTCAAGAATGGCTGGACCCTCGATTTGCGACGCGAATTCTTCGAGTGGTTCACGCGAGCTTCAGCTTATAAAGGTGGAGCCAGTTTTTCCCTGTTCATTGAGAATATGAAAAAGACCGCCCTGGTGAATACTCCGGAAGCGGAGAAAGTGGCACTGAAGGAGACGATTGAAGCAGCTCCGCCAAAGACGCAATCGTTTTCCTACGAAGTGCGTCCTTTTGTGAAAGCCTGGACGGTGGAGGATTTTGATGACGTCATCAATGTGGGGCTCGAAGGAAACCGGGATTTTGCCAACGGTCGGAAGATGTTTGGAGGAGCAACATGTTTCGCCTGCCATCGATTCAGTCAGGAAGGCGGAGCCATCGGACCGGATTTAACGTCCGTGGCCGGGAAATTCAGTCCACGTGATTTGTTGGATTCGATTGTCAATCCAAGCAAAGAGATTTCGGATCAGTATGGTCAGATGATTTTCGAAATGAATGACGGGAATACAATCATCGGTCGAATCATGAATCTGAACGGAGACAGTGTGCAGGTGAATGTGAACATGATGGACCCAAATGACACCGTCCCGGTTGATCGAAAGAAATTGAAGGAGATGAAAGAGTCGCCAGTGAGCATGATGCCTCCCGGATTGATTAACACCCTGGAAAAAGACGATGTCCTTGATCTTCTCGCATATCTTCTCTCGCAGGGGAATCCGGACGATCCGCTCTTCGCGAAATAGGAAGCCGGCGGTCATTTTCGCATTGGCGTTTCCGCGGAACTGTGGTCCTATCGTTTTAATGAATCGTGTCGTCATCGCTGTTGCAACTCTCCTTATGATCGGGGTGGGGCTCTATTTCGGCGGGATGTTTGATATACCTGAGAAGGACTTGTCATACTTGAACAGTTACAGGGAGGAAAAGCGTGCGCAGAAGGAACCGGCTTTCGACATTGAGCAAGTCGAAGTAAAGGAGAATCCGTTTCGTCAGGCCGTCACCTTTGAGCAGCCATCCATTACTGAGGTGGACGCCTTGCGGGATGAATTGCGGGAGACCTCCAAAAAGCTGACGAGAATTTCACGTCCTCTCTACGAAGATGTAATCAGTTCTGCGGTCCGGGCAGAGATTCAAGAATCGGAGTCTCTCGTCCAAGGTGGTTATCGGACAAGCGAAGGAAATTACGAAATTGCTTTTCTTACACCGAAAAACGTAGTGACAGAGGATGGTGCAGAGGCAATCGAACTGGAGACAAAGATGCTTTCAGTCGGTTCTGAGTTTGTAGGAGACAACGGGCTGGATACGCTGGCAACGAATGTCCGCAACACTCTTCAGCATGCTGAGGCCTGGGCAGGTGAGGAAGTCTCTCGTGTCGTTGCATCTGCCGCAAATTCAGTTGGAAATGAATTGGTCGCGATGCCGAAGGTTCTCGTAAACTCCGGACAGGAATTCTCTTTTTCCATGGGAGAGCCCGATTTTCCGACTTTCTCTCTCGAAGGTTCGATCAACAGGAAAGACGGAGCTTTTCTCATCGAATCCCGTCTAGTCCGGGTCGAGCAAAATCAAGTTCCTGCGCCGACAGGGGAATAGAAGTTCTCCGGTCTTTGGTTTCCGCAGCTCGAAGCTGCTTTCCACGAGCTCCTGATCATGGAGTGATGTTGGCGAGGAGGGGGCAATATTCCTTTTTGACTCTTTACGAATATAAATGTATTATAATAACCATAATATTAAGAATAACGATAATATGAGTGAAGAATATCCGCCAACCATGTCACTGGCTGCATTACGAATCGCCGTTCCCGCAGTGTTTCGGTATGCTGGATTCACAGTGGAACCAGTGGATCGGGAGTCTTCGTCCATAATTGATTTCGTAACCTATCCAAATTCGGGAGGCGGAGATAGTCCCCGGCATTGCGTCGCCTGTGTTGACGATTCGAAGGACTTCGGTGAAAAGCAAATTGACGAAATTTCCGAAGAATCAAAGCGGCTTGGCTACAATATTGTTGAGGTGATTTCCAGCCGTCAGTTTGAACCTGCAATTGTAGAGCTTGCGAAAGCAAAAGGAATTAGCCTCACTGATGGAGAGAAGTTTCGGGGGGTTCTCCAGGGACTTTCGGGGGATTCCTCCAAAGTCAGTTCGCCCGAAACCAGAAAGGTGACTTCGCTCCCCCCGGCAAGGATTGTTTCGCGGAGTATGTCTTCCGATGGCGCGAGTGCGACTCAAAGTGAGATTCCAGGTAAAACTAAGCCGGAGGAACCATTCCCTGCCCTTGAAGTATCGGATGTAGAACCGCAGAGCGCTTCGCCAACGAAGTCGATACCAGTAAACCTTGAAGATGCTGAAAGTGCTTTTACTGAATTCAAATCATTGGGCTCAAGAACAGACGATCCTGCACCTGTTGACGCGAAATCTGAGCTTGTTGGAAAAGACGAACCGGATGGTTTGACCGGGGACATTGGGGAGTCCGCAAAGGTAGTTGAAGACGAAACGCTATCGACAGTTGCCACGGCTCCGGATGGGAAACCACATCCTCCCCGATGGGAACTTTCACCAGTGAAAGCTGCCACGATTGAGTTTGATTCGGTCACTACCGGGCAGGAAGGTTCACCTGAGGAGGAGTTTCCTTCATTTGAAATATCGGAAGAAACCATTGCCGACACGACGGAACCTCTGCCGAATGAAGTGCACGTTGACTTGAATGGGGGGGAATCGCCCGGAAGCCAGACTCTTCCAGGTGAAGACTCTGCTGAAACTGAATCTCATACAGTCGGCTTGGAGAAGGAATCGGTGATTGGTATCAAAGATTCATCGATCGTGGATCCGGCCGAATCGCCAGAGGGCGAAGAAGAAGAGGCACGGAGAGATCAGAATGACATTCCGCAGATCCGTGAAGAAAAGGGTGAGGAAGAGCATTCCGCGAACCTGGAAGATAAAATTGCCCTGGAAGGTCGTGGGACATCTCCGCCTCTTCTTTTTTCTACTGCCGACGAAGATACGGAAGATTCATTCGAAACTCCGCCACCTTTTCCTGTCAGTTTAGAAGAGGAGGAACTGGCAGCCCCTGAGACGGTTGATTTGCAAATCAGACAGGAGGGTGAAAACAAAACAGCCCCTTTCACTCCCCCTGGCGCACCGAAAAAAGCGAATCGGTCCAAAAGCAAAATGGTGGCTCTATTATTGGCCGTTTGTGGTGTAGCGCTTTTTTCTTTGTATAAGAATGAAGCGCTTTCCGAAAGTATAATTGAGAAGTTCAATGCTTATTCCAAGGCAATAGGGGCAGAAACGGCAGGCTTGGTGGAAAATCTTCCAACATTGTCCGAATTTTCGAATAGCAGTTCGAAAGATTCTCCCACTGACGAAGTGGAAACGATCGAGGTTCCCCTCGAACTGGTCGCACTATCCATTCCGGATGACGCGATGGTCTCCTCAGACTTACACAAGAGTTCCCGGAGCTTTCTGAAGAAAGTTTGGGGCGTTGATTCAAGCAATGAGCCTAGTTTTTTGAATTTCTTCAATAAGCTGTCAATGAATGTTACCGAGGGAAGGCCTATAGATCTGGAGGAGCCTTTGATCGCATCGGTCATAGTCCGATTGGAGAATCGGCCCGAATCGCATCCGGGGCTCGCAGCCGCACGAATACTCTATTTGCTGGAAGGAAAAGAAGCTCTCGATGAGTTTTCGAAGGTGATCAATCATGTGAGTGAACCGGTACTTCGGTTTCAGCTCTATTGTAAAATGGCGGCCTATACCTATTCGAAAGATGATATTCGGATGTCAATCAGTAGCCTCCAGGCAATGTTGGATGAGACTGACGGTATGGCATCGATCGGGGATTCCATCTGTGTGGAACTCCTTCTTGAAGGTCCTGCGGCAGCTGTGATGGAGGAGGCGCATGAAACCTGGGCAACGGTGATTGATGGGAACGAAAAGGCGAGGCCATGGTTAAAGAACCTCGTGGTGGGGCGGCATCATCTTTTAACGGCCTTACAGGGGAACGATGTCGAGGAACATTACAAGCTTGCTGCTGATGCTCTGAAGCAGTCCTGGGAGGCAAATCCAAGAGTTCCTGCTGCTGCGGCGATGGCGATCGAAGTCAGCAAATCAAAATCACTGGAAGAAGCCCGTCTCTGGTTTGATCGAGCCATTGCATCGAGAGCAGATTATCTCCCGGCTTACCTCAACTACATGGACTGTTTGTCCCAGCCGTCGATGGGAAGTGATGCACACGTCGAAGCATTTGGAAGATCGTGTCTCGGAACAGGCAGGTTCGAAACCGAAATTCCGGAACAGATTCTCAATGCTCATTACAATCGAGCTGAGGCAGCCGGGAGCAAGCGGGCCTATTGGGCGAATCTATCAGTGGATGAAAAAACGGACCTTTCGGAATTTTTTGCAGGAGAAGAAAACACTCGGACCGATGCGGTAGAGGTAGCAGATTTCAGATCCCGCCAGGCGGCAGTCTGGTACTTGTGCGGGGAAATGAAAAAAATGGCGTCGGCGCTTTCAAGTGATCAGTTCGAGATCGCTCAGGCTTCGCTTCAGAATTTGCCTGTCAGCAGGGTGGAGATTCTCAATGCCGCAGACGATTATGCGAAGCGGGAACCGGAGCCGATTGAGGAGGAGGAAAAGGTCATTCCGGCAATTGTTGTGACGACTGAGCAGGATGAACCTGAATCCAGAGAAGAAGAGCCTGTTCTCATTTCAACTTCGGTCATTCCGAAAATGGCGGCTGATTTTACCAACGATCTCGAAAACGCCATGATTTGGGTGTCGGCCGGGAAATTCAAGCGGACAACGTCCGGCGCGAGTTCGGTTCCCCTCGATCAGGAAATCTCGATTTCGCAGGGATTCTGGTTGGCAGACACTGAGGTGACCCGGGGACAATGGAAAAAAGTCATGTCCGACGCACGTGCTGAAGCGATACAGGACAGATTGGATTATCCCGTCGATTCAGTGACCTGGAAAGAAGCGAAAGAGTTTTGCCGCGCTCTGAGCGCTCAAAACCGCGACCGACTGCCGGAGGGATGGCGATATGATTTGCCTACGGAGGTTCAGTGGGATTACGCTGCTGACCGCGGGGAAAAAGTTTTCTACGATGAGTCAATCGCCTGGACAGAGAAGAATTCGAAAAACTTTCTGCGCGCGGCAGGAAGCAAAGCGCCGAACAAGTGGGGCTTTTATGACCTGATAGGAAATGCCGCGGAGTGGGTTCAGGATCATTACGCGGTCTACGAGAATGACTTTCCACTTCAGGATACAGTGATCGAGTTGGCTGAGGATTCCGCTCATCGTTCCGTTCGAGGGGGATCCGTTGCTTCCTACGATCGGAAATTCGGGATCAATCACCGTGGCCACCACGATCCAAGTGTAGGGAGACCGTTTCTTGGTTTTCGAATTGCTCTGGTCGCATCGGAGGACGGAAGTCCTTCCTCGAATTTCCGCGGATTGACCTCCGCCGATTTGGCAGAAGAAGAGGATGAAGAACCGGCTCAATGATCGAACTGATTTTTGTCTATAATTTTCAGCTCTGAGTTTCCTTCAGTCGCCATCAATTGAACTCGTAAGGGAACATTTTTGAAGACTTGAGTCTCATTGCCAGCCGGCCAAAAGAGTTCCATTTCCATGATTTCTTCTGCATCCCCCAGTCCGATATGCTGGAGCAGGGGATTGGAGCCAAAACTACCGCCGGAATTTATTTCGCGATGAATTTCCCGGGTTCCTGAAGAGCTCCGGATCTTCAGTCGGATTCTCGTTCCGATGGCCGACCGGTTGCTCCTGGTTCCAACCGCCTTGATCTGCACCCATCCACCCGGGAAACCTGGATTCTCAAAATAGGCATCCCGATAGACATCGATCGTAATCGCACCGCCGAGTTGTTCGAAAATATCGAGATCACCGTCCCTGTCGAAATCAGCGAATGCAACCCCGTGGCCTTTCTGCAAATGTCCCATTCCGGAAGCCATCGTTACGTCGATAAACTCTTTTCCACCCTGATTAATCAGAAGCCGGTTGGGAACGATCGACATCAGTTGTGGCTTGCCGGTTCCAAGGTAGCAGTCTTCAAATCCATCGTTGTTTAGATCGCCGACATTGCAGCCCATCGTGAGAGTGGAAAAGTCGAGTCCGAAACTGGCTGATACATTGCGGAAAGTTCCGTCGCCATTTCCCTGAAACATTCCGGAGGCCTCCGCCTTCGGATCGAGACCCAGTGCACGCATCGCTTCAACATGAGTGCCTCCCGTATAGGAATTGATAAAGATGTCTCGATTTCCGTCGTTGTTGACGTCCCAAGACCACAAAGGAAAACTGGAGTTTGGTCCCGTTACGCCGGCGCTCTCTGCCCGGTCCTCAAACTTGCCATTTCCCAAATTGATGTAGAGACGATTGCTTTCATTCAAATTTGATACCACCAGATCCGGATAGCGATCATTGTTCACATCTGTCCAAATGACACCCTTCGTGAACCGGTCATTGGTCACTCCGGCTTCGAGGGCAAGGTCGACAAAGGTACCGTCCCCCTGATTTCGGAAGAGTTGGCACGGAGCCACCGTGCTTTTGTTTTCATTCCCCACAAATAAGTCGACAAACCCGTCCAGGTCGTAGTCCGCCCAAGCCGCAGTCTGCGTGGGGTAAAATGCCTCGCCGAGGCCGGCATCAAACGCGACGTCACGAAAATTTCCCTTTCCATCATTTTGAAGAAGTGAATTGGGCTGCTTTCCCATTTCACTCATCCATCCGCCTCTGGGTATGAAGAGATCCACATCACCATCGTTGTCGTAGTCCGCCTGGATAATGTTGATCCCACCTGTGATCCCTGTGAGACCCGCTTCCACTGCCCGTTCGCGAAACCCATCGGTTTCAGTGTTTTCGTAAATAGCCATTGTCCCGCCGGGCTCCCAGGAAGTGACCACAATATCAATATCGTGATCCCCGTCAAAATCGTCGGCGACCACTCCGCCGGCCATACTCTCCCGTGCCAATCCTAAAGATTCAGAGACATTTGCAAAGCGGGGGAAACTCGACTTTGCCTCAAAACTTTCAGGGGGGATAAGATAAGCGGCCGGCACAAGTTCGGGATACTCTCCCAGGGTCATGTAGGCTATATTCAGAAGCCAAATCGTTTCATAATATACCTCTTTGCGCAGCCAATTTTGTTCACGGTGCAGCGATAGAGCGGACTCGAACAATTGGATCGCTTTGCGGGAACCTTCCGTTTTCGTATGGATGGCTTGTCCTTGAAGCGGCAGAATGCAGCTTTCGGAAGTATAACGGGAACAACAGTTTTCTGTCTCCGCTTTCCGAAGATAGAAATGTGCGAGTTCCACCATGGCCGCGAATTCTGCTCTTTCTGAGTTTTTCTCCGATTTAGCAATATCAAAAGCCTGGTTCAGATTGATGAGGGCCTCTGCAGGAAACCCCTGGTGATTTTGTTCCCTGGCGAGTTCCATAAGAGCAATGAAGAGGTCGTTTTTGACAATCCCCTTGACGGCCCCTTCAGAAAGATAATTCTCAATTTCGTAAATCTTTCCTGCTCCAACAAAAGGAAGGTCGTTTTTGATTCTCTCGACTTTCTTCAGGGCTGTGATCATAGCCTCATGCCCGTCCCTCTGCGGAGCTTGAGCTTGTGATGACTGGGGGAAGGGGGCGCCGGCCAGAAGAAGAAGTAAAATGAAGGTGCGATACATTGTAGTGGCGAGCGAATTCAGAAACCCTGTATCGCCGGTACCTTAAACAAGGGACTGAGGGGAAGGTTTCTCCACCATTATTTGATATCCCATAACAGACCCCAAAAAAAACCGCCCGGTCCGCAGACGCGGAAGCCGGGCGGCTTAGAGAGTGGTTTACTAAGCCTGTGTGCAATTAGTAACGATTGTAACCGCCGCCGCCATATCCGCCGCCGCCGCCATATCCGCCGCTGTGTCCACCACCGCCATATCCGCCGCCGCCGTGTCCATGTCCGCCGTGGCCGTATCCGTTGCGGTATTTCGGCCCGCGGTTACGGTCCTGACCGGACCCGATCGCCGCACCACCGGCTGCGCCGATTGCACCGCCGATAAGAGCACCACGACCGGAGTCACGGGAAACTGCAGCACCGATCGCAGCGCCACCGAGAGCACCAATGAGAGCGCCATCCTGGGTACGTGTTTCGCAGGAGGTATTTGTAAATAAGAGTCCACAAGCTGCCAGAGCGAGGACCAGTTTTTTTGCAATCTTCATAGTATAATTTAGATTAATCTATTTTTGTGTTGTTGTTATCGCAAGGGGCGTGGGCGCCCAATGCAGAAATATCCTAACGGATTGCGGAAGTCCTGCCAATGGGAATATTCGATGGGAAATTCCATTAATGCTGGTCCCTGACAAAGTCGGAAGGATAAAATTTCACTATTCGACGACGGGAATTCCGAATTCTCTCAAGATACCCGCGATGTGGAATCTGGCTTCGTGAGCGTTGCGCCAGGGGCATTTAATGTGAAGCCGGACCCGGTCGAACCAGGTTAAATTTTCAGTTTTTGTAAATCGTGGCTTCATGGTCTTCATAGATGAGACGGGTGAGCTCCCCGGCTTAGTCACATTTTGCTCATGCAATTGATAGGGTGAAAATCGCCCCGAGTTGCCTTTCAGACCCGTGTCTCGGTCATTCTTTCAGGGCTTCTTGAATCGCGCTGATATCGCCATTCGAGAGCTTTCGGTTTCCCAGTAGATTCGAGAGGAAATCTTCGTTTCCCCGACGTTGCCAGGCTTTTGCCAAATTGGAGTAGGTCTTTTGGCGGAGCTCAGGATCTTTAATCGTTGAAGCCCAGAGGATAGAGTCGTCCGGATTGGTCTTCCACACCGCATCGATCACTCCGAGTGCTCCCTGATCTTTGCTCGCTTGATCACTGAGACGATTCACATAGGCCACCGCCTCGTTGGTATCTGAGTCCATCCATTTCTGAATCAAACCACGGGTTGCCCAGGTTTTTGAGACTTCGTTTTCTATCTCGTTCACAAAATCGATTGCCGCTGCGATGGATTGCTCTTCCGCGATGCGGCGGGTGAAGTTAAAAGCCTCCTCCTTGTGTTGCTTTCGAAATGCGGTATCTGCGTAAAACTGTGCAGCTCGATCAAAGTCTTCGTGCGTCATCCCGCGGAGGGCTTGCCGCTGATCTTTCCACTGGTCCGGCCACCAGTTCCCGTCTTCAATAATATTGAGAAGTTTGTCAGGATCTGATTTTGCGAGTTGCGGGCCGATACCCTGATGATAGGCCCGTTTCATTTGCATGTTTCCCTGCAATGACTCACCGAATTTGAGTGCCCCTTCCGCATCGTACTGAATCCACTCGGCCATCAGTGCTGTCATTGCCAAATACTTGGCGGAGCTATCGGGCATTGCCAGGATATCTGCGGCCACAGACCCTTCGTTACCTTCAAATTCATAGGGCTGCCTCGGCTTCTCCTCTTCCGGTGCCGTATCTTCAGCAGTGGGTTCCTTTGGCGGCTTCGGAATCTGCGGGTCAAAGGAATGGTCAATGAAGGTGACTGCTTCTTCTGTGCCGGAACTGTCTTCGGATGCTTCAGTTGCCTGTTCCGGATCCGGAGATTTGGAGCACGCGGCCGAATACAGAAGGAGGAATGCGAAGATTGCGGGGTATCTCAGGAATTTCAGAACCGTGACAACCCGTAATTTCATCAATTCAGAGTAGCTCATTGCCGGATACGGTCAATCAGCAAAGGGGGTGCACTACTCATTTCGGATAGTTCCGGATTGTCTCCAGAAAAGGTTCGAGGTAGCGTTCCGCTTTCACTTTTCCGACCCCGCGTATTTTCATCGCGGCGTCCACGGTGGTGGGCTTTAGACGAGTGAAAAATTCCAGCACCTGGTTACTGAAAATCACGTAGGCGGGAACTCCTCCCGCTTCATCAGCGAGTTCGGTGCGCGTCTCTTTGAGTTTATCGAAAAGTTGTTCATCAAAAGCGAGTTCTTCCAAGCCACCAAAATCATGCACACCGCTCGATTTCTTCGATTTCGAGCCGCCGGCATCGGAAAGTTTTCCGGGGTCGGGCCAGTTCAGGGAGAAATTACGATTCCCCCTCATTGCATCGGCTCCTCGTTTTGTCAGGGTGAGAAGAGGGTAGGGCGTCTTCTGAATAATGAGGAGGCCGGCCTTCTCCATTTCTCCTAACAAAGCAAAAACATAGGCGGTGCCCTGCTCTTTAAGAATGCCGAAGGTGCTCAAAGTGTCGAGACGTGACGAGACGAGATCGACTGATCTGCTGCCTGTCAGCATCTGCACGATTTTGCCTTTTCCAAAACGGCCTTCCCAGGTTCCATTGGGACGCTTTCCGGAAGCGCGCGCTACTCCGCTGAGCGCTTTCTGCACATAAAGAAATTCTTCGTCTTTCGGCGGTCGTTGGTCTCCTGCCTGTCCGCCTTCGCAGATATCACAGGTGCCGCAATTGTGGGCATCGGATTCCCCGAAATAGTTCATGATCCACGCCTGCCGACAGATGTCGTTGTCGTAGCAGAATTTGATCATCGCTTCGAGCTTGGATCGGTCGCGGCGGTCTTTCTCTGCAAGTGCCGCATGATCAATTTCCAGATCTTCCGCTTTTAACTCGGGATTCTTCAATCGTGTTCCCCGGGCTCTCTGTCCCTGAACATCAAAGCGTTCAATGTATCCGGCCCGAACGAGGTGAGAGATGGCACTGCTGACCTGCATATCATTTTTAACATTGATAGCTCCGGCCAGCTCCTTGATCGGCATTACGACCTGATTGTTTTCATCAGAAAAATGCCGAAGGGCGGTGTAAAGATCGATGATCAGTTCGTAGCCCGGGTTGTTCCCGTCGATGAAAAACTCCTGGGTCCGGGTGTCGGCATAGTTAAATAGCAATTCGCACTCCGACGGTTCGCCATCCCGGCCGGCCCGTCCTGCTTCCTGATAATAGGCTTCCACGCTGCCGGGAACATCGAAATGGGCGACAAAGCGAACATCGGAACGGTCAATCCCCATTCCGAATGCATTGGTTGCCACGGCCACATCCTTGCTCTTATCAAGAAAGACATTCTGCGCCCAACTGCGATCTCGATCATCCATTCCGCCGTGGTAGGCTACCAGTTTGACCCCGAGGGATGCCAGAGAGCCGCTGACTTCCTCTACTTTTTTCCGGGTCGCACAGTAAATGATACCGGTCTTTTGGCGTTCGATCAGTCTTTCCAGTCGTTCGTATTTTTCTTTGTTTCCGGAACACTGGTGAATCTGCAAGCTGAGGTTCGGGCGCTCAAAACCACTGATCGCTACGAGGGGATCTCGCAGCCGGAGGACTTTCAAAATATCAGCCCGAACTTCCGGAGTCGCCGTCGCAGTGAAGGCGGCGGTCTGCGGGAAGTCGAGCTTTTCAACAACGTCCGCAAGTCGAAGGTAGTCCGGCCGAAAATCGTGTCCCCATTGACTGAGGCAGTGAGCCTCATCCACCGCGAACAGAGCGATATGAATTGATCGAAGAGCATCAAGAAAAGCGCCGCTTCGGAATCGTTCGGGAGCGACATAGACCAGTTTGTAATGTCCCTCCGACATGGCACGGAGACGTTCACTCTGTTCCTGCGGCGAGAGCGTGCTGTTGATCATCGTCGCCGGAACTCCCTTTTTTTGAAGCCCATCCACTTGATCTTTCATCAGGGCAATAAGCGGGCTGATCACAAGAGTCACTCCATCCATCACCATTGCCGGAAGTTGGTAACAAAGGGACTTCCCTCCGCCCGTTGGCATCACCGCGAGGGTGTCTCGCCCTGCAAGAAGGGAGGAAACGATCGTCTCCTGACCGGAAAGGAATTCGCGAAATCCGAAGTGTTGCTCCAGCGCTTCGTGCGGATCGCGAATCAAACGGGGAGTGGCATCAGGGGTGGGCATAGTAGTGTCCTTTTGAATACCATTGGCTAAAGGGAAAATCCAATGGGAAATTGGATTGAAAAACGGATTGTAGACTTACGCATCAAGACCGGCGCTTCTGACGCTTTGATCATTCAAAACACACTTCGAGACTGTTTGGTTTTGTTAGTGCCGGGATGCCGGAGGCGAGGACTACTGAATCGATGATTTGAGAGGGGAGATTTCGTCCAGCTTCCCATCTCTACAAACATAGAAGGGCTTTGTAATTGGATCTTTCTTTGGGGGATATAATTTGAGACCATCGGGTTCCCGGCAAGCATGGTTGTTTTAGTCGGGCAGTAATGTGATGAAGTATTTTTACAAGGCCTTGAGCGTGATTCTCTGGATCGGGGTTGCCATCCAGTTTTTAGGGGAACATGGATTTTTTGCGCGCCTTCCCGATATGCTGAACCCATCCGTTTCTTTGGTGAGTCCATCGGCGATGGAACTGCTGGGAGAGGAGTTGGTGACTGCTACGAAGTGCGCGCCTGCGATGCTTAGCGCAGTCTTGTTCTGGCACATGCCTTCGATTCTTCGAAGAATCAGAGGATCAGATTCAGAGGCTTGAGAAATCCATTTTTACTATGAGGAAATCTACATTCAAAGCTAGGGAGAGACCTTCAAGATGGTCGAGCGGACATTCGGCTGTAGTGATGGGGATCATTATGATTTCCGCTGTCGGGGCGGTCATGGCAAGCAACGTGTTTGTCTTTTTTGGGGGATTTATACTGGCCTGGGTGGTGGGGTTTCTCGGGATCTTCGTTTTTCACGTTTCCAATGTGGTTAGTAATGACGGGCCAGCCGTTACGGAATATGATGGAGAGATTCGCCCGGAGAAAAGCGCACCTTCTGATGTAAGAATACGTCTGTCGGAGTTGAAGGGGCTTCGGGATGAAGGTCTGATTGATGACGAAGACTATGATCGCCGGAAAAAAGAGATTCTCGACGATGTCTAGATTTGGTGATGACCTTGAAGATTCGAGCCTCAGTGAAAGCGGACACTGCATCGATCAGAAGCTTGCTGGATGATGCTTTTGATTCCGGTGGATACGAGTCGCGACTTCGGGATCTGATTTTCGGGGAACGCGAAGATATCGAAACTGAGTGGGTGCTTGAGACTGATTCGAAAATAGTCGGACACATTCTCTACACTCCGGGATTCGATGAAGAGAAAGAGCTTGTCGGATTTCATCTCGCCCCCGTTTCGGTTCATCCTGATTTTCAGAGGCAGGGAATTGGATCCCAATTGATCCGTGAGACATTGAATAACGAACTGCTGGCGAATGAGAGTGTATTTGTGTTCGGGGATCCCGAATTTTATGAGCAGTTTGGATTCGGGAGAGCGGTAAATGTGATCTGTCCTTACGACCCGGATGGAGTACATTTTCGGGCGCTGCGATGGAAGGGCAATCGCGATCCTTTTGTTATCGGATATCATCCCGCATTTGTTCAAGCTGAGGAAGTCTGAAAGCGGGGCTTAAAAGCTAAGGGGGATTCCCCTGGATACGTGATTTGCCGGGGCGCGGAGGACTGTTAGCTTCTGTCGTTCACCACCGCATGCCCACTATGACTTCTCCCTTCTCTTCGAATACGCTCAAAGGCCGAAGTCCGGCGGTTCTCTGGATCGTTTCAGTAAGCTGGGTTCTCAGTTTCGGTGCGGCACGAATTGCTCAAGGAGAGGAATGGAAAAAGGTTGAGGTCCCCGTTGGTCAGAAAGTGGAGGGCCACGGGTGGTATCGAACCTGGCTGCTACCGAATAAGAACTTCTTTATCAAACACGAGCGCGATCTCTTCAGGGAGTCGGTCAGTATTACCGTGAGAGGTTTGTCAGGGGCTCACGAGGCTTTTGTGAATGGGCGGAAGATCGGGACAGGAGGCTCCATGTCACCGAATTTCGCTGACGGGCGCGATTTGAATTTGCGCCACAAAGTTCCGCCGGGATTGATCGTGCAGGGACAGTGGAATGAAATTGCCTTCCGGGTACATCATCCGGAAGGAGAAGGCGGTTTCACCACTGAGGCCCCGGTGGTGGTGACCTATTTCGACGAATGCAAACTCGCCGGAGTTTGGGAGTACCGTGCAGGAGATGAGCCGCTCGATTCAAAAGGGGCCCTCTCAGATAAGCCGGCGACAAGTGGCTTTGAAGATTTTCAGCTGGCAACGACCGCACTTGGAGAAGCTCAAAAATTTACCCATGGTCCAAAACTTTCCCCTGAAGATTCAGCTGGGAAATTTACGACAGCTGACGATCTGATCATCGAGCAATTGCTTCACGAGCCGGAAGTTGCGCAGCCGAATCATTTTAGTTTCGACGCGCGAGGTCGACTCTGGGTAGCGCAGTATCGTCAATATCCTTATCCGGCCGGCGTAAAGGTCTTGAGCCGTGATCAGTATTACCGAAGCGTTTTCGACAAGGTTCCGCCAGCACCGCCGAATCATGACAAAGGGCGGGACGTGATCAGTATTCACGAAGACACCAATGGCGATGGATTGTACGACAAGCATAAAGTTTTCCAGGACGGGCTGAACATGGCGACCTCAGCGCTTCCGGGAAATGGCGGCGTCTGGGTGATGAATCCGCCCTACCTTCTTTTTTACCCTGATAAAGATGGTGATGACATTCCCGATGGCGATCCTGTCGTCCATCTAAAAGGCTTTGGGCTCGAAGACACTCATGCCATTGCAAACAGTCTGACATTCGGGCCGGATGGCTGGATCTATGCGGCGCAGGGGAGCAGTACCTCGAGCCGGGTGATTCGTCCGGGGGTGGATTCGGCGGATGCTTCGGGAGTGTATTTCGAAGGGCCAATGGTATGGCGTTATAATCCCGCTCACCGAATCTATGAAATATTCGCTGAAGGTGGTGGAAATGTTTTTGGAATTGAATTCGACAACGAGGGACAACTCTTTTCCGGAAACAACGGGGGCGATACTCGGGGCTGGCATTATATTCAGCGAGCGACCTTCGGAGTTGCGGGGGCGAACAAAGGCAAATACGGCCCGTCACCCCATCCCTACAATTTCGGGCAGCTCAGCAAGATTCCGAGCGAACAGACTATTAAACGTTTTTCTCATATCGCCGCGGTAGTTGAGGGGACTGCTTTGCCTGAAAAGTATCAGGATCATTTCTTCAGTATTGATCCGCTCCACAGCAACGTGATCGATTCCGAGCGAATTCCTTTTGGCAGCAGTTTCCGAACGACTGACCTGGGCGATATCGTGAATAGTTCTGACGAAGCTTTTCGCCCCGTATTTATCGGGAATGCCCCGGACGGAAGCATTTACATTGCGGATCTTTATGAGCACTACATTGCTCATGGTCAGCACTATCAAAGCCAGATCGATCCCACGAGTGGGCGCATCTATCGATTGCGGGGGAAAGATTCAAAGTTGGAGAAGCCGATGGATCTTTCTGCGATGGATGACGATCAATTGATAGGGCTGCTTCTGTCTCTTATACACATCTCCGAGCCCACGAGACCGAGGCTGATCTCG
>CAJXQE010000151.1 GCA_913058215.1 uncultured Verrucomicrobiales bacterium
AGCGTCAGATGTGTATAAGAGACAGGTCCTACTGGTGTTATGACACTGGTTGGTCGCACGTAGGAAATACGCCCTTCCGTCTCCATAAACAAAATCAGCATGAGGGAGGCATATCTTCACCGATGATAGCGCACTGGCCGGCTGGTATGAAGGCGGAGGCCGGCTCTATAAGCAATCAACCGGCTCACCTCGTCGACTTTATGGCGACAGTGATTGAGCTGGCGGGAACAGAGTATCCGGAGACTTGGCCGGGAATTGAGCTGGATCCGCTGCAGGGGAAATCGCTCGTCCCGATTTTCCAGGGGGATACCCGGGAGCCGCATGATTTTCTCTATTTTCACTTCAGTGACAACCGGGCCATACGGAAAGATAATTGGAAAGTGGTGACTCACAAAGCGAGCCAGTGGGAGTTGTATGATATCGAAAAAGATGGAACCGAGATGCACAATCTCGCGGCGGAAAATCCGGAGAAAGTAAAAGAGCTCTCAGGGCTTTGGCATACGACTGCGGAAAAGGTGGAGCGGCTGAAAGCGAAGGCACTCAAACCGGTCTCCGGGAAAAAGCCACCCCTTCTTAAGAAGACCGGATCACCGGAGAAAAAATAGTCTTCTTTCGCCGAAAGAGGACGATCCCGGACACTCCGTTACTTCTTCGCTTTCTTCTTCTTTTTCGCGGAAGCAGGTTTTAGACGTGAACTGTATTCAGGCCGATCCTTCCACTCTTCAAAGTAAGGCTTGTAGACTTCCTCATCAGTCCAGAACCGGCGCTCAGGTTGATTCGGGTCAACTTTCCCTTCCGGGTAATCTTTCCCTGCGACGCTGGATTCTACGGTCGTATTCCAGGCTTCATACTCAGATTTCATCTTCGCAAAGATCTTCGGTTTTGAATTGCTGAGGTCTTCGGATTCATCCGGGTCAGCTACGAGATCGAAAAGCATCTCTTCACCTTTCAGAGTCAGATACTTCAGGTTGTTGTTGATCAAAACACCCCGGCCATCGTGACGAAAACGGAGCGGAGTCGGGCGATCTTCTTCGACTTCTCCTTTGATCAGAGGGACAAGGCTGATCCCGTCCTGTGGCTGCAACATTGAGGAATCCGGGAGCCCAACGACTTCAGCGATCGTCGGGAACATATCGACCGTTCCAGCCGGAAAGCTTGTCTGCCGTCCTTCCTTGATTTTAGCCGGCCATTCAATGATGCCGGGAACACGAAGCCCTCCTTCGTACATGGTATTCTTAGATCCGCGCAAGCCGCCGACTGTCTCAACAGGAAATTTGGGAAGTCCACCGTTGTCGCTGCAAAACCAGAAAAGGGTGTTGTCGGCAATCCCGATATCGCGAAGTCCTTTGCGGAGTGTCCCGATACTTCTGTCCATCGCGACGAGTTCCCCAAGTTGATTGGCGTATACTTCAGGAAGATCGGCGAACGGCGCTTTATCCTCTTCTGAGGCAACCATGGGATCATGCGGCGTTCCATACCAGACCACAGCGAAGACAGCTTGATCTGCTGCTGATTTTTCTCGAATAAACTTCAAGGCTTCATCGATCACGACCTCAGAAGAATCACCGGCAAATTCCTCGAATTCACCACCACGGCTGAGGATGGGATTCCGGTCGAAAAAATTGGTGACGGAGAGCCAGTGTTGAAAGCCGAATGCGCCCGGGCTGTGAGTGTCTTCTCCGAGAATGGGAACTCCGGGACCTCGCAATCCGTTGAGGTGCCACTTTCCAAAATGTCCCGTTGCATATCCGGCATCAGCAAGTGCCTGAGCGACGGTCTTTTCCTGAAGCCTCAATGGGAATCCGTGATTTTGAACGCCGGTGCGATCATTGGAACGACCCGTCAAAACGGTGGCCCGCGAGGGGGAGCAGTTTGATGCTCCGGCGTAGAATCGGTCAAAGCGGAGGCCGTTCTTTGCCATCTCATCGAGGTTTGGAGTTTTGAGTCTCGAATGCCCCATATAACCGACCTGTCCCCAGCCCTGATCGTCTGACATCACGAGAACGATATTGGGAGTTTCAGCCCGGGAGAGAGTTGATACTGAGAACAGGATTAGAAGAAGAAGTGTGAATAGTTTCATGAGCTGGCTTTAAGCATCTTCGTAGATCGCATTGCAGTAGGCAAGGGCCTTCACCTGCATCTTGCCAAAGATGCGCTGCGATGGTATCGCTTGATCCATGATGCTGAAAAAATCTCTTTTGTTGTGTGCCGCGGCACTGATCGCTCTTCCTTTATTTGCTGACGATAAGGCAGCGACGAACAGCCTGAGTTCGAAAGAGCAGGAGGAAGGCTGGGAACTTCTGTTCAACGGAGAGGATGCCTCGAAATGGTGGCGAAATTATAAGAAAGAAGGCATTGGTGACAAGTGGGTTGCCAAGGGAGGATCACTTACTCTGACCGGAAAAGGCGGCGGTGATATTATTACGAAGGAGCAGTTCGGTGCGTTTGAAATGGTTCTCGATTACAAGATTTCTAAAGGCGGAAACAGCGGATTGATGTTTCACGTTCAGGAGACGGAAAAGACTCCCTGGATGACAGGGCCTGAAATTCAAATTCAGGATAATGTCGACGGGCACGATCCGCAGAAAGCCGGCTGGTTGTATCAGTTCTATGCTGCAGACACCGACGCGACAAAACCTGCCGGTGAATGGAATCAGTTGCGAATTTTGATCACTCCTGAAAAGTGTGTTCACTGGATGAATGGCACCAAATATGTGGAGTATGTGAAAGGTTCCGATGAGTGGAACAAGAAGTACGAGGCGAGTAAGTTTGTGAAGTTTCCAAAATTCGGAAAATCCACCAGTGGTCACATCTGCCTTCAGGATCACGGCAATGAAGTTTCCTTCCGGAACATCAAAATCCGTGAAGTGAAGTAAGGTCGCTGGAACAATGTCAGGCCTCACTCGCGGAGTGAGGCGGCTGCCGTTTCACAAAGCCGTAGAATCGAACTTCAGTCGATTCATTCGAAGCACTGCGCCAAACTGTCAGGAATCTTTCAGATTCCCTCAAGTCTCCAACAACTTCCTCACGGGATTTCCTTCGCTCAGAGGAATCGGGCGGTTTAGCGGGGTCATCATTTCGAAGCTTGAATCGATGCCAAGGGCTTTGTGGATGGTTGCGTGAAGATCATCGACGGTGACCTTGTCAGAAGCTTCCTCTTTTTCTCCTTCGGGATCTGTTTCGCCGATCACCCGGCCTCCGGCAATTCCGCCGCCGCCAAGGAGAACGCTAAACCCGTGGGGCCAGTGATCCCTGCCTGCGACTCCGTTTTGTTTCGGCGTCCGGCCAAATTCGGTTCCGACCAAGACAATGGTCTCATCGTAAAGATCGCGTTCCTTAAGGCTTTTCATGAGAGAGGCAATCGCAGGGTCGAGTGTCTCTGCGTTCTTCCTCGTAAATTCCTGATTGTTGGCGTGAGTGTCCCATCCGTTCAGGGTAACTTCGACGCACCGGACCCCGGCTTCAACGAGTCGAACGGCGGTAAGGCAACCTCTCCCGAAAGCGGAGTCTCCATAGCCATCGCGTTCCTCTTCTGTAGCCTGCTTCACATCGAATGCGGCCAGCTGATCAGAGGACATCATATTCAGGGCCCGCTTCACATTGGTTTGATGAAGTGTCCGGTCTTCGTCCAGTTTCGAAAGACGGCCGGCAGAGAAAGACGCCTCCAGCAAGTCGAGGGATTTGAGCCGTGAATCCTGTCGATCTTTGTCGACCCAGGAGGAAATGTCGGGAACGGGATTGACGGGGTCGCCGATTTTGAAAGCATCATACTTCGCTCCCATATAGCCTCCTCGCGCAGGGAACTGATTTGAGAGGATGGAAATGTGAGTCGGAATATCCAGCTTCAACTCGGGCATTTCATGACAAATGATTGCTCCGAGAGAAGGGTGCACGAGCCCCGGTAACGGGCGGTGTCCGGTCTTGATGTTGTACATCGCACGGGCGTGGTCTCCCTCTTTGCTGTTGAGTGAACGAATCACCGACAAGTCCTGCATCACCTCAGCAGTCTGTTCGTAGCCCTCCGCGAATTGAACGCCCTTCTGAGCCGTGTCGACCGCCTTGCCACCGTAGGCAATTTTCTTCCCGGGATGGGGATCGAAACTCTCCAGCTGACTTGCTCCACCCTGTAGCCATAAGACGATGACCGAACGGGGACGTTTGCCGCTCTTTTCCGCAGCGAGAGCCAGCTGGCCCGAGAGAGGGGTCAGCCAACTCAGTCCGGCGAGTCCGGCTGTTTTTAAGATGCCGCGACGATTCCACATGCCGTGTTTTCCGCAGGCATTGGGATCAGTTTGGGAAAGGAGATTGTTCAGATTCATCGGTTCCAGGAAAATTCGGTGGAGTTGATCAGTGCCCAGTAAATGTCAGCCATCATGTTCTGGCGGTTTTTCTTGTAAGTCTCATTCAAGATTCCGGTGAAGTGGGCCTTCTCCGGTTCACTTGGTCGTCTTGTCAGGACGGTCAGGAATGCGTTCTCCACGGCCTCATCATCCGAGGTGGAGTAGTCTGCCACTCTTGAGGAGGCGTTGAAAAAAGGATTGGGTTTAATCCGTTCGCCGACCAGCTTCCCATTCATGAGAAGCAGCCGCTGAGGAATCGTTCCGGACTCTTCGCGGACTTCATCTTCACCCTGATCACCAAAGCGTTTCACAAAGTCGTTGGTCTCACTCATCCGCTGAAATTTTTTGATGATGTGAGACTCGCTGTCAATCGTGTGAAGATTCGACGCCTGGATAATGCTTCCGGCCACCTGTTCCGAGCGCAGAGGAGTGACGGGAAAGGCTGCCCATGCGAATTCCATTTTTCCTGTGACAGGGGACTCCGCGTCGCCACTGCTGCTGGATCGACGGAAGGCTTCGCTGCTGGCGATGACGCGGAAAAGTCTCTGCAAATCGTAATTGTTGTCGGCAAAATCACGGGCAAGAATCTCCATGCCGGCAGGGTAGGGGCCTTCCAGTGGGATATCATCCACAGGTTCGACGAGGGGTCTTCCAAAGATCAAAGCCCAGGCCCGGTTGACCATGGCGCGTGAGAAAGCTTCGTTCTCCCTGTGGGTGATCCACGCGGAAAGGCGTGAGCGAAGGTCTCCGTTCTCCGGCAAAAGATCGGGCCGATAGGGCACTTTGGGTCCGACTTCCTCTTCCTCTGGATTTCCCCGAAGCCGGGTTTCGTAGATGCGTTTCTCGTTTTCCTGAACTCCTGTAAGAGCGATCTCCGATTTGGAAAAGAAGGCGGCAAGTTGATGGAAATCTTTCTGTTTCCAGTGATCGCCGAATTTGTCATCGTGACACTGCATGCAATCCATGCTGATTCCGAGAAAAGCACGGCTGGCCCGGGTCGCGAGCTTCACCTCATCGAGTCCCTTTTTCTCCATATTCTGCCGAGTCGCGACAGTGATGAAATTGGCTTCAGGATTGGTGGTCCAGATTCCGTGGGAACCCATCATATCCTGAACGATCTGGTCGTAGGCCTGATTCTTTCCAATTTCTTCAGAAAGCCAATTCACCATGCGCCGACGTCGGTAGACCAGGAACGGTCCGGGTTCGACTCCTACATAAACCCTGGCGAGGCGCTCTGCGAGGTAGTCGGCGTAACGTTTGTCAGCAAAGAGATGATCCAACCAGGCATTGACGGTATCGGTTCCTTCTTTGGCGTTCTCCAGCTTTCGCAATTCCTCCAGCGAAGGGACTGCTCCTGTCAGTGCAAGGGAAAGGCGGCGAGCGAGAGTTTCGTTCGTAGCCGCCGGAGTGGGTGAGAGTCCCTTTAATTTCCATTTGGATGAGAGCGAATTATTCAGCGTCTTGACTGCTCCCTGGATTTCCTCAACCACCGGGGACTGCGTTAGAGCTTGAACCTTTTCCGTTTTCAGGAAATTCCAAAGGAAGATTGCTGAACCGACGACCAGGGAAAAAAGGAGGAACAATCGGAGGGCGATGCGAAAGGAGCGTGAATTCATCGGGTTGAAAAAAGGCAGGAACAGGTGTTGTTCTGCAAAGTAAGACGGAGCTGAGCCGAAAGCGGTTACGAAATGTCTTCGATTTTTTCCAATGAGTAAAGAACGACTCGATCAGGCGCTGCACCGGCGCGGACTTTGCGATTCGCGTGAAATGGCGAAGCGGCTGATTCTTGCCGGCGAAGTTCGCGTGGAAGGGCTTGAGGGAAATCTCAAACCGGGGCAGAAGATTAAAGATGACGCGGAGATCATCATTAAGAACAAGCCGAAGTTTGTCAGTCGTGGCGGACTGAAGCTGGAAAAAGCGCTCGACGAATTTGCGATCGACCCAACTGGATTGGTGGCGTTGGATGCCGGTGCCTCAACCGGTGGATTTACGGACTGCTTGCTGCAAGGCGGCGCGGAAAAAGTTTACGCCTACGATGTGGGAAAAAATCAACTTGCCTGGAAAATTCGGAGCGATCCAAGGGTGGTTTCGCAAGAGGGGTTCAACATTCGTCACATGGTCCCTGAGGACTTGCCTGAACAAGTCGATCTCGTGGTGATCGATGTGTCCTTTATTTCCCTGACCTTGATTCTCGGACCGGTGTTTTCTGTGCTCAAAGAAGGCGGGTGTGTCATCTGTTTGATTAAGCCACAGTTCGAACTGCAGCGGGATCAAGTTGGAAAAGGTGGGATTGTTAGGGAGCCTGAACTCCATCAGGAAGCGGTCGAAAAGATCCGCAAGCACGTGGTCGACACTTTGCAAAAAGACTGGCAAGCACTCACAGAATCGCCTATCAGTGGCACGGACGGAAACATCGAATTTCTCGCATGGCTGAAGCATTGACCATTGGACTGATCATGAATCCCCTGAAGGCTGGGGGGAAAGCGCTGCTGCGGGATTTGATTCTACAGTTTGAAGAACGGAATGTTTCTATTTTTCTGGAAGAGGAATCCGCCCGACAGATCGACGCGGAAGGTGGGCTGAGTCTTCACTTGCTCGCGGAAAAGGTCGATATTCTAGTCATCCTCGGAGGCGATGGAACCATTCTCTACAACCTGAGACGGCTCGGCGATAAAGTGAAGCCGGTTGCCGCAATCAATACGGGGACGCTCGGTTTCCTAACCTGCGCCACAGCGGATGAAAGCCAGAAGTTGGTCGACTGTTTGATTTCAGGCGATTACAAAATGACCAAACGGACCGTGATCAGTTGTGACCTGACTCATCATGACGAGAAGAGAAAATCCTTTTCAGCTTTGAACGAAGTCACGATCGGTCGCGGGATGAATTCCCGGGTCGTGCATGTCGAAGCCTGTGTAAACGGATTGAGTGCCAACCGCTACACGGGAGATGGATTGATTATCGCTACACCGACGGGCTCAACTGCTTATTCCCTTTCAGCCGGCGGACCGCTCGTTGAGCCGGAGGCCAATGTTTTTATCGTCACTCCGATCTGTCCTCATACCGTGGCGAACCGTCCGCTCATCATCGGCGGATCCAGCGAGATCTCCTTGCACATTCCCGATCAACGGGATGATTTATCAATGACGATTGACGGCAAACTCGTCGCCGAAATCAGCCGTGAAGCGACAGTCGACATTAAAATGGCAGACTTTCACCTGCCCCTGGTTTCTTTGCCCGGTCAGAATTTCTTCGGTGTGCTGAATCAGAAACTCGGCTGGACCGGGACGTCGATCGGGTAGGCTTCCAATTGGGGCCGGCGAAACCTTAGCGGACAATCCGCAAATGAGTTCCGTCCATTTTAACGCGGATCCCGATTTCGTTGCGTCCTTTTGTTTGCGCTGGAAAAGAATCGTTCCACAGAATTTCCCAGTAAGTTTCGCCTTTGAGCGGACCACCGGATTTCAGATTGATCGATTCGGGAAAATATTTCCCGTAAAGACCGCGTTCTTCCAGATCTGCTTCTGCGATTACGACCGCGGCGCTGGCTTTGATCGTGGGTGCAGCAGCTTGTGCGAGGCCAAGTGTGAAAAGGGCAAGAAGTATGAGCGCGAGATGTTTCATATCGATTCTGTAGTCAAAAACTGAGAGCTTTGCGAGCATTTATCTCCCCGTAGCATGGAATTGCATTCCGTCAGCACCTCAGATCGACAAGGCATCATCGGACGGAATAAGGACACGAAATGCCATTCAATGCTGCCATTTTCGAGTCAGGACAGTCCATTCGAATCCATTTTCATGGAGAACGATTTCCTGGTAATCGGCAATGGATTGAGAATAGAATTCCCCGGCTCGGTTCCTTTCAAATTCCTTCCAATCAAAAAATTCCCTGATCGTGTGAATTTATGGGCTATTTTATTCGGCTTTACGTCGTTCTAATCTCCGATGGTATCCGATTCCAATTCATATCCTTCCGGCCGCCGACATTTTTTGAATGTTCTGGGTGGTTCCAGCGCTGCGCTGTTTCTCAGTCACTGCAAAACAATTCCAGCCAGTTCGACTTCACAGGAGATTGGAAAACCGCGTCTGCCGTGGCCGACGGTCTTTAAAGGGGATGCAAAATTCAACCAGCTCTGTGCCGAAGCCCGGAAAAAGAACTGGTCGAACCTGCCAATCGGAAAACGTACCGTAATGGTTGGCAAGGCAATCACGGGGACGCCCTACGGGAATTATACTTTGGAGATCGACGACAGAATTGAATCTCCTTGTGTGAATTTCGAGATGATGGACTGCTGGACCTTCTACGAGATCTCCCTCGCGTTTTCCCGGATGATCAAAAATTCCCAGCATCTCTGGTCGCGTGAAGTTCTTTTGCACTATGTCGAAATGGAGCGCTATCGCCATGGCCAGTGCACCGGAAATTATCTCAGCCGGATGCATCATCTCGAAGAAGTTTTTGCTGACAATGAGCGGCGCGGTCTCGGTACAAACGTCACTCGATCTCTCGGTGGAGTTCCAGTTCGGCGAAACATCCGCGAAATGCAGGTCTCATGGCGTCACTATCGCTATCTCAGAACCAATACCTCTTTGCTTCCCGGAATCGCCAAGGTCGAGGCGAATGTTTCCGCGCTTCCTGTGAGCTATATTCCCCGCTCGCGAGTCGCCGGCATCGAGTCGAAACTTCAGGATGGAGACGTCCTTGCGATTGCGTGCAAAGATGGTTCTTCCTACACTTCCCACGTGGGCCTGGCGCATCGGGACGGATCAAATTGCCGGTTCATGCATGCCACCTCCTCACGTAGCAAAGGGAGACGTTGTATTGTCGACTCGCGGATTTCCAGCTATCTGAACGAAAAGAGCGGCAACATGGGCTTGATCGTTTTTCGCCCGTCGGAAGCTCCAATTTTGGGGTGAGACAGCCTCTCCGGTAGTTGGTCAAAATAGACTCTCCCTGAGAAGCTTCAAAACCGTAGAGTCGACCTTCAGTCGACTTATCTGAAGAACTGGTTAAGGCCGGCGACGACGTTTTGATTTTTTGTCTTCGGCGGCCATCTCATATTTCTGTTTAAAGTAGATCACCGCTCCTAAAACAGGGAGCAATAAGATCACGAAGGTCATCGTGATCTTATAATGGACCGGCTCATTTTCGGACTTTAACAGGTCAGAAACCGCATAGACCGCCAGGAGGGTGCTAAAAATGGTAGCTACCCAGAACAGGATGTCGTTCATTTGATTTCCAGGCCGATGGTTCTGCAAAAAAAGCCGCGACTATTCTAAGTCACATGCGCTCCCTGGGCTTCGGTGTAAACGGAGTAAACCGATGTGCTGGCCGTCATGAAAAGACGGTTTCGTTTCTTCCCACCGAAGCAAACATTGGAGCAGATTTCGGGAAGAAGAATGTTGCCGATGCGTTCGCCTTTTTCCGGCTCGAAAACGTGAACGCCATCGTAGCCGTCTCCGACCCAACCGGCGCTGGCCCAGATGTTTCCATCTTTATCGGCGCGGATGCCGTCAGCTCCGCCACTCATATCGCCGAACTGCATCGAGCAGAAGTCGCGACCGTTTTCGAGTCCACTGATGTCGGATTTGATATCCCAGACCCGGATCTGTTTGTGTTCGCCATCTGCGGGCGTTCCGGTGTCGGACACATAAAGCTTTTTGTAGTCGGGTGAAAAACAGAGACCGTTCGGTTTGTTGATCTCATCGGTGACTTTGGTGATTTTTCCGGATTTATCATCGATCCGGTAGACCGACTCCTTGATGTGCAGAGGGCCTTTGTTCCCTTCGTAATTCATCATGCTGCCGTAGCCGGGATCGGTGAACCAGATGCTGCCGTCTTCCGGATGCACGACGACATCGTTCGGTGCATTGAAGGGCTTCCCTTCGAATTCGGTGGCGAGAACAGTGACGGATCCATCGTGCTCGTAGCGGACAACGCGACGGTTGCCGTGTTCGCAGCTGAGTTGGCGACCGATCCAGTCGAAGGTGTTGCCGTTGCTGTTTCCCGAAGGGTGACGAAAGGTGCTCACGTTTTGGGTCTCTTCGATCCAGCGGAGTTGGATGTCGTTGGGAATGTCAGACCACAGCAGATAACGATCGACTCCACTCCAGGCAGGGCCTTCCGCCCACAGCATGTTCTGACTGTGATAAACCCGTTGGATGGGAGTGTTGCCGAGTTTGTATTTGTTGAAGCGCTCGTCGAGTGAAATGATATCCGGATCCGGATAGCGGGTCGGAGTATTTCCTGACCAGTCCCGGTTCGGCGCGGCTTTTTGATCCTGAGCGAAAAGGCCTTCGCGGGCGGCCAAAGTGGCGAGGACGGCGGCTCCGGCCCGGGTCAAAAAACGCCGACGGTCAGGGCCAAACGAATTCAGTTCAGGCAAGAGGGCTTCTTCGACTTCCGGATCAATCTTGTTCATGCGCCGGATTGTAGGAAAAGTGGCGACGATGGGAAGACGAAAATCACGTAGACTTCACTGGCCGGGTGAAGCCGGTGCCTATCCGCCAGAGACGGTGTGAATGGTAAGCACCCCTAAGATTCGCCCATGAGTTTCGCCATTTCCTCAGCTTTTCGCTGAATTTCATCGGGCGAGGGGAGCGTGCTTAGATCGAGTTCTGCCAATACTTCAGCGGGAATGATTCCACTTTGCTGCAATTTGGTGAGACATTTTTTCCGTTCGGTGAGTGCCTTGTCAGGACTGCGTTCTTTCGAAAACCTCGACTTCGCTTTTTCGCTTCGGGTTTTGAGGCTGGAATAAATATCACCTCCCAGCAAGGAAGTGATATCAACTTTCATGCTCTCGCGGGCGACGTCTTCCTCCTTTACGGGTTCACCGTTGATCGGACCACTCGTGTACTTCGGAAACATGATCGCGACTTCCGGGCAGACGCGGGAACAGGCGGGGCAGTTGGTTTTGCAGTTGTCGTTATTCTGCACCTGAATTTCCTTCTCATCATCAACGCCGTAAACGTCGAAAAGGCAGAAGCTGAGACACTGCATGCAGTTGGTGCAGCGATCATAGTCGATCACCGGAAACCAGGGTTTCCATGCGCCTTTCTCGCCGGGCTGATTCAAGCCCGCATCTTTTTCACCGCGAACCGTGGCAACGAGTTCAAGAATTCCGTCGCTGTCGAGATCCGCAGTATCTCGAGTGGTGATTTCCAGTTTTCCGGAACCATCGAAAACGTCAGGCGCGGCTTCGTTAAACTCTCCCAGAATTAATACGGGATAAGCGTCAGAAACAGGGCTTGTGGACTCATTGGCAACATTTTCTGTGATTCGTTTAACTGAATACCCTTTGTCCAAAAGAGTGGCCGTGACCGAGAGTCGTTCCGCTTTGTCCCAGGCGCTGGCGCCTTTGCCTTCATAAAGAACAACCTGAAACGGGTGAATATCGTTTTTCATGATTTGAGAAGTTTTTCGAGAATATCCGGAGCTTTTTCCTCCCTCATATTGATCACTTCCACCTGATCGTCGGAGGGAAAGGGAGCCTCAGCTTGGTGGAAAAGCCACTTCACTGCCCGTGGATAACATGCGGCGATCCTGGTAGTTCCGGATTCATCCAGAAGAGTCTGGATCCGGGGATCTTTTCGCGCCGCCATTTCACAAAGGTCGGCAACTGATTCAAAGGACTTACCGGATTCGCAGAGTCCGTCGAGGACTTCAGTTTTGACCCCGTCAGGGACCACCTTGGCGAAGGCACAACGGCAATAGAGGATTTTGGATGGAGTGTCAGACACGGCAGGAGAGAGCTAAGGTGGCAGGCGCTGACTTTCGAACGGATTTCATTCCGATTCAATGGCGAATTTTCGGGATTGGTTCTGTGGCTTTTCAGGTCGAGTTTTAAAAGATCAGGTTCTTCTTCCATTGCCCTAATTAATAGTTTCCAAATTTCCAAGCTTGGCTAAGTTATGGAGCTCAATGATTTCCTCCCGATTCCATTTTCGAAGATTGCTTTTCCCGGTGCTCACCGGACTCGTTTTCGGCGTGGTTTCAGGGATCGCTCAGGATGCTGCTGAGATGAGGGAGTTCACTGTGATACCCGACCGATTTACGCAAAGACAGGACGAACTGGGATTTTTCTGGCAAGTCGATCAATACGGGGCTCTGACATCAGGGGACACGCAGTATCTTGCTTCCGGGTTGAGGTTGGGTGCAAACGGCACAGATTTTGCCCCTGCAAAAGCAACGCTTCGCGATGATTCAGCAACCAATGGCGTTGTGGATTTGATTCTAACTGAGACGCGGAAAGACATTGAGATTAAGCGGTTGATTTGGTTCGATCAGAGTCGCAGTGGAGTTCGTGTGCTTGATACGGTGACAAACAAAACGGGCAGCGCGATTACGATTCCCGTGGAGCTCCGTTCGACGCATCCCTTTGCCTGGCAGAACCTCTACGGTTCTCAGGGGGACCTGTTGGAGCGGGATCCTGATTTGACCCTGGGAGAGCGTGATACCGGAGTCACCGTAAAATTCAGTCAGTCAGACGGACGCCAGGACATGCTCTATCTGACTTCGGGGGAAAAGTCAGGGCAACGGCCATCAATCACTTCTTCCTCCAATCAACGGGAGTTGGTGTTTCGATATGAATTGAAGATAGCCGCCGGGAAATCTGCTTCGCTGGTTCACTGGGCCCTGCAACGGAATCTGACCGGGCCTGAAAATGCAGGAGTTGAGTGGAATCCATTTTTTCAACGTCGACGTCTGATTAATTCGCGGGTCGATGCCGATGTGGCCGGCACGGTGGCAAATTTTGATACGAGCTCTTTCCCCACAGGAGGCCGTGCTCCGACTCAACTTCAGTCCCTGACCCGTCTGAATGATCTGACCGATCGCATCGGACTGCATCGTCGTGAGGAGGATATTCTCTGGGTCAGTACTACGAATCAACTTGCTGGAACCATCAATCCTCAGGCTGTTTTGACTGTGGAGTCTCCTTTTGCCGGCGACGGGAAGTTCTCCATCGCTAAAGTCGCGGCCGTTTCAGGAGGAGGGGGAGTTGGGCGAGTTCCCAAGCTTTACCTTCGGGACGGTCGGGTTTTTGCAGGGGAAATCAGTGCCGAAAATTTATCTCTTACGATTGGGGAAGATTCGAACGTTGATGACCTTGATCCTAAGGAGATCAATCTCCTGCTTTGTGCTCTTGCTCCGGAGGATGGTGTTCCGCCGCCGGGCACGACGGGATTTATTCAACTGCGTTCCGGTTCAGTGCTGGCGGTAAAAGGACCTGAAGATTTGAAAATAGCGACTGTGAATCCCTGGGGCAGTGAAGAGCTTGGTTTAGAGGGAATCGAAGAACTTGCTTATGTTTCCCGACCCACTCCGAAGTTTCGTTTGGTTCGGGCAGACGGTTCCCGGATCAGTGTTTTTCTTCCTGTGGCGATTTTGAATGTTGAGCTTTCGGATGGTGAGGCGGTGGACCTCCCCAGTTCTCTGATCGAAAATATCTGGAAAGCGGGCATGGGATCGCTGTCCACCGGGCTCATTGAAGATTTCTGGCTGGAAATTGCCGAGATTCCTTCGGGATTCAAACCGGCGAGCGGATTCCTGTTACAGGGGAATAATCTGGTTGCGGGCACTTTTGATGACAAAACGATTACCGTTCTCGACGGACAGTCGACCGTTGATATTTCTGCAGCCGAGGTGGAATCCATCCAGAAAATTCTCGAGTCTGGAACTGCGGCGGCTCCCGTTTTTGAAATTGAGTTAAAAAACGGAGACATCCTGAAAGGGCGGATTCAGGGCTCGGATCTGTCGATTCGTCACGGGGAAAAAGTCTGGAATGTTCCCGTGCCTCACCTCCTCGCTTTCTGGGCAAAATAAATGAGAGAAGAAACGACAGCCCAATTTTCAGAAATTCGCTCGATGATCTTCGGCGCGGTTTTGTGCGTCCTGTTTGTCGCTGGTAGTTTCGATAAGCTTCATGCTCAAAATGAGGGAGGCGGCAGTCAGCTCGTTCCTGTTTCCCTGCGTGGCGAGACTCTGCTTCCAGCTGCGATGGGAGTCCGGACTGACAAGTCGGGAAGCGCCTGGAATGTCGAAGCCAACGGAACTATCGGTCGAGTCGGAAGCACCATGGTGAACAGCGGTCTCGCTCTTCTGGTCAATGGTCAGAAGTTTGTAAGCTTTCAGCCTTTGATGACCGAAGACGGTCGTGAGTTTGTGATGCAGGGGCGTTCAGTTACCGGATTACCGGGACTTCAGATCATTCGTCGAATTCGGCAGCTGGATGAATCGGGCGGGCTTCGATATCTCGAAATATTTTACAACGGCTCGGCGAATCCGATGACTCTCAATGTCAGTCTGGCGACGAATTTTTCGGGGAACTACCGGACATTTCTAACTGACCGGGGAAATTCCGAGTCGGTGATCATGCAGGAAAACGAAGGAGGGATCCTCGTTCTACCGGGACCGTCCCAGTCCAACCGTGCTTTTCTATTTTCTCTGACTTCTGCCGACAGTCCCAAGAAGCCGACGATCTCGGTGCAGAATCGTTATGGCCTGACTTTTCAATATCAAATCACAGTTGCACCAGGAGAGTCGAAAGCGATTGCTCACGCGGTGGCTCAAGTGGTGATTCCGCAGAGTTTCGATCGTCGCAATCTATTGAAAGTGTTCCGACCTTATTCTCTAAATGAAGTGGTCGATACGATTCCGGGTGTGTTTCAGGACGTGTTGGTGAACGGTCCCAAATCTGCGCTCAGTGATGGAAAAAGTCTCTCGTCGGTTTCCAGTCTTGATTCCCTCGGCGTAAAAAGAGGATCGCGGGATATTCTCGCAATGGGGGAGAAGACACGCATTGTCGGCACAGCGAGCTGTGAGGAGTTGAGCCTGACTACACGTTACGGAGAAGCCTTGATTCCTTTTGAAAAAATCGCGGCTATTTCCGGAGGGAAGCAGGGAAATCGGGATGCCGTCCAGATTTTTTTAAAGGACGGACAGGTTTTCTCCGGTAAAGGCGTTGCGAAGAATTTGAAGTTCGCGCTGGCCAACGGCGGGAAAATGAATCTGAACCTGGAGACGCTTGATCGTCTTCTGATGGCTAAAAGCGAGGCGGAATCTACCTGGACCAGTGAGGCAGCAGCAATTTTGGAAACCTACGAAGGGGAGCGGCTGGTTGTTCAAAAGGATGAAGATCTTGAGCTGTCGGGAGTCACTCCCTGGGGATCCCTTCGGTTTTCCGCGGATGAGCTCGTATGGCTCGGACCGGTTGAAGGGGAGCCGGTGGGGCATTTTGTAGAATTAAAGAACGGGGCTGGGAATATCGTCTACTTCGCCGGAAATGATATCGATGTGCAGTCGAGCGTGTTCGGCGCCGTCAGTCTGGACCTTTCACGAGTGCGCAGCATCATTACGCCCAGTGGAGGAAAGGCCGGGCAGGCGATTGCCACATTGCCTAATGAAACGAGGATTCGCGCCCGGGGGAGTCAGGAAATTGTGGGGGTCCTCACGGACAGTACTTTGAAAATTGTAAGCGAAGGGCAGGCTATAAATATGAAGCCGGGTGACATCCGGAGGATGAATCAGATCGAGGGAACATCCGCTTCGGCAGGAGGTCTTCCCCTTGGAACCCCCTTGTTTCGAATTGAGACATGGGACGGAAGCATTGCGACAGGCTACCTTCAGCTCGATTTTTTCTCCATTCGTGTTGGCAGAGAAATCTGGCAGATTCCGCTTTCCGATATTGTTGAACTCGAGTCCCCGACGCCAACTCTTGCCCCTGACGCTCAGGAAGGCATTACCAGGCTGATCACTCAACTTGGGGCTGACGATTGGATTACGCGTGAGAAAGCGACCCGCGAGCTGGGCGCATTTGGTTACCTTGCCAGACCTGTTCTCGAGCGTGAGCGTAATCAGAATACAGATCCGGAAGTGACGCGGCGGATTGATCGTGTTCTCACTGAACTCAAGTAAATTGGGTTTCTGTTCCTCAAGTCATCCTACTTTCCCTGCCTTCTTATCAGCACAGAACTACAGCCTTATCAAAATGCAGCCGCCCGGGTGAAAGGTCGCCTCGGTGCAGTGCAGTTTGCTGAATGGGTTCGAATGAGTCATATCCTGATCGCAATTCTTGCAATTGCTGCTGTCTCTTATACACATCTCCGAGCCCACGAGACCGAGGCTGATCTCG
>CAJXQE010000152.1 GCA_913058215.1 uncultured Verrucomicrobiales bacterium
CACTATCCTCTTCGTCGGCAGCGTCAGATGTGTATAAGAGACAGGGTATGGGTCGCCCTGGGGATTATTGGATTGTGGCTGGTAATTGGCTGGATCATTTCCCGGGTTCGGCTTCCCGATTCTCTCAAAGCTCTGGCGATTCTCGATGAACGCGGAGGCTGGAAGGATTGCTTTTCCTCTGCCTGGGCATTTCTCAATGAGGGCGTTTCAGGATCTAATGAAGGGGCCTCGCTCCATCTCAATCAAGCGCGTCGTATATTGCCGGGGGCGGTCGCCGGGCTTCGCAAATCGATCCCCATGCCTTCGCTGGCCAAGGCGTGGTTTTTGCCACTGCTCGCAATAATTTTTGCACTGACCCCGTTGTTTAGACCCGGCCTCGATGCCGGTGATGCACTGCTCACTGAGGAAATGCAGGTTGCTGCAGGTGAACAGGCAGATGCTCTTAAAGGCGAAGGAGAAAAAGTCGCTGATCTCACTTCTTTGACCGCCGATGAGCGGAAGCAACTCGAAAAGCTGCGGGCCGAAGTCAAAGACACTGCAGAGAGTTTGAACGACACCGACGGGCAGACCGCTACCGATGTTCTCGAAGCCCTCGAATCACGAGCCCGGGCAGCTGAAAAGCTTGCCGAAAAATTGGGAAACAGTTCCGATGTCTGGGCCTCGGACGAAATGTTAGCTGAAATGAGCCAGCATCCCGACACTGCTGATCTGGCTTTGGCGATCAAAGACAAGCAGGCCGAGCCGGCCGCTGATGAGTCGGAGAAGCTCTTTCAAACATTGGACGATCTCGAAATCGCTAGGGAGACGGCGGACCGAATCACTGCGGCTCTGGATAGAACCATGGAACAGGCGATTGAAGCGGATCGCTCAAAGCCTGTCGGGGAGCGGGTCGGAAATGCGGCGACGAAGATGCTGGATCAGCAAACGAAAACCGCAGCACGTGAGTTTGAAGAACTGGCCAAACATTTTCGTGTCGTCAAAAATCGGGAGAGCGCTCGTAAAAAGCTCGAAGATCTTGCCAGCAAACTTCGCGACGCCGGCAGTCAAATCAGCGGGAGCAAGTTGCAGAAGATGCAGAAGCTGGCGAGTCAGGAAAAGAAGCCCGGGAATTCGCCACAGGGTCTGAAGTCCATTGATAGCAACCCGCTTGCCAATCAAATTCAAAACATGACAGCTCCCCAGGTGATGCAGCCGGGACAATTGGGAGCACCCGCTCCCGGAAAAGGGAAAAAAGGTGGGCAAAAGGCTCCGGTTCCCGGTTCAGGTCAAAAAGGAAAAGGTGAAAAAGGGGAGCAACAGGCGTTCTCCGCTCCGGTTCCCGGTGAGGGAAAAAAAGGAGATAAGGGAGACTCGGGTTTTGCGCAGGGCAAGGGGAATGAGAAAGGAAAGGGCAAGAGCGGTATGCTCAGTGCGCCGATTCCCGGAATGGCTCCCGGCCAGCAATCAGCCGCTGCGGCTCTCGGCGCCGGGGATGGTGGTGGCCAGGGGAATGGCTCGCAGGGCGGTGATCAGGCCGGAGAGGGAACTGCGGAGCTGGTTGACTCGCCTTCGGATACTTTGAAAGCGGCCAAAGATTCAAAGGTGGTTGCTCAGATCAATAAGAGCGGGGATTCCACGACACGAGCCATCGAAGGCGGGGCACGGACAGAGGAGGCGCAGTTGAGTCGGCAGGAAGTAATGACTAATTTTATCGCTGTCGAAGAACAGGCGCTGGATGGCCAACCGCTTCCAATGTCCCGAAGGAATCACGTGCTGCGTTATTTTTCGGCCCTCCGGAAAGAGTTCGAGAAGCCGACGGAAAAGTGAATTTGTAGACTTTGTTCGCCGAGTGAGGCCGGTTCCTGGCCGCCTTCCGAAACAGGCGGAGAATCTTAACTGGAAAGACCGCAATCTTTGATGATTATAACGATTTTTCCGTCACCAATTTTCCTTCATCACGCAATGAAGAATCATTGGTCCTGAATTGGACGTGAAAGGCTTCCCGTCCTACTGTAGCGCGCGGGGATGGGCATGTGCGAATTTCCCCACCAATTTCTTTATCTAAGGTATGAACGAAAACGAAAATCTGGAACAGGACCTGGAGCAATTCCGGGCCGGGTTTCAGGACATGAAATCTGAAATCCAGAAGGCGATTGTCGGCTACGATGAGCTACTGACTGATGTCCTGATCTCTGTCTTTGCACGCGGTCACATTCTGCTGGAAGGCGTTCCGGGGCTCGGAAAGACTTTCCTTGTTCAGACGCTTTCAAAAGTGATGGGACTCAAGCCGGGGCGGATTCAATGTACGCCGGATTTGATGCCCGCCGATATTCTCGGAACGCATATCGTAAATGAAAATGATGACGGACGCCGGATGATGCATTTCGAAAAGGGCCCCGTCTTTGCCAATTTGGTTCTCGTCGATGAGGTCAATCGTGCCACTCCGAAAACCCAGGCCGCGTTGCTTGAGGTGATGCAGGAAGGATCTGTTACCGCCGGCGGCGATACGATGCATTTGCCCTCGCCCTTTTTCGTGATGGCGACGCAGAATCCGATGGAAATGGAAGGCACCTATCCGCTTCCTGAAGCGCAAGCCGATCGCTTCCTTTTCAAACTGCGGGTCCCGTTTCCGGATAAGGCGACATTGGTGGAGATTTCAAAACGGACATCCGGTTTTGATGCTCCGGATTTAAAGGGCGTAATCAGCGGTGATGAACTCGTGAAATTTCAGAAGAATGTTGCGAATGTCCCGGTGGCGGATCACATCACTGAATATGCAGCTGCGTTAATTTTAGGGACCCATCCGGAGACGGAGAATGTGGCAGAGAAAGTTGGGAAATATGTTAGCTATGGGGCGAGTCCCCGGGGCTTGCAGGCTCTGATTCGCGGAGCTAGAATCCAATGTGCTCTCGAAGGCCGAACTGCCGTTTCAACGGATGATGTAAAGCGGGTCGCTCTTCCTGCACTGAGACACCGGGTGATTCTGAATTTCCAGGGCGAAGCCGAGTCTCAGGATGTGGACGCGTTGGTGCAGGAGGTGATTGATGAGGTTCCAACTCCGGCTCAAGCATAATCGGGCTTAGGAACGTTGAAGGTTTGAGGACGGTAAAACAGAAACTGGCTGCATGGGCAGTGGGAGTAATTCTCCTGTTCAACGGCATTGTCGTCGCTCAGTCCGACCTATCGGAAGAGCGATTTCAGGATCAGTCCCTACAATTGCGGACGGCACTGCACTACGATTCTCTTGTTGAGTCACCTCTGGATGCGCTCGTTCGTCTTTATCAAAATGCCGGTCGTTCGGATGAATTGATTTCGCTCTATCAAGTTCATATTGCTCAGTTTCCGGATGATGTCGGGGCAAAAGTTGTTTTAGTTCGCGTGCTTCGCCTACTTGAACAACCCGGGGTGGAACAGCAATTAGCCACGGCAGTTCAGTTGTATCCTGACTTCGCCCCGATTCACTATGTTTTGTATCAGTTTCTGGATGAGAATTCTGATCCGCGGTCCCTGGAAGCATTGTCGCGGGCAATTGATTTGCAGACGAACCCCGCTCGTCGCTCTGAGTGGCTTGATGAGTTGCTGGAAAGGTCTAAAGAGGGCGGTCGGGAATTGGCAACGGCACAGTTGCAGAAGCTGATTGATGAAGATGGGCAAACCCCCGAATCGCTTTTGGTCCTGGCTCAATTGATGCAGCGCTACCAGTTTTGGGAATTGAGTCTCTCTGCCCTTTCAAAAGCAAAAGAAGGGGCGCTCGATCCAGAGTCAGGGCTTGAGGCGGAGGTGCTCTCTGCCAAATCAGAAGCAGAACTCGGAAACCGGCAGGCTGCGGGCCGCAGATTGGATGCGGTTCTTGCAAGGCTTTCTCCTGATCACTGGCGTCGCAGCGAGGTGATGAGTCAGCGGGTCAGTGTGTTGGCTTCGAAGGCTGAGAGGGAAGCGATGCTGAAAACTGTGAGGGATAAGTTTCAGAAGAATCCTCAGGATGTATCAGCCATTCTTGATATGGCGGAAATGCTGATTGCGAATGAGAAGCGCGGAGACGCGGCGGATCTCCTGGCGGACAGCTCCATTGAACTGCCAAAGTCTGAACTGCTGGAAGCGAAGGCAATCAAAGAGCTTCGGGCTCATGCTGATTATCAGCGATTTGAGCAGTATTTGGAAGAGCGGCTCGAGGTGAATCCTGATCGAGGGGATCTCCGGCTGGAGTTGGTAAAAGTCCGTTATGCTTTGGGCAAGGATCTAGATGCCACACAGGATTTAAGAGCAGTTCTGGCGGGGCAGGATTCAGAGGAAAGTTCCGGTCTGATACTGGAGACCGCCCGCTTTCTTCAGGCGCTCGGCAAGCTGCAACCGGCTGCCGGATTACTGAAGTCGTTCGTCGAAAAGAATCCGGGGCGCCTCGATGTTGTTCGCGAGTTGGCCGAAGTCTATTTGAGCTTGGATGATCACGTTTCGACCACAGACCTTTTCGCCGGCCTGGATGTGGAAAATGCGAATGTGGAAAACCTGATTGATCTTGTCGGGTTTTTGGTTGAGAACGATTTTCTGGTAGATGCAAATCGTATTCTGACCGCTCGCTTGAAGATCAATCCAGAGCTTTTTGAAGCCGGGCTTCTTCATATTCGTGTTCTCGGCGAAATCGGAGATGCGGATGCAGCTTCGGATAGAATCGATCAAGTGCGAAGACTGGCAGATACCACTCCTCGTTATTCCCAATGGCTGGAAGCCGCCCTGGAATCAACGGCTCTCTTCGAGCGCGAAGATCAGTTTTTTGATTCTGAACAGGCACGCTTTGCCTATTCCGGGGAAGACTGGACACCCAAGCGGATCGATCGGTTTCTTGCTTTGTGTGAGTTGGCTGGAAGGCGGCGGATGTCGGAACGGGTGTCGAACGCAATCCAATCGCAGCTCGCAGTCAAAGGCATTTCTACAGCTTTAAAGATCAGACTGAGGCAACTGCTGGTTTCTTCGATGGAAGAGGACTCGGATAAAGTTGGGGAAGTTGAGGATCAACTGGAACTTCTTGCTGTCGAAGATCCGGAAAGGGCTGCGAATTACGAGTTGCAGCTGGCCCTGGTCTACGACCGGGCGGGAAGGCTGGATCTGGCTGGAAAAATCCTCGGAGTTCTGGATTTCTCAAAAGTCACCTCCATTGAGCTGCTTCGGGATGCAGTTGAGCCGATCCTGGAGTTTGGATTCGCAGGCAAGGCAATTGACGTCCTCGCGGCGATCACTGCCTTGGAGCCGCGCGATGTATTCAGCTGGGAACGTCGACTTTCGCTTTTGGTTCGAGAAGGGGATGAGAAAGAGTTCCGGGCCGTGGTCCGCTCGCTTCTTGAAGATGTGGACTCGCTGAACTTGCGGGAATCGACGAGGAAAGCCTTGAGTCGGCATTTGCTGGATTCCTACTGGCGATCCGTGGCCTCAGTGCTTTCGAATGGGGAATCCGATCAGGTTGAAAGCGTTCTGCCACTTCTGGATGCGGTGGATCGAGAAGCCACGGGAGGTCAGGATCATCTATGGTCAAAGTGGACTCGTGCTTATGTAATGGCTTCGACAGGTCGAGTCGATCAGGCGCAGGTCTTTATTGCCGAGTTGAAGAAGATGAACGTAAAGGGTGATCCGGTGGTTTTTCCTGATGGATTGGCACTTTCGCCGACAGCGGTGGCAGGATTGGTGACCGACAGTGTGGTGCGGCCTCTTTCCCCCTTAATTAGCGGAGCTGAGTCGCTTCTCCAGGCGCCGGAAATGGCATGGGCTTTTGAGGTGGATCCCGGTACTGAGATACTGCGAAGTCGGGCTGCCGGGGAAAGCATTGTGGTTCTCGACGATCGCGGGCAGTTCTATCGGGTGGATGCGGCAAGCGGGAAGTTGATGTGGAAAGAGAATCCGGGTGTCCCGGGTGAGGAAATGCCTGAAGTGTCTTTCCAAAATCCCGGCATAGTTACCGAATTGAAACCGGTAGGAAAGGTGAAGCTCGTTCGGGATTTCCTGACGGATGGTGAGCTGTTTTTTACCGCGGTTGAAAACGGAATCGGTGCCTACACGGTGGATAACTGCGAAATGGTTTGGAGGACGGCCTTAAGGAAATCGACCAGTGGTTCGGTCTACACACCTCCGGTGGGTGCCTGGCCGGAAACTCGATTGGCCTTAAGCGGGAATTTGCTAGTAGTTTTTGAGCCGAGACGAAATCAGGTCAGTGGCTTCGATTCTGTGAGTGGAAAACTGCAGTGGAACAGGGAACTGGAGGAGCCTGATGATGAGCCAATTCTGTTTTCACTGAATTCAGGTCTTTCAGTCTCAGAGGGGAAAATATTTGTCTACGGCTTAAGCACGGCCGTATTGGATTTGAAGACAGGAAACGATCTGTGGACGTTCAGGGAGAGTGCGGCCAACGCATTTCCGATTACTATCCGCGAGGATAAAAACCTGTCGGAAGAGAGTGAAGTCCAACTTGTATCCACCACGCTGTCGGATGGCGATGAGGATGCGGATTGGAAGAGGGGGAATTCCGGGGAGGCTGTCACACCGGATGTGAAACTCATCGACTATTTAAACAGCAGGGCTGGAAGTCACGGCGGCCTCGAGGCTGTGGATCCTGACCGTTCCATGCGAT
Organism: uncultured Verrucomicrobiales bacterium; assembly: GCA_913058215.1. Classification (GTDB taxonomy): domain Bacteria; phylum Verrucomicrobiota; class Verrucomicrobiia; order Verrucomicrobiales; family DEV007; genus Arctic95D-9. The sequence goes on from CAJXQE010000152.1 coordinate 6,596, forward strand.
TCGTAGCTCCTGCTGTCTATTGGGCTCAGCAACGCTTGCGTGCAGGAATTCCAGCGATGGGTGAGTTGAGTGACGGCTTTCTCTGGCTGATGGAAGACGGTGGAATTCGCCGGGTGTCTCTTCGCTTGCCTCTTGCTTCATCCCGCTTGCCTGCGGAAGGCGTATTCTTAGGGAGCACAGGAAATCATGCCTGGTTCATTTCTAAAGGGAAACTCGTTCATGTCGATTTTCTTCAAGGCGAGACATTCTCCCATCCGCTTGCGACTCTAGGGGCACCTGAGGGTTTGCGAGGGGCGGTCGCCGGCACCCGGGTTGTCGTTCGCGGGACCAAAGGGGTCCGTGTATTGAATTCATTTTCGGGAAGACAGATCGCAGAGTGGCCGTGGCCGAAGGAGCTGTTCGACTACCTGGAGCAACGCGATTTGATGAATGAGAATAGCAACACGGATTTGTCGCGAATATGGCAGGGGAATATTCGATCTGGCGGTCCGGGGCAGCCATCTTTCTGCTATTCCTCTGAGGATATTGTTGGCCGCGGAATCTATGTGACCGGTTTCGGAGGCAACAGTCTTGTAGCCTTCGGTCGCCCTTCCGCTGAAACGGTCGCAGTTGAATCCTTGCCTGCTTCTCCGGCGACTCCGGATCCAGGGGAGCAGAATGTTCAACCCGGTGCGCAGCAGTAAGCTTTATTTTTCTCCCAATGCCGACTGACCAGCCGACCCAAACGGAAGACGAGATCTTTGATGCAGAGTTTTTGGATCGACTTCGTGCGCTTTTCCTTCGCCTGAGGAAAAGAAAGCAGCTTAAGAAGAAAGGGATTCAGTCGACGCCTGCGAGTGGTTTTACACGGGAATTTAAGGACTATCGCAACTACACTGCGAAGGATGACTACCGTGCGATTGACTGGCGGCTCTATGCCCGGCTTGACCGTCTTTTCATTCGGCTTTACGAGGAAATTCAGGAGTTTCATGTCCATATCGTCGTCGATACCAGTGCCTCGATGGCAGAGCCTTTTGCGGACAAGCGAATCACTTCCCTGAAACTTGCGGTCGCGCTTTCCTACATGGGACTGGTTGGGAACCATCGCGTCAGCCTTTATGAAATCGGTGAGCAAGTCGGAGATCCACCACCTCCACTGAAGGGACTGGGGAACCTGCAGCGGGTCCTCGATTTTGCCCGAAACCTGGAGTTTGGGGGAATCACCGATCTCGAAAAATGCTTTCGAGAGTTTCAGCCCTCGCGTCGTCGCTATGGAATCATCTTCGTGATTTCGGATCTCTACGGAAAGAGTGTTGATGAAGCGAAAGAAGCGATTCACCACGCTTCAGGTTGGCCGGGAGAGGTCCACTTCATCCAGGTTCATCACCCGTGGGAGGAAAAGCCCGACCTCGACGGCGAGATTGAATTGATCGATGTCGAGACTCAGGAGCAACGTCGACTCTGGTTCACTCCCCGCGATCGCAAGCGCTATGAGGCTCGCTATCAGGAGTTTATTCATGACATCGAGTACGCCTGTCAGTCCCGCCAGATTGACTACCAGCGATGGAGAACGGATTATCCCTTCGACGAGCTTTTCCTGGATTTACTGAGTCGCGGGTCCGCACTTTCTTCCGGAAGCTGAAACACTGAATATCGAAAACTTGCAGACAGACTAGATGCAGTTCCTTTCACCCAGCTTTCTTTACCTTTTGCTTCTCGGGATCATTCCCGTGATGCTCTACCTGTTTCGTCGAAAGTCGAAGACGGTGAATGTGAGTACGCTGGTGTTTTTCAAAACGCTTGCCCGGGAGCATCAGGAATCCGCCTGGCTGCGTCGATTGAAGAAGTGGCTCTCTTTTCTGCTGACGGCGATTGTCCTGGTAGCGGCAGTCATCGCTCTGGCCCGAATGGTTTTGTCAGGAAGGGATAATGGTGATTTCCGTACGGTCGTGATATTACTGGATCGCTCGGCTTCGATGGCTGTGGAAAATGAAGAAGGGGAAACGAGGCTCGCTGAAGCGAAACGGATTCTTTACGAGCGTCTCAAAGACATTCCCGAAGAAGTTGGCGTGGCCTTGATTGCTTACGATGATCGCCCCGAGATTGTGCAACCTCGCACCTTGAAACGTCGGGAATTGATTTCCAGGCTGGAATCGGTTCGTATTCGACCCATAGCGGATAAAGCAGGAGCGGCATTGGAGTCGGCAAAGAGTATTGCTTCACTGGAACCACCAGCCGTAATCTGGCACGCCAGCGATTCGGTTTTTGATCGGGACGCCAATCCGGACAGTTTGGAATTAAGGGAATTGAACCTGGCTCTGGATGAAGTGTCCAACCCGGGCATCACAGCATTTCAGATCAGGCCCGTAACGATGGAGTATTCGCAATACGATGCCTACGTTCAAGTCAGTCTTAACGAAGCCGCTCCCGCCCCGATAAAGGGAAGGCTGAATGTGAATATAGGAGGAATGCCAAGTCAGTTCCGAGAATTTGAACTGGATCCCGGGGAGGATTCCGGATTCACATTTAAGGTGGGGGGATCTCAGAATCAGATGCTGCGCCTGGAATTGAATTGCGAGGACGATGATTTCCCGCTCGATAATCAGGTCCTGGTTCCGCTTCCTGATTCAAGTCCGGTTTTGGCAGCGTGGATTCGTCCCGATGAAACGGAAGATCCGTTTACGCGTTTCGCATTGTCGGCCATTCAGGAGGATGGGAATCTGGAATTACTGAAAGGGACGCCGGATGCCTGGCCTCTCAGCGAACCTGTCGACGCAGTCATTTTTGATGGTTGGCTTCCCGATGAATGGCCGGAAAATATGCCGGTTGTCGTCATTAATCCTCCGGGGAGTCTCGGGCCGGTTCTGGCGGCACAGTTGGAAGATCCGGTTCCTTACGATTCCGTTCGGGTTGGGAACGAGCAGCATCCTGTACTGTTTCGGGTTACGAGCAGTCGGGTCGCGGTGACAGCAACTGCAGTTTTCCAAACAGAGGGTTCGCTGGAGCCTTTATGGATTGCGGGGAACGAGCCGGTTCTCGCCGCCGGGGAATACAAAGGGCAACGAGTCGTGGTGATGGGGTTTTCGCCGGGAATATCCGAGCAGTTGCCATTAACCTCAGCATTTCCTCTTTTGGTCGGGAATTCGCTGCTCTGGTGTATTGATGGAAACGGAGATCGAGCCGGGAATTCGGTCAGTCAGTATTCTGCGGGGGAGTTTGTTCCTGTAGACGGAGAAAGTATCACCTGGTCGGAATGGAGAGACGGGGAAATGCGGGAACAGCGAATACCATTGAAATCAAATCTTGTGGAAATGGATCGGATCGGGGTTTGGAAAACAGATTCTGGAAATAAAGGAACCTCTCACCTTCTCTCGGCTGCAGAATCGAATATATCAGCTAAGAGCGAGGAAGCCGATTCGGATGCTGAGTATTTCAAAGTAAAAGAGGGAGTGGCCGGAAATCTGAAGAATATTCTGCTTGCCGTGATACTGCTGGTCCTGATTGTCGAAAGTTTGTTGTTTCACCGCTTTGCGGTTTACTAAAAGAGGATGGACTGGCTTTACCCGAAAATATTGCTTCTCGCTATTCCGGCGATCGCTTTGCTGGTGTGGTTCGATGCCCGTTCCACTCATCCGATGCATTCTTTGCGTCGCCGTGCCCTTTTGGTGGTGCGTTCTCTGATGATTCTTCTGGCACTGCTTTGCATTGCCTCTCCTGCGAGATTGATCACGAGCCGCGAACAGTCGGTCGTCTTCGTGATGGATCATTCACGAAGCCTCGGGCCTAGCGGGGTGGCAGAAGTTTACAAAACCGTCGCTGAAATTCGTGACGGGCTTTCCGGCGCTTCATCGATTGGATACGTCGCTGCCGGACGGGAAGGGGAGTTGCTTCTTGCTCCCGGGAAGGATGCGGATTCGCTTTTTGAGAAACCCCGCGAGGAACTCCTGGATGAGATCGGGGCGGCAACTAACTTTGAGAGAGCGATCCGTCTTGCCAACGGGATTTTTCCAAGCGGGTCTTCGCGTCATGTCGTAGTGGTTGGTGACGGAGTGGAGACGCAGGGTTCTCTTCTGGCTGTGGCCGGGGAAGCCGCAGTGTCCGGTATCAAGATTCATACCATTGGCGTTGCAGGGGAAGTCCAACCGGACGTAAGGGTAACAAAATTGCTGAGTTCCCAGTCGCGTCTCAATGAAGGGGCGAGTTTGAATCTGGAGGCCACCATTGAAGGCTCTCTGTCCGGTCCCGCTGAAATACGACTCTTTGAAAATGGTATCGAAGTTGAGAGTAAGAAGGTGGAGGTTATTGCCGGTGAGACATTGACCGAGACATTTTTGAGGGTTCCTAACAAGCGGAACATCTACAATTTTCGAGTCGTTATTGAAGGGTTCGAGGGGCGTGATGCTATTCCGGAGAACAATGAAGCCCTGACGATTGTTGACGTCCGTGGAAAGCCCTTGCTGCTTTATGTTGAAGGTGAGGAAGGCGAGTCCCGATATCTCGTCGACGCGATGAATCGTGAGGGGATTCGGCTCGACGTTCGCAGCCCTGAAGGTTTGCCCAATGCCCTGCAGGAACTCGCAGGCTACGATGGCCTGATTCTTTCAGATATTGCGGCGCATCGGATCGGAGATTCGCGGATGACGATCATTCGCGACTACGTGGAAAAACTCGGAGGTGGCTTCGTAATGATAGGCGGGATGAATTCTTTCGGGGTCGGCGGGTATTACCGGACACCCATTGAAGAAATCCTTCCGGTGAAACTGAAGGCCCCTGATCAGGAAGAGCAGCAGTCTTCTGCTTTGGCGCTGGTAATGGATCGGTCGGGATCGATGTCGGGCCAGAAGATTGAGATTTGTAAATCCGCAGCGATCGCGACTACGGAGCTGCTTTCCAACAAAGATTACATCGGCATTTACGCCTTCGATTCGCAGGTCCACACCGTCGTTCCCATGACGAAGGTCACATCGACCAGTGCGATCGCGAATCAGATTTCGCTTCTGGGATCGGGTGGCGGAACCAACATTTATCCCGGTATGGTCGAGGCTGAAGCGGAGCTGAATGCGGTTAAAGCCAAGATCAAACACATGATCGTTTTGACTGACGGTCAGACCTCCGGTCAGGGCTACCAGGCGCTTGCCTCGAAATGCAATGCGGAAGGGATCACCATTTCCACAGTTGCCGTGGGAGCTGGAGCGCAGGTGGGATTGTTGCAGGCGATTGCTGCTGCAGGTGGCGGGCAGAGCTACGTGACGATGGATCCGACTGCGATCACCCGCATTTTTACTCAGGATACCATGATCCACACAGGGCGGATGATTCGTGAGGAAGCCTTTGAGCCGAAACTGGTGGAGAAGCATCCCATGTTGAAAGACTGGGTGGATGGGGAAGCTCTTCCACTTCTCGGTTATGTGAAAACCAATCGTAAATCGACTTCACAGATTCCCCTGGTCACGGACACCGGTGATCCACTGCTCGCACACTGGCGCTTCGGATTGGGAAAGGTCACGGCCTTCACATCTGATTGTAAATCTCGCTGGGCAGCGCTCTGGGTGGCTGACTGGCCCGGATACAGCAAGCTCTGGTCTCAAATTTTGCGGGAAACGGCCCGGGCGCCTCAAGGTTTGAACATGGATCTTCGCCTCGAGGAGAAAGGCGAGAATGTCAGTATTGCCGTGGATCTGGCCGAAGACGCGGGAACCCGCCGCAACAGCGCAAAAGTGGAGGCCGATGTGTATTTTGTTCCGTCGAACGCTCTGGGATCAGGAATGCGGGCAATTTCGACACTGCCTCTGGATCAGAAGGGGCCGGGTTGGTATGAGGGGGATTTTCGTCCGACGGATCCCGGAGTGTATTTGGTTCGGGCCCGGGCAGGCGCTCAGATGGTTTCGGCGGGCCACGTTCACAATCCAAGCGGGGAAGTGGCGTCCGGGAGGATCAATGAGGACCTCTTGAAAAAGGCGAGCGAAATGACCGGCGGTCAGTATTTGGCATCGGCCGGGGATACCCTTGAGCTGACTGGCACCAATGTCTCCCGATATGTGGAGCTCTGGCCCATGTTGTTAGTCGTTTTTCTCGCTCTTTTTCTCGCGGATCTTTGTATTCGACGCTGGGAAAATGTTTTGGGCGTTCAGGAGCAGCTTTTGCGGTCGTTCCGGCGCTGAACTGGCAGACATCCCTCTCTATTCTCACTTTTTGTCGCCGGATGCGATCATCGAGAGGCAAGGGACGAGGGAAGCGAGGCGGTCGCGGACATTGAGGGTTTCCAACAATTGCTGCCGCAACATTGAATCGGTCACGAAGTTCTGTGCCACAATGTCGGTGATCGTGGCAGGACATTTGATTCCCCTAAGGTGGCCGGAAAGATTGGCTGAGGCAGCTACAGAATTGCTTTTGGTGATTTTTTCGCAGAGATCAATTACCTCCAGGGTCATCTCTGAAACTTCGCAGTCTTCTTCAAGAAGGCAGGGCTGCGGGACAATTCTTGCGATTCGGAAAGGCTCCAACTCTTCCCATCCAACGATTTCGACCCGCTGCATTCCGGCGAGCATCAGGTGAGATGTTCCGTTTTCATGAGTGACACAGGCCCGGATTAATCCGGCCGTGGTGAGGTGATGAACAGGATCAGGATGTTTTTCCGGATCAACTCCGGGGAGAACATTGCCAATGCAGAACATCCGGTCTGTTTCCAGCGCAAATGACAACAATTCCCGGTATCTCTCTTCAAAAATGCAGAGGGGAAGGAGGCCGTGGGGAAAGAGGGTTGCACCCTGCAAAACCATTACCGGCATGGTATCGGGAATCGGGGGCTTTTCTTCAGGGATTGGCATCTTTAACAAGTTACGAAATTAAGACGCTTCCGTCGTCGATTAATTTCGAGAAAAACCCTTACAATTCAGACATTTTCCATTGCATCTGTCTCGAAATGTGATTGAATTGCCGCCGAAACAAAACAGACAAATTTTATCGCATCAAGGTGATGCCCCAAGTATTGAGTTCAATGAGTGAAACAACCACAAAATCAGCTGATCTTCAGCTCCATGATACCGACACCGGAAGTGCAGATGTTCAAATCGCACGTCTGACAGAGCGTATCGTTCACCTGACGGATCATATGTCAGGTAACAAAAAAGACCTTTCTTCGCGCCGCGGCCTTCTTCGCATGGTGGCTCGTCGTCGTAAGCTTCTTGATTATCTCGCAAGAACCCAGAATGATCGCTATCTTAAAGTGATCGAGTCTTTGGGTCTTCGTCGATAGTTCCTTTTCTGAGAAAGCGCCGCACTCCGGCGCTTTTTTCGATTCAACCCTGATGGGTGTTCGAATTGATCCTCTTGGGTCGATTGGTAGGGGCAAGAGCGGATATTGTCACAATTCGTGTCATTCCCTTGGATCCAAAGCCAATTCATGGAGAATCTCTTTTCCACGAATGAAAAAAGAAGGGGATACGAATTTCCACCAATGGAGTTCGGATAGTCTGTAAAGGCGGGGAAATCCCGAAACAAATTTTTAAACCAAATAAGTAAAAAACTATGAGTATAGAAAACGTAACGTGCCAGGTCGGCGCGCATGAAATGAAAATCGAAAGCGGCAAGATGGGTAAGCTTGCCGATGGTGCTGTAACTGTTCAGGTCGGAGATACCGTCGTGATGGTGACTGCTGTTTCGCAAACTAAAATCCGTGAAGGTCAGGACTGGTTCCCGCTTTCCGTTGAATACAAAGAAAAAGCGGCTGCCTGCGGCCGTTTTCCAGGTGGCTACTTCAAACGTGAAGGTCGCCCAACTGAAAAAGAAATTCTCACCTGTCGGATGACGGATCGCCCTTTGCGTCCGCTTTTCCCTAAAGGTTATTTCTACGATACACAGATCGTTTCTTTGCTTCTCAGTGCAGATGCAATCCACGATTCCGATATTCTCAGCATGAACGGAGCCTCCGCTGCTCTCGCGATTTCCGATATCCCGTTTGCTGGACCGCTTGCTGCTGTCCGTGTGGGACTCGTGAATGGTGAGTTCATTGCGAACCCAACTTTCGATGAGCGCGCCGAGAGTGACCTCGATCTCGTATACGCCGGTGTGCGTGACAAGGTCATCATGATCGAAGGTGCCGGGGAAGAAGTCCCTGACGAGAAGCTCAAAGAAGCTTTGACCTTTGCTCAAGCATCTATTCAGCCAATTCTCGATGCTCAGGAAGAGCTTGTTAAAAAGGTTGGTAAAGAAAAACGTGAAGTTGAACTCCTTACCGCCAAGCAGGAACTCCTCGACATCGCTTACGAAGTCATTGGTGATCGCATCGAAGACGCGATTTACAAGCCAAGCAAAGTTGAGCGCGCCAAAGCAACAGGTGCTCTTCGCAAGGATTTGGAGACCGCTATTCTGGAGAAACATCCTGAAGCGACTGATTTCGACATGGGTCAGGCTTTTGACTTTGTTCAGAAAAAAGCATTCCGCATCAGTATTCTCGACCAGGGCAAACGTTGCGACGGCCGTGACAAAGACACCATCCGTCCATTGCATGCTGAGATTTCAGTAATGCCCCGCACACACGGAACCGCGATTTTCGCCCGTGGTGAAACTCAAGCTCTTGCGATTGCGACTCTGGCACCTGCCGACGAGAAGCAATACCTCGACAACTACGCTGGTGGTGAAGACCAGAAGCGTTTCATCCTTCACTACAACTTCCCTCCATTTTCCGTCGGTGAAACCGGTCGGATGGGTGGCATGAATCGTCGTGAAATTGGACACGGTGCGCTTGCAGAGCGTTCCATTCTTCCAGTAATCCCGAGCGAAGAGGAATTCCCTTACGCGATCCGTGTTTCCAGTGAAGTGATGGAGTCCAATGGTTCCACTTCAATGGCTTCGGTTTGTTCCGGTTCAATGTCCCTCTACGATGCGGGTGTTCCACTGAAACGTCCAGTTGCCGGTATTTCCTGCGGTCTTGTAACTGAGATGGACGGCGAAGAAATGAAACGCTACGTCACCATTATCGACATCATCGGTAGTGAAGATTTCTTCGGCGACATGGACTTCAAACTCTGTGGAACCACCGAAGGTGTTACCGGTTACCAGCTTGATCTCAAGCTTCCAGGTATTCCACTCGACATTCTTTTCGAAGGAATCGACAAATCCAAACAAGGCCGAATGGATCTCCTTGATGTCATGAATGCTACGATCAGCGAGCCTGCTGCACTCAGCGAGCACGCTCCGCGTATCGAGACTTTGAAAATCGATCCTCAGAAAATCGGTGAACTCATCGGACCTGGTGGCAAAAACATCAAAGGCATTCAGGCGGAAACCGGTGCAGACATCAACATCACTGATGATGGAACTGTCAGCATCTATGCCGCTCATAGAGAAGCCCTTCAACGTGCTATCGAATTGGTTGAACGTGTTTCAGCTGAGATCGAAATCCATAAGATTTATCACGGCAAAGTGGTCAGCACGACGAACTTCGGAGCCTTCGTTGAAGTGCTTCCGGGTAAAGACGGCATGATCCACATTTCCGAGCTCGCGGACTTCCGCGTCGATAAGGTCGAAGACATCGTCAAAGTCGGCGACATGGTTTACGCCAAGTGTATCGGCATCGACGAACGCGGACGCGTTAAGATGAGCCGTAAGGCTGCCATGGCCGAGCGCGGTGCTGAAGCTGCCGAAGAAATGAAGGAAGACTGATTTCTTCCATCCGGCGGTTTTCCGTCGGATTAATCAATTCAACAAGAGCCCCGCCGAAAGGTGGGGCTTTTTTTGTGGGGTGAGCGTTAGCGTAAAGGACAGCTGTTTCACGAATCTTTACGTCAATTCTCCCGACAAACAGGGGAAAGCGCATTCTGGAGAATCCGGCAGTTGCGCGAGAGGGGGAGACAGCGTTAAGCTGTCTCTTATACACATCTCCGAGCC
>CAJXQE010000153.1 GCA_913058215.1 uncultured Verrucomicrobiales bacterium
ATCTACACTATCCTCTTCGTCGGCAGCGTCAGATGTGTATAAGAGACAGTTCCGGTTCCGGCTCCCAAGAAAAAAACGGCAGTATACCTGGCATTTGATCGGTATGGATTATTGCTAAGGACCCTGTCGGTGGAGGAGTTTGATCTGGGGATGGAATCCACGGAGACGGATATCTTTTACCTGACGAAAATCGAAGTTGAGGGCGGAGAGTCAGGTTTCTCCATGGATCAGGGAGCGCCTCCTATGTACAGAGTTACTCTGTTTGTCGAGGCGCCGGCTTTTACTTCAAAACCAAATCGAAGTCGTCATAAGCTGACGACCGTACTGGCCGGAAAACTATGATGCAAAGACCGACAGCGCCGGTCAGGCATGGGGCAAAGGGATATTCCCTCCTGGAGCTTTTGACCTCAATGGTTCTGCTTTCCGTCATTGTTCTGATGCTCTCTTCGGCCCTTGAGTTGACGATGAAAAAGTTTCGGGGCGGGGTGGACCGATCCGAAAACGTGGTCGCGACTCAGGTGTCGCTGGACTGGATTCAGAATGACTTGAGATCCGCTGTTACGGAGAGGTATGCAAATCTGCCACCCTTACCTGCGAGTGTTCCTAACATTCAGCGCTACTACTTTGAAAATCGAATTTTTCAACTGATTGAGATCAATCGCAAAGAAGGCATTGGATTGTCGGAGCCGCGGAGTTTTCAAAATGGCCATCCGCATTTCGATTCCATGGTGTTCGTTGCCAAGTTGCCGATCGATGCGCAGTTCAGCGTTTCTTATGATCGCTCCCGTCGCAGCGAGGTGCCGGCTTCGGTTTCAGAGAAGGCTGTGTCATGGGAGGCGATGGCTCACGCCAGTCTCGTCGGGTATTATGTCGCCTACACTTACGATTCGCCCATCGCGGGTGAGCGGCGCGGCAGTATGCGCCTGCATCGGCACTACCGGGTAGGAGACAGCCTGATGAAACAAGGATACGCCAGTGGATTGGTGATGGCGGTCTCCAACGAGGTTAATGATGCGTTTGACGAATACGGAGGTGGCGCGCGTCCCTTATCTTCGAAGAACCGGGCAAAAGTCAGGCTGGGGAAATTTGCGAACAGCGAGCTTCCGTATACTTTCTCGCGCTTCATCAGCAGCGAGGATGATTTCGAGGGAAAGACTGCCATACAGCCCTGGCCGAAGAATCCAGTTCCTGATTTTTTGCCATCTCCTCCCCCAACTCTCTATCCCTTACGCGGAATGGCCTCTAATTGGGAGGATCCAAAAGACGAGATTCACGACACGGTCTTTCCTGATGAACCCATAGCTCACAACGTGGTGCGTTTTGAGCTTAAACCTTATCGTCAAATTCAGATTGGGCCGGGGCAGTATGAAAATCTGGACGCCGCCGACATGAACAAGTATTTAAAGTTGGAAAGTGAAGCCGATGACTGGCCGGCTTTGGTCCGGCCGGACTTTATCGATATTACCTTGTCTATCATCAAGGAGTCTGCAGCGCGACGATTGAAGGGGCCGGATGATTGGATCGTCGACTGGACCGATACGGACCCGAACAACTGGTCTCCGCAGAGGGAGGTCATCGAGCAAAATTTACACACTTTTCACCTGCGGGTTCAACTCAACGCTATCATTGAATGAAACGGACTCATCGCCCTGAAAACAGTGGAGCGGCTTTGATCACTACCTTGATTCTTCTGGGCGCGGTCGTTCTGCTGACGATCAGCTATTTCTCCATTTCCCGAAACGAAGAGAAAGTCAGCGCATACAGGCTCTCGGCGACGCGTGCGGATCTGGCGGAGCGGGCTGCCTTTGAAGATGCCCGGAATTTGCTCCAGGCTTTAACGGACAATGATGATTACATCGTGTCTTCGCTGATGGAAGACAGTGTCGGTACTTCGGAGAAATCCCGTTATACTTTTCTCACTAAAGTGGAGGAGGACGAACTCACTCACATTCCTCTATTTTCCGGTGGAAGAAGTGAGTCCGTTCGAATGCCGAATATCAGTGTGACGGATACTCCTACTTTGGCATCTAAGTCGATCGCCGGTCCGGCAGTCTTCTTTGACGGGGATACCGAAGAGGGTCAGATCGAGACCTTTGGCCTTACTCACCTGGATGAGTCCGGATCCATGGTCGCGGAAAACCGATTTCCGGAAACGGTTTTTCAGGAGCCCGAGTTGGAGCCGGGTGATAAATTCCGGATGCGTTATTCCTATTGGATTGAAGACATGGAAGGTCTTCCCAATGTCGACGTGGTCGGTGGTTGGACAGATCATTATTCGGCAAAAGACGGGTTGGGGGGAACCGAATTGATTCGTCCAGGATACAACTCGTTTGATTCCCGTGCCCTTCCCGAAGGGAGTTCCTCGCGGGGAGCCAGAATAGAGCTTGGTCGAAATCACCCACTGGGATGGCAGTTTCCCAAAGTATTTCGCGGCCAGCGATTCACAAATCAGGTGGCCCCCGGCCTTTCTCCGAGAGAGATCATTCTGCAACCCTGGGAGACGTCACAACTGGCGCTGGACGAGCATCCTTACTATCGCGCCGGATCTCTGAGCGCTTCGCGTCACTGGCTGGCTCCGGGTGGTTCCTATGTGAAAGATCCGGGCATTAGGAACGAGAACCGTTTTGTCCTCGGGCTTCGACCTTATGTTTTTGCTCCGAAGATTCCCTATGGCCATGAGTATCCAGAGGAAGGGGAGGTCCGCTACAATCTGAACAAATATATTCGTAAACGTGAGGTTAGTGTTGATGAGGGTGAGGGCGGACTCGTACAAATTATTAGTCGTAACCTTCCGAAGTTCAGCCAGGAAAGAAGAGGCGGCCTTCCTTACAATGAAAGTTATCTCGGGACGCTCGCGGCAAACATGATTGACTACGCGGACGAGGATTCAGAGCCATCCAACAACAGAAGTACAACCAGTGTAAGCGAGCCGGAGATCAAGTTTCGCGGCGTCGACAGTTACAGTGTGATCAACGAGTTTTTCGTCCGCTTTGCCTACCTTGGTTACCGGGATGAAGGATCAAAATGGATTATCGAGTTTGAAGCGACCCCATACGCTGAATTTTGGAACACTTTCAACAAGCCGGCCGAGCTCAAGCAGGCGAAGTTATCGTTTCGATTCCGGGAGCCATTCCAATTTAAATCGAATCTGAGAACCCACCATATCAACAATATCTATCGAGTCCTGGATGAGCCCTATGATATTCCACGGGATATTACAGTGCCTCCGAATGGCTACGTGGTTCGGTCTTTCGGGAAGATTCAATGGGACGTGGAAATCGATAAAGCGAGAAATTCACCGATCGCTTTCCCTGTGATTCAGGATTTGAGAGGAAGGCAAAGGGTGACGGTTCGGGCCGGTTACGACCTTTCCATTATGGATGAACTTGACGAAGAGTACGTCGAAGACGGTGCGGAACCCTTCCAGTATGTAAAGATCGATCAATCTGGTCGAGCCGACCGTCCGATTTTTATGGAAGTTGACCCTATTCGCTTCGGATTTTTCTTCAAGCGTCACAAGGAAGTGATGGAGCCTGAGGATTACTTTATGCGAATGACAGTTCCTGCTACCGCGGGGAAGGCCTACGGGTTTAACGAAGGGTTTGGCAGTCATCTCGGCGATCCCTTTATGTCCTATTATTCGATGTCGACATTTGAAGCGGCGACCTATGATAAGAAAGCGAGCCCGGGCTATCGAAATTTTGATACGGATAAAGCGGGACGGGACTACTACAAAGACGAGACCAGGGTGCGCGACTGGCCCGATGGAGGGTATGATGGCGACGTGCCTCCTTCTGTCCCCACAGACGATCAGATGCCGGATGCTTTAACGCCTCCCGACAACGACCCGGAGTTGGCTCCATGGAGAATTTCGAATGAGGGTAGATTCTTTTCTGTGACAGAGTTGGGGAATATCTACGACCCGGTAATGTGGATTGCCGGACCGGTTGGGAAGGGAGATTCCGTCCTGACCAAACAATCAACCCAGTTGTTTGATGAACATCGGGACACCCACCTTCGAAATCTCCCTCTCGATGCGGCGCCCGGAAAGGCGTGGGGCGGGGGGAATACACTGCGAATCGGACGACCGGAACATAGGCTGTTTGATCGTCCCGGTATGCGAGCGTCACAGTTGCTCGATATTTTTCAAACCGGTTTCACAGGGACGAATTTGAAAGGGGTGGATGACAGCGATGAGCTCTATGAAAATTACGATCCGCGCGATCATCAGCCGCCTCCTTCGGCACCCAGTTCTGAGCAGTCGGAGGATCTTCCCTATGTCTTGATTTATCCTACAGGCCTTCATGCTGAAGGGATTTATCAGCAAAAGTACGGCCACTTGAATATCAACAGTGCGCCATCGGCATTTGAAATCGAAACGCTTCTCCGTGGGCCTTTTGCTTCCTCTGCGGTCCTGCCGGTGGAAGGGGACCGGGTGGAAGGTCCGGAGAATACGAAACCGATTGATAAACAGGCGCTTGAAAACGGATTGAACGACGGCACGGATGGCAAGATTCATAAAGTTGCGCTCGGTCTGATGACGGCGCGTCCGTTCCTGAGCCCTTCTCATCTTGCGCGGGTTCTCTCACAACTCATGGAAGAGCATGAAGTCCTCCCGAGGCAGGCGAGTGACGCGGAAATGGAGGAGACCTTTGCGCGGGTTTTTAATACGACCACTTTTTCGAGTCGGCACTTTCGTATCTTTACTTATGGCGAGATTGTTTATGCCAAATCGGGCGTGGTAGCAGGAAGAAGTCGGCGGGTTTACGAGGTGTTCCTCCGGCCTACCCATGACGGTTGGGGAGGAGTCTCAGATGTGAAACTGGAAATCCTGTCTTCCCGCGAATTGTAATTGCAGCGTCCCCACTTATGAAACTTTGTATTTTCCTTTTCATCCTTATCGCGGTCTCGGTTTCGGGCTTTTCCCAGGACGGGCAGCCGAAAATGAGAGCGGGCTTTCTGCAAATGGTGAATCTTGTTTCGCTGAAAACACCGAGCTTCATCGAGGTAGCAGGACTATCCATGGCCGGTGGCGAACCGGTGCCCACAGGTGAATCCAGCGGAGTGGTGGCGCTGATTCCTAACATTTATCGATTCTCCGTGGCCAATGAATCCGCCAAGCCTCGATCAAGGGGGGGGAGTGTTACGGTGGAGAATGGCAAAAATGTTATCATCGTCTTTTTTGACGAAGAGAAGGAATACCGCGACGGATCAAAGGAGACCAAACTGAGGTTTACCATTTTCAGAGAACTCGGCGGAAATCCAGGGGCGAAGCTCAGTCTCGTTTCTCTATCCAATCGCGAATCGCTGAAGATCACAGCCGGGTTGAAAAGGCTCACCCTGGCTGGCCGCAGATCTCAGGTGATCGAAGTTGAGCTTGAAGATGAAGTGGATATCCAGTTCGAAGGGGAATCTCTGGGAGAGATCGAAATCGATAAACCAATCCACTACATCGGGTTTCTCTTTGATAACCCCGAAACCGGTGAGCCGGAGATGTCAGTTATCCAGGAACAAAGATTGACCTATCAAGCGCCGATCGATGACGGGGTGAATAAGACAAAGAAAGAGGAAGATGATCCGGATCAGGAAGTGGAGTGAATTGCTGTGATCACCTGACTGGCTTGCGCAGCAGCAGCAACATTGTGGACCCTGAAAATATTGGCTCCGGCCCGCAAGCCCCGGACAAGGCAGGCGACGGTTCCTGCATCACGGCTTGAGGGATCGGGAAGTTGAAGGACGTCACCGATCACGGTCTTTCTGGAAACGGGCAATAGAACGGAATATCCCCGCGAGGTGAGGCTTTCGAGTTCGCGATAGATGGAAAGATTGTCTGAGCACTGCTTGGCAAAATCGATACCCGGATCGAGGACGATCTGATCCGGGGAAAGACCGGTGGAAAGAGCGAGTTCAATTTTTGAGTCAAAGAATTCGTCGAGATCCTTCCAGACGTCAGTGTAGGTCTCCTCGAAGTGCGGTTCCTTGGGGAGGCCTTTTGTGTGCATGATCAGCAGCACTGCTCCGAACTCTGCACAGAGTTTTGCGTTCGCATCTGTATCGAGACCGCCGATATCGTTGATCATCCAGACCTTGCCGGTTTCCAGCACTGCCTGAGCAACTTGGGGACGCCAGGTGTTCACAGCAATCTTTGCGGGAAACTCCTGACAACGATCTAAAAAGGGGAGCAGCCGACCGATTTCTTCCTCTACGGAAATTGCTTCGCGGTTGGTTCGAGCGCTTTCCGCCCCGATGTCGATGATGTCGGCTCCCTCTCCGACCATCTTCACTGCCTGCTCGAAAGCGGCAGTAATATCCAGGGTTCCATCACCGGAAAAGGAATCGTCATTGATATTGACGATCCCCATGATTTGGGGCGGCTGGTTCATGGAGAATCGATTCTGCTGCTGACTATTGAGCGGCGGGTTTTTTCTTCTTCGGCTTCTTCTCCTTTTTCTTTTTCGGCTTGTTCGCTCCCAGCTTATCCCGTTTCCCATTCTGGACCGAATCGTATTCTGTCGTTCTCGCGGTGTGCGCGACGAGAGCTTCTTTTAGTTCTTTGTGACGTGCCGCGAGTTCTTCGCTCATGCCGTCTTTCTTGATCGGGTTTTTCTCCAGCAAGTCAGAAGCAGTCTCAAAGAATCGCCCGTCCGAATAGAGTTTGTATCTTTGATCCCTGACAAACTGCTTCGCTTTATCGCGGACTCCGTCCCGGGAATACCAGCAGAAGATGTGGTCCTTGTTGCGTTCTCCTTCGCCGGTGAATACAGGCATGAGGCTTTTGCCATCGAGACCTTCGGGTGTGGTTACTCCAGCGGCCCCGGTGAGGGTGGGAAGAACATCGCTGAAATCGACGAGCGCATCACTGCTTGTTCCTGCTTTGATTTTCCCGGGCCAGCTCGCGAGAAAGGCGACGTGAGTTCCGTTGTCCGTCATGTAACTCTTTCCGCCCTTGTAGTCCTTGCCCTTGATCTTTGTTGTAATGCTTTCGTAGGTGCCATTGTCTCCGGTGAAAATAATGAGCGTGTTGTCGCGAATCCCCAGCGCTTCGACTTTGTTGACGACCTTGCCAACCATCTTGTCGGTGTAGCGGACCATGTCGGGCCAGTATTCCGGGCCTTTGTAACCACCCGGTTCGCCTTTCTCATTCCGCCACATCGTTGGGTCCCAATCCTCGCTGTCAGGAGTTGGGACAAAAGGCCAATGCGGCATGATCATCGGGTAGTAGACAAAAAATGGATCGTCTCCCTTTTTCTCCGCCATGTAATCGCAAACATAGTTGCTCACCAGATCAGGACCGAACTGCCCTTCTTTGAAATCCTTTTCCACTCTGTCGATCTCAAGGCCGGGATTGGGATAACGGCTGGGGCGTCGAGTCAGTTGCCAGAGGCAATGTCGGTCGAAGCCGAAATTCTTCACGCCTTCATAGCCGCCCTCGAGCTGCCATTTTCCGGCGATGGCGGTCTGGTAACCCGCATCACGAAGCACATTTCCGAATGTCGTCTGTGCCGGATCGAGGTAGCCGAATTTTACATAGTTCCGATTGTTGTAGATCCCCGTCATGATCTGCACACGGGAAGGTGTGCAGATAGGCTGAGAGTGAGCGTGATTGAATTTCATTCCGCTCGCAGCAAGCGCGTCGAGGTTTGGCGTTTTATTTGACTCGCTGCCGTAACAGGAAAGGCATTCGTAGCCAATGTCGTCCGCCATGATGAGGACGATGTTAGGACGGTCGGCCGCGGTGGCGAGAGAGATTACACACGCGAGGAAGATGAAAAGGGTTCGCTTCATTGGGTGGACTTTAGCGGAATACACCCGGCCTTCCAAACTGAAAAGCAGACTTCACTCGCATAGTGGGGGACGAAGCCCGCCGGGGTGATTTGGACCTGTTCTCTGCAATCGACAGGAGCTACGCGCTACTCTTTCACCTTGCCTTTGCTATCCCGCTTCCACACAATCCTGACATGCAGGCCTTGCCGGGATTGATTGTGGGAGTCGCCGCATTGGGGATTGGATTCGGAGTCGGGACGGTTCAGAAGAAGCTTTCCGGTGAGGGGAATTCAACTGTCGATTCCTCGAACGGAGAAAAGGCCATCACCTTTGAAGGGCGAGGTCTGAGTTCAGGTGAGAAAGGCAGGGACGGCTCCGATGAGGAGCTTCAGCGTTTTGGGATTATATCTTTCACGAGCTATTCCGAGGCAGCCCTGAGACTGACAGAACTGTTAGCGAAGTATGATGATCTCAGCGATTGGGAAAAGTATCGCGTTCCGATGAAGGGGGAACTGATTCTGGAGGAGATCGAAGGGATTGTCGCATTGGCGAATGAATCGGAATTACTCGACTTCATCAGGAACACGAAAATCGAAAAGGATGGAGCTGCCATAGCGGAAATTGCCTATTCTGCTTTCGCAAAGATTTCACCGCAGCGAGCGGCAGCGTTTTGGTTGGAGATTCGTGAAGGCATGGATCCGATTTTGTCCATGCAGACTCTCAGGGCTGTGATGAGAGTATGGACAAAACGGAATTCTCCGGCCGCGGAACAGTGGGTGGATTCGCTCGCTGACGAAAAGCAGGGGACCCTGGCGAGAGACGTGTATATCAGCATGATTGCGAGGTCGCAGCCGGAGAAGGTGCTTGCCGAGTTGGAAGGATCTGAGCCAGGTAAGTATCATAGCGGAACGGCCATGATTCTGGGGCAGACCATGGAAGAAGAGAAGCTGGCCGAAACTGCGGATTTTCTACTGAAGAAAAGAGAGGATGGATCGAGTCTGCTGTCGATGCTGGCGCCTTTCCTCACTGCATGGGGAGACCGGAACTCCGATGAAATGGTGGCGTGGCTTTTTTCTCAGAATCCTGAGTTGCTCGGTTCCGACAAGCTTCAGGGCGCCCTCTGGAAAGCTTCAGCGAAGGATCCCGAAAAATTTCTTAATCAGATACCTGAAGAGTTTGCCACGAACCAGGCGATTAAACTCGCCGCCGGTCAGGCCTGGTGGAAATGGCTGGCTACCGAAGGGGCAGAGAGTTCCGCATTCCAATGGTTGGGGGAAAACGCAGGTCTGTCTGGCGGTTTTGAGCAGTATCAAGTCGCTGATCGGGCAGTGAACAGCGGGGACTGGACCGCGGACCGAACCGCGCGGGTTTTGGAGGCGATGGCGGGAATGCCCGACTCGGATTTTAAAGCCAAATTTTCTCAGGACTTTTTTGAGCGTCTTGGGCGTTATCAGCCGGAGACCGTTCTTCCCTTCGCGATGGAACAACTGCCGCTTAGCTCGCGGTCCGATTCCACCATTGCCCAAATTGTGGGAAACTGGGCCAGAATGGGGGAGCCGGAGAAAGCTGTTCGATGGAGTCTCAAGAATCTGGAGGATGAAGGTTCTCAGGACGACGCCATTCGGTTTTCATTTGGCTCGTGGGCGGAAGCAGATACAGACGCCGCGGCTCAGTTTGCCATGACTATGCCGGAGGAATTGAGAGGTGACGCTCTATCCGGGATCTCTTATCAGTGGGCGGAGAAAGATCCGGACGGTGTAATCGCTTTTCTGGAGAATGCGGAGGAGCCTCAGGCTGTTTCCACCCTGACCCGTAATTCGTTCCGTCATTTCGCGGAAGAAAAAGGGGGGACAGAATATTTTCAGAAAGCACTCAAGATGCCTCCGGGGAAATTGCGACACGATGCGGTGAAAGGGCTGTTCGGAGGCTGGGCCCTGTCGGATGCGAAGGCCGGGGCTGATTCGATCTCAAAAGTGCCGGAAGGGTCCTTGAGAAACGTGGCGATCCAGGGATTCAACAGTTTTGCTGCCCGTCGCGATCCTGCGCTGGCGATAGACTTGGCGACACAAATCTCCAATGCTGGTGCCCGGGAGAAGGAACTGATATACCGGGGCAAGAACTGGATGAAGAAGAATCCGAAAGAAGCAGAGAAGGCGATTCGCGGGAACACTTCGATTTCCGACAAGGTGAAAGCACAAATTTTCAAGTAACAGCCGATGAAGCCATCTTTGAAACTTATTTGCATTCCCGTGCTGGCAATAGCGGGATATGTCATCGGTATTTATTCGCCCCGGGTTTCTTCCGATCGTAGTAATTCTTCGGGCGATATCTCTGAAGTGACCGGGTTGAAACCTGGCGGTTTGTCAGGAAAAGCGGAGTCGAACGGCGATGGCGTTCCCCGGGATCCGCGAACGGGCAAGACCTTCGCTGAATCACGCGAGCGTCTCGAAGAGTTGGCGCATCAGGCGGCGAATCCGGGAGGTGCTCCTTACATCATCGATGGGCAGCGAATGGGCAAAGCTCATCTTGAAGTGGGGAGGATTTTTTCGTTGGCGAGCAAAGAAGAGGTTCTCGAATTTTTTACAGAGGATGATATCGAAGACAAAAACCCGGTCCTGATTGCGGCGGCCTATGGTCGTTTGGCCAGCCTTTCGCTTGAGGATGCCGCTCTGATATGGGCCGATCAATTCGAAAGCAGCGGGAAAGGGCTCGGAATTGAAAAAATCGTCGAAGTTTGGACCGGGCAGGATGCCCTTGCGGCGGAGATTTGGGTTGATGAACTACCCGAGGGGAAGACCCGGGATGCTGCTCTGTTTACTTTGCTATCAAATCTTGTGGAGACTGCGCCGGAAACCGTGGATCGCCGTATTCTTGAAGTGACGGGTTTGTTCGAGTCGATCCACCTCGCGAAGCAATTGGCTTCGACGAAAGAGCTATCCGGACTTGCTCCTCTCGCCGAGCGTTTTTTGTCGGAAAGGAACAAGAAGTGGCAGTATCAAAATCAGCTGGTGGCTCTTCTCGAGGTTTGGGGGGAACAGGACAACTCCGCGATGATGGAATGGCTGATGGAAAAGCCTCCGGGGACTTTTCAGGATCACGTAATCTCACGTGTCGCTCAAGCACGTATGGAGGCCGACCCGGCTGCATTTGTGAAAGGCCTTGGTTCCGCCGTGGCAACCAATGAAGCGATGGCGGCGATGGCCGGGCAGGGATGGTTGAACTGGCTGAAGTCAGGGGAAGATGTAGAGGGCGCTCTTGAATGGTTTCAAAAGAATGGAGAACACGTCAATCTGGAAGGGACGACCTATCATATCTTCCAGGGCTGGGATGGAGAAGATGCCCTTCGCGCTTTGGATGCCTTTTCCGAGATGCCAGAGAGCGAGGGAACCAAGAAAATGACGCAGTCGATTTTGTATTTTCTATCTGATATTAATCCGACGGCAGCGCTTGAGTTCGGTCAAAAAAACCTTCCAGAAGGAGACGACACCGACTCGTTTCTGGCCAGTGCGCTGAGTCGAATGGCACGGAAGGGGAATCCTCAGGAAGCTATCGATTGGGCGACCAAAAATCTAGATTCGGGTACGGGGCAGAATCTCGCCGTCCGGTGGATCATGACCGCATGGGCTGAAGTATCTCCAAGCGAAGCGGTGAAACAGATCGCGAGTTTACCGGAAGAGGTGAGAAAAGAAGCGTATAGCGGAGTTGCTTCTGAATGGGCAAAAAAATCCCCGGACAAGCTTCTCGAATTTCTGAATACTTCTACCGGTTCCGATTCGCTCGCCAATCTTGCGCGATCCTCGTTCTGGAGTTTCGGGTATAACAAAGGAGGAGAATCCTATGTTTCCCGTGCGCTGGAATTGCCCAGTGAAAAAATGAGGAAGGAGGCCATTGGCGGGCTTTTTGGAGGCTGGGCAAGATCGAATCTGGAGTCCTCAGCCGTCGCTCTCAACAAGCTCGATTCCGGACCGCTGCGGGATGTAGCCATTTCGGAGTTCGTTAGTGCCGCAGGATATACCGATCGGGAAACGGCCCTCACCTGGGCTCTGGCAATCGGAGACCTGAAGACGAAGCGGGAGAAGACGATGGATCAGGCGAGGAGATGGCTCACTTCTGATCGTGCGCTTGCGAAGAATTGGATCGAGGCAAGCGAAGGGCTTCCCGCCGAGTGGAAAGCGATTTTGCTGAAGCCGAAGTAAAGCGCAAACCTCACTGGCCGAGCGAGGCTGAAGCACGCGGAACTGAACCGGTCCTGTATGCTGGAATCGGCAGAGCCGATAACTACCCGATCCTCACACTGCGCTTTTTATTCAGCTTGAGAACCTGTCCTGCTTCGAGTCCCGGCTCAGCTTTGGGATCGGTGACTTTTTCGCCGTCGATTTGAATGCTGCCCTGCTGGATCAATCTGCGGATATCGCTGCCGCTTTTTGGCTCGTCGATAGATTGGAATGCAGCGCCGACGATGCCTAAGAGATCGCTACGATCTGCGGGAGGCGAGAAAGCGGGCAGCTCGACTTCTTCAAGATTTCCGCGGTTGTTCCAATTGTCGATCTCCTTCTGTGCGGCTTCCTCGCTGTGGTAGCGAGTGACCAGAGCTGCAGCCATTGCCTTTTTCGTCTCGAGTGGGTGAGCATCCGGATCGATCTCTTCGCCCAACAAGAGCGTTGAGTAGCGGGCCATGAGTTCGTCCGAAACACTCATCAATTTCCCGAACATCTCGCCAGCCGGTTCGCAGATTCCAACGTAGTTACCGAGACTCTTCGACATTTTCTGAACTCCGTCGAGCCCTTCCAGAAGCGGCATGCACATTACGACCTGCGGTTCCATGCCCTCAGATTTCTGCATATCACGTCCGACGAGAATATTGAAAAGCTGATCGGTTCCGCCGAGTTCGACATCAGCGCGGACTTCTACCGAATCCCATCCCTGCACAATCGGGTACTGAATTTCGTGAAGGCGAACTTCCTGATCGTTGGCGATGCGGTTTTTGAAATCCTCCCGCTGCAACATTTGCTGCATGGTGACCCGGGCGTTGAGTTGGATCACATCGGAGAAAGTCATCTTGTTGAACCACTCCCCGTTAAATACGATTTCGGTTTTCTCTTTGTCGAGAATCCGGAAGGCCTGCTCCGTGTAGGTTTTGGCATTTACCAAAATATCTTCGCGCGAAAGAGGAGGCCGTGCTTTGGAACGTCCGGTTGGATCCCCGATTTGAGCGGTGAAATCTCCGATGATGAGAACGGCCTGATGCCCGAGCATCTGAAACTGTCGCAATTTTTCCAATACGACGCTGTGGCCGAGGTGGAGATCCGGTGAGGTGGGATCGACGCCGAGCTTGGCTCGCAGTGGGGTTCCGCGTTCCAGTTTCTTTGCCAGTTCTTTCTCGCTGACGATTTGCGCAGTTCCGCTGGTAAGGATTTCGAGTTGTTCGGCTACCGGTTTCATGAAAGGTGATGGTGGGAAAAAATCAGGTCGTGAAGAAACACGCGGCCCGCTTTGGAATCAAACGAGAATCGGAGTTTCAATCCCGATCCCCGATTTCGCCGGATGGCTCGGCGGCGGAGCCAAATTTCTGACGATAAACGTTCGGGGAAATCCCGAAAACTTTCTGGAACTGCTTCGAAAACTCAGAGGTGGTTTTGAATCCCTGTTCCTTGGAGATCTTACGTGGCTCATCGCTGCTTCCGAGCAACTGACAAGCGGCATGGAAGACTCGTCGGCGTTCCGCATATTCAGGAAGAGTCATTCCGGTGAGGTTGCGAAAAGTCGTTTCGATTTCCTTCTTATCGAACCCGCCGCGGGCCATCTTCAATTCGTAAAAAGGATCACCATTGAGCACTTTCCGCTCGATGACATCGAGCGCATGTTTTGCCGCAGGTTCAAACTGAAGTTCGGTGACGCCACGCCAGTAGCGATGATGCTCGTCGGCAATCAGCATCATTAGCTTCAGCACGGAAACGCGGGCGGCAGGATCCAGCTGGCGGTTGTTTTTCAAAAGTGAACGCAAATACTCCAGTTCACTGCTGATCTGATTGGACGAACTCTCCTGGGTCGTGAAGACATGGAGGGTGTCGTCGCGCGGATAGCGGAACCAGGATTGATCGAAGAAAAGGGAAACCACTTCCGGAGAGTTGATGATCAGTTGATACTCCTGGGCAAGCCATTCCGGGAGATAGCGAACCCGGCTGAGGACGACTTCCTGCGGCTGTTTGATGATGTGCCGGTTTCCCGGATTCACCATTGCGATAGCTCCCTCGCGGAGAGCCTGCGTGCCAATTTCCGTCTCGTGAAGGAAGTTCCCTTCCTGCACAAAGAAGATTTCCGGGAAATTCGTCGGCGGAAATTCGTAATCTTCGATCAGGTAAAAGTGCGTCAACCGCACCGGCCAACGACCGGAGTTTTCAATCCGGTTCTCGCCCGGTGCCGATTTCTTAAAAAACAAGGCCATTCCTACGATGGAGATAAACCGCTATTTCCCCGCGAATTCAACAGGATATCGCACTTCCATCAAGCTGAGGCCATCGGGAGGGGCGCAGTAGGGTGCCTTTTCCAATGGAAACTTGCCTGAAAGTAGATGTTCTATTTCTGGAAGGGATAGCTTGTCTTGAGCAAAGTAGACGGATGAGCCGACCAGGAATCGAACCATTTTGTAAAGAAATCCATCCCCGGAGAAAGTCATGATGATCGATTCCTGTTGGCCCTTTTCCACCGTGGCGCTGAGGATTTCCCTGACACAATCCCGGGTTTGGTCCTTTCCATCATTCCGATTGGCGGAGAAAGAGCGGAAATCGTGGGTGCCGATGAATGCTTCAGCGCCTTTTTTCAGTTGCTCGATCTCATCGAAATCCCGGAGAAGCCAGGTCAAGCCGTGTTCCAGCGGGGGAAGAACCTCGCCGCAGCAAATTTGATAACGATAAGTTTTTCCGATCGCGCTGAATCGCGAGTGAAAGTCCGATGCCACTTCATTGCTCTTAAAAATCCGGATCGATGGAGGCAGGTGGGCATTGAGGGCATTCCTCCAGTCGCGTGCGGTCATTTTCCAGTCGGTAGGCACATCAAAATGAGCGACTTGATTCGCCGCAGAAACACCGGCGTCGGTGCGACCGGACCCCTGAACGGACTCGATTTCCGGACAGATCAGCTTCATTTTTGCCAGGAGAACATCCTGAATCGTATTCCCGCAGGCCTGACTCTGCCAACCCGCGAAGAGGCGGCCGTCGTAGGCGAGGTCGATCCTGAATCGGCGGAGGTGACTGGTCTCGGGTTCCATTTTGCGCTTGGCGCAATGTAGCAGAAAATGATTCGTCTTCCGCGAAACTTGCGCAAAGTTGCCCCGTCGAGTCATTGACTGAACCTGCTGAGAATTTATTTAAGTGAAAACCGCGATCCATTTTGATGTTAAACGACACCTTACGGAGTGGTATCGCTATGTTCTTCCGCTGACGGTCATTTTTGCTGCGATCACCATGGTTTCCTGGTTCGCACTGCGGAATTCTTCTGACGAAAAGGCCGATGAAATGGAAGCCGCCGCGCCCAATGGGCTGCTCCCGATCAAAAGTGAGGGGCCGATTGATCCTGCTTTTTTCGTGGTTTCTCCAATCGAGATGGTATCAGCTCCGCTGGCGGTTCGCTGGGATGCCCCGATGGGTAGCGAACACGGGGCCCTGGCCTACAACGCTCAACCTTTCCTGACAGACAAACACCTCGGAGACGATTTGAATGGAATCGGAGGCTGGGACTCGGATCTGGGAGATTCTGTTTATGCAGCAGCTGATGGAAAAGTGGTCTTCGCCGGTTGGCCTTCGGACGGATGGGGGAATGTCGTCATTCTCGCTCATGAAATTCCCGATGGCCGGATCATCGAAACGTTTTACGGCCACCTCGACACGATTAAAGTGTCCATGGGAAAACAGATCCGTCGGGGCACCGAGATCGGGACCGTTGGAACAGCCGGAGGAAACTACCTGGCTCACCTTCATTTTGAAATCAGACAGGGACTGAGCATTGATGTTGGCGGCGGTTATGCCAACACCGGCCTGGATCGACTTTCCGGGGAGTTGTCTCTTTTGAAATGGCGGAACCGTGGCGATCACTTGATGGCGGTTGCTCCCGTGGCTGGTGAATCCGATGAGGTATCGATCGGAGTGGAGACGACGAAAGATCCCTGAAGATCCGGTATGGATTGGTTCTTTGTCAATCTTGTCGTGATCCTTGCGTTCGCGGCCTTTGTCCAGTCGGCAACTGGCTTCGGTCTTGCTCTCGTTGGCATATCCTTATTGCCGCTGATCATGCCGGTTGATCAGGGGATTGCACTGGTGTCAGTCTTCAACCTTTTTGTCACCCTTGCAGTGATGGCTTTTAACCGGGCGGGGTTTCAGCTCCGTCTTGCGCTACCACTCATCATTGGGATGATGCTGGGCATTCCTATCGGGTATTTTGGATTGAGGGCAATGGACGCCGACTGGGTCATTCGGACGCTTGGAATCGTTTTGATTCTCATCGCTTTGAGCGAATTTTCGGGAAAGCGGCTGCGCAGCATTTCTCTTCCTGAAAGATCAGCAATACCCATTGGAATTGCCGGGGGAATTCTGGGAGGCGCGTTCAATGTCGGGGGGCCTCCGATGGTGGTATACACCTACTCCCAAAACCTGTCTCTTATACACATCTGACGCTGCCGACGAAG
>CAJXQE010000154.1 GCA_913058215.1 uncultured Verrucomicrobiales bacterium
TCTACACTATCCTCTTCGTCGGCAGCGTCAGATGTGTATAAGAGACAGCCCCAGACGACCTCGTTGATCGGATAAGGAACTTGCTGCTGCGCTTCAAATTCAACAATTTGATCGACCTGCTCTCCGTCCAGAGCCGGAAGACTGGCGAACTTCATCAGAACCGGGAAAGAAGGCACGACATACGAAGTCTTGGCACCTTTCAGCTTCAGACCTCCAGCAACTTCCTTGACAGCCATGCGGGCCTGAGCCAGACGTCGACTATCTTCGGAGGGATCTCCAACCAAGTCTGTGCGTTCGTACCGATCCAGTCGCAAACCACCTCCCGGTGATTTGGTAAAAACAGCACCTGAGACCTGCTGCGACCCCAGATTTAATGAAACAATGCGATCTTCCGCCATGATAAATGATTGAGTTACTCTTCTTCACTGAAGAGTGTTCGACTCAGGACTAATCCGATTTTTCCGTTTTTGACAAGTACAAGATGTAAGAAACTCTATTTCGTCAGGGTTTCTCAAGGAATTAATTGGACTCGATATCTGCGTATCGATCAATCCAGAGCAATGCAAATGGGGTTTTATCCTTCGAAAGGACTCCTGCTTCATTGGGAACCTTTTCCCACCAGCGCCCACTCGGGCTTCCGCTTGCAGAAGCACCACCCTTAGAAACTCCGTTGAAAAACACTTCAACAGCAGCCCCTTTAACTGAGCTCGACTGAAAACCTTTATGTTCTCCGGTAATCTTGGAGAGCATGGATGGAGACACGTAAGCGACTGAGAAATTATCTTCATCACCCAACACGTTCACGTGATTCACATCTCCCGTTATCACTTTGGTTCCATTTTCACTTTCAATCGCGACATAGTAGCGAAGCATGATTTTTGGAACAATCGCTTTACGGGGAGCGACCTCAGGTTCGAACTGGACTTCCACTTCGAGCCAGTCGCGAGGATTTGGAATTTTCTTGGCATCCACATTTCCTGCCTGAAAATCAGGGGTTTGCTGGGTATCAAAATTCACCTCAACTTTGATCCCATCATTCACCTGGACCGGGGTCTGGGCTTCGAGCGATGAGAAAAGGCCAAGCAAAACGATGATAAAAATACCTGCTAAATAGGATTTCATAAGATTGTAGAGAGTCATTAATTGGATATGCCGGATCACAATTCTCCAGCTTCGCTCTTTACCCTACGACATGGGAAACCATGACGTAAAGACACAAATGCCAACAAATGGGGTTTTTTTCCGATGTCGGCCGGAAGCATCAATCTTTGCGGAAGTAATCAATGGTTTCTGCGAGTCCTTCATCCACTTCCACAATGGGCTCCCATCCCAGAAGTTCGCGCGCCAGCGAGATGTCAGGCTGTCTGACTTTGGGGTCATCCTCGGGAAGTGGGCGGTATTCGATTTTCGAATCCGTATCGATCAATGAGAGAATTTTCTCAGCAAATTGCAGAATCGTCATCTCTTTCGGATTCCCGATATTCACAGGACCGTGAGAACTACTCTGGCTGAGGCGAAAAATTCCGTCGATCAAATCCCTTACAAAACAAAAACTGCGGGTTTGGGATCCGTCACCGAATACCGTGAGAGGCTCGCCTTCCAGGGCCTGCCCGATAAAAGCAGGAACCACCCTGCCGTCCCGAAGGCGCATCCGCGGGCCGTAGGTATTGAAAATCCGAACAACTTTTGTATCGACCCCGTGTGAGCGATTGTAAGCAAAGGTAATCGCTTCCGAAAAACGCTTTGCCTCATCGTAGACACCACGCGGTCCGATCGGATTCACATTTCCCCAGTAATCTTCTGTCTGAGGATGAACCAGCGGATCGCCATAGACCTCCGAAGTGGATGCGATTAAAAACTTCGCCCCCTTGGCTTTGGCGAGGCCAAGCGCGTTGTGAGTTCCCAGCGATCCCACTTTCAAGGTTTGAATCGGGAGCTCCAGGTAATCCATCGGACTGGCCGGAGAGGCGAAATGAAAAACAAAATCAACATCGCCCGCAATATCGATGTACTTCGTCACATCATGCTTGATGAAATCAAAATCACTGTTCCCTGCAAGATGCGCGATATTTGCCTCGGAACCGGTCAGAAGATTATCCACGGCAATGACCCGGTGGCCCTCTGCCAGCAAGCGGTCAGACAGGTGAGAACCGAGAAAACCTGCCCCGCCGGTAACAAGGGACACAGGTTTGTTGGATGATGAAGAATCAGATGACATGATATTGAATCGAACCGCCTCTCACTTCATCGATACCCATGGTGCGGTCAATCAAATATTAAGCCGCACGGCATTCAACCCGCTTATAAATTCCGCACCTGAATCTCGACACGCCGATTCCCCGCTTTGGAAGGTTTTTTACTCCCCTCCCCTTTTACTTTGATCTGATCCGCAGAAATTCCGCTGAACCGAAGATGATTCGCCAAAAACTGAGCCCGGTTCAGACTGATATCGCGATTCGTTTGATCCCAACGACTGTCATCCGCATGACCAGTTAGATAGAAGACTGCTTCAGGAGCAGATTTCAGAATTACCCGGATTTCCTCCACCAGTCGATCGCGACCTTCATAATTGACGGCGCTTCGCAATTCATAGAGGACAGGATCGAGATTGACCGTCTTTGGGTTTTTCCCGGAACTCGAAGTCGATTTCTTCGCGACCACCTTTCTCTCAGGCTTCGCACCTTTCTCTGAATCAGGCTTGGATTTCGACCTTTCCTTTCTGGCTTCAGCAACCGCCTTTGCTGCGGCGACCCTCATCTGCTCCAACTGCTTCTTCAGCGCTTCGTTGGTCTTCTTTTCTTTCTCCAAACTTTGCTGGATCCGGGCGATCGGCTGATCCGCCTTCTGTGAAAGCCTGCGAATTTCGACAATTGCAGTCTTCAACTGTTCCGACATCTCTTTCACCTGCTGTTCCAGACGGGAAATCCTTTCCGCTTTGAAGCCGAGTTCACGATGAGCTTCGTGCAAACTGTCACGGGTTCGCTCAAGCTGCTTCTTTGTTTCCACCAAGGCCTTCTGCACTTCTCCAACCTCACCTCCGCGAGGCGGGCGTTGCTTCCCTTTTCCGCCGCGCTTGCGATCATCACCAGCGGAAAAAGAAACGCTGACCGCAAAGCACAGCAAACTCGCTATGAGAATAGGTACAGGCGAAAAGGAAAGACGTGAAATGGGAACGAGGGACGTCATGTCGAAATTCTTAGTGGAAAAAGAAATCCGGACAACAAAAAAGGACGTTAAAAACGCCCTTAGTTCCTATGAAAAATTTGAAGAATCGGAAAGCCGCGAGTCAGTCTTCCTCTTCAAGTTCTACGTCCACGCGAATATCATTTTTCTGCGCGGAAGCGATCGCGAGACTGCGAATCGCCTTGATCGTCTTTCCGTTTTTCCCAATCACCCGCCCGGCGTCATCTGGATGAAGACGAATCAAATAAAGATGCCGCCCATCTTTCTCCTGATGCGAAACCCCCGCTTCTTCAGGATGCTCGATGAGTTGCACGATGACATACTCAAGATATTCCTGAACGGCGAGGGCTGCTTCCATAGGACGGAAAATAACATTCAGCCCGCAAAGAGGGAAAGCGGAAAATCCGTTTTTCCTCAATCGGTACCACAATGCTCCGGGGTTTGCCCGGGCTGAAAAAACCGAAGTCGAAAAGAACTTACTCGGCTGCTGCTGCAGCAGCTTTGCGAGCTCTTTTGATCAAATTGGTTACGGTCTCAGAAGGCTGAGCGCCGTCACCAATCCACTTGTCCGCTCTTTCAACGTTAAGCTTGAGGTCGTCCTCCGTTTTCATAGGATCGTAAGTACCGAGATCTTCGATATACGGTCCTTCACGTCGTGACCGGGAATCGGCCACAACAATGCGATAATAAGGACGGTCTTTCGCGCCTTCGCGCCTTAGTCTGATTTTTACCATTTCTCTGTCTAGGTGTACAGTTGACCGTCAAATTCGACGGGAAAACCACGTTAATACCTTTCTTCACTGAAAAATCAACCGCTAGTTGCGAAGTATTTTCCTAAAAAACCATCATCTAATCAGGTTTTCACTTTGCATGTTTGCCCTGCCAACTGTTCAATCAGCTCATGGCAATTGATGATTCAGTGATCAAAAAGCAGGCAGATAAGGTAAACCAGCTGGTCACGGCTCTCAATCAAGTTCTCTACGGGCAGGAATCTCTTGTCGATCTCGTTGTCACCGGCCTTCTCGCACGAGGGCACATTTTACTGGAAGGCCTGCCTGGTCTCGGGAAAACGGAACTGGTCAAAGGACTGGCAAAAACACTCAATCTTGAGAACAAACGAATTCAGTTCACTCCCGACCTTCTTCCCGGTGATATCACCGGAAATCCTTTGCTTCAGGAAACCGAAAACGGGCGTGAGTTCGTTTTTCAACGTGGGCCCGTTTTCGCCAATCTCGTTCTTGCCGATGAAATCAATCGGGCTTCGCCCAAAACCCAGTCAGCTCTTCTCGAGGCAATGCAGGAACGTCGGGTCACAGTCCTCGGCGAAACTCATGAGCTCCCGGCTCCGTTTTTCGTTCTCGCCACCCAGAACCCTATCGAACTGGAGGGAACCTACCCCCTTCCTGAAGCACAACTGGACCGTTTCCTTTTTAAATTGGATGTTCCGCGCAACACCACTGCTACTTTGGAAAAAATCGTGAACAACCGCGAGATCGGGATAGAACCCGAAGTCGGCACGGTTTTGAGCGGGGAAGAATTCAACGAGATCATCGACACGGTCCGCGAGATTTATCTTCCTGAAGTGGTTTCCAATTACATTGCCCGTCTCGTGACCGCAACTCACAGCGGCGAGTCATGCACGGCAGTGAATATCAAATTCGGAGCCAGCCCTCGTGCTGCTCTCAGTCTTGCTTCCGCAGCCAAAGCGAGAGCCCTCATGGCCGGTCGTCCCAATGCGAGTTATGATGACATTGACGCAGTGGCAATTCCTGTTCTGCAACACCGGATCGTGCTGGAATACAGCGCTAGAATCGATGGGCGTACCAGCCGGCAGGTTGTCGAAGCGCTCCTCAAGGAAATCCCCCACCAGGACCTGGCCCTGCCAAACACTTTAAAGGAATCCTGAAAGAGCAAACCTGAACTGACCGTATTCCCCCTGTTCCTTGTTTTCCCGTATGCCTCACTTTTTGAAATCGCGAACGCGACCTGCTTTCATTGCTCTGGTGTCAGGAATCGCAGCGCTGTTCCCTTTCCCTGTTTTTTCCGGCGAGGAGATTCTCAATCAAACATACGAAGATACGAACAAGTCCTTTATCAGGGTGACCAGCACCTTCGGAGGCAGCAAGACGGCAGGATACGCGCCTTATCGAATTGTGATTCGCAACAACACCAATCGCGATCGTATTTGGAATCTGCAATTCGTCAGTAAGGAGACATACGGGAGCCTTGGTTACCGGGCGAACTCGCGATACGAAGTTTCTGCGGGAAGCGAAATCCAGTCTGATTTTTTTGTTCCGGTTTCCCCCCTTTTAAATTCCTCTTCTGCCTATCAGAAGATCGAAATCTCAGCCACCTCTCCCGGACTGCCCCGGCTCTCAAGAGAACACTCTTCAAACTCATCCCGAAACTGGCCCAGCATCGCCCTTAGCGAAAACCTGGCCAATCGCAGCCTTGTGTCTCTGGATAAGAAGAAAGACGCCATGGGATACGGAGGCAACTCTTTCGGCGACACTTACAACACGAAGCTTCTCCCCCGCGAATGGATTGGCTACACCTGTCTCGATGGATTTCTAATCGATGAAGAAACATGGGCCAAGCTCGAGTCGGCTCAGCGCCAGGCCATTGTCGAGTGGATCAGACTGGGCGGACAGGTGGAGTATTTTTCCACCGACATGGATTTCGATCTCAAACACCCAACTCTTGTAAAACTCCTCGATTCGACAGGAAACTATGATCGCCTCGACCTGGGACTTGGAACAGTGCGGCTCCGGAGGTGGGATGGCGATTCTCTCCCCGAAAGTCTGGTGCCCACTTATCGAAGTAGCATCCCAGTCCGAAACGCCCACATTTCCAAAGGTTTTGGGAACAGCTGGCTGCTCTACCATAATTTTGGGGAGAAAAAGTTTAATCTCCTACTGACATTCTCTATCCTCTTTGTATTTGCCATGATTGTAGGCCCGGTAAACCTTTTCTGGTTCGCCAAACCCGGTCGCCGTCACCGCCTTTTTATCACTACTCCCATCATTTCCCTGGCGGCTGTCATCGTGATGGGCATCATCATTTATTTTCAGGATGGAATTGGCGGGAAGGGAGCCAGGATCGCCGTGGCTGAGCTTCAGTCCAACGAGGACGAAATGAGGATGTATGTGTCTCAGGAACAATTCAGCAGGACAGGCGTCATCATGAAGGCCGGGTTTGAAGCTGAAGAAGAGTTTGAGATTTCTCCTGTCGACATTCCTGACTCTCCCTGGAACCCAATTTCCTCCAGAAGCCGCGTTCTCGGAAATCTTGAGTTCAGCGGAAAAAGCTATCAGGGTGACTTCTTCACGAGCCGATCAGAACAGGCATATACGATAAGAACCGTCCGCCCCACCCGTTCGCGGATCGAAGTCCGGAAGCCTGCCGAAGAGGGAAGCCCGCCGGAATTGTTTTCATCTCTCGCATTTCCTGTTTCGGATTTCATTTTCCGGACATCCAGCGATGAGACCTATTCCTCACCACCGGGTCAGCAGATCGATCCAGGTAACACAATTCCGCTGAAGAAAATTGAAGGCACTTCTCATGCAGCCCTCGTAAAAGATCTTTGCAAGGAGCTTTCCATCCACAACAAAGTGCTCTCTTTAAGATTACGTCCCGGGCAATTTTTCGCCACTGCCACTCAGCCCGGTGATTTGCTGATCAAGACTCATGCGGGAATCAGCTGGCAGAACGAAACTGTCATTCTCACCGGCACGGTTGATTCCGGCCAGCCCGGCGAAGAGGCTCTTGAAGCGGTAGACAAATCCGGAGAAGAGGAATCACAATGAGTGAACTTAAGACCAAAGCACCTGCGATTGAAGTGACCAATCTCTCTCGATGGTTTTCAGGAGTCCACGCGGTCCGTGATATTTCGTTCACCATTACCCCGGGCCAGGTAGTTGGATTTGTCGGAGCAAACGGGGCCGGGAAAACGACCACCATGCGGATCCTGGCAACCCTGGATTATCCGAATCGCGGCACTGCCAAGATTTGCGGATATGACGTCGTTGGCTACCCCTCGGAAGTTCGTCACCGTATCGGCTGGATGCCCGATCATTTCGGAACCTACAAGAACATGACGGTGCTGGAGTATCTTGATTTCTTCGCCCGCGCCCTCGGATATTCCGGTGACGAAAGAGTCGAACGGGTTCAAGAAGTCATGGATTTCACCGATCTCACGACCCTGTGCGACCGGCTCATTGATCAGCTGAGTAAAGGAATGGGACAACGTCTCTGTCTCGGCCGTGCTCTTATTCACGATCCCGACGTCCTCATTCTCGACGAGCCGGCAGCAGGTCTTGACCCCAAAGCCCGTGTCGAGTTGAAGCACCTCATTCGAATTCTTGCCTCCGAGGGAAAAACTGTTTTCATCAGCTCTCACATCCTCTCCGAGTTGGAGGAAATGTGCGACACGCTCCTGTTTATCAATCAGGGGCAAATCATTCATCACGGCAGCTCCGAGAGTCTCAGAGAGAGTAAAGAGGGCCAGACCGTCATTGCCGTGAGTGTAGCGGGAGATCCTGAAAAGCTGGAAGAATGGACCGAGCTGAATCCGGGAGTACGCTTCAAAGAGGCCACCAAAACCGGCGCCCGCATCCTTGTGGACTCCGCGGAACCCGATGAAGTCGCCGCTATTCTGAAGCGTATGATCAAGGACGACATCGCCGTGACCGATTTTCACCGGGAGGAAGTAAAACTCGAAGACGCATTTATTGAAATACTCGGAAACCTCGAAGCAGAAGGAACCGCGATTGTCAGTTAACTGTCCCCTCTTAAATCGATCACCCAACCCCGTTGGATCGGATCAAGATCAGACAAGGAAATAGAGACCCTCCCAATGCCCGACGACCAGCCAGCACCAACGAAAGAACTCGCCGATTTCCCCGGCAAGCTCAGCCCGATGCTGGTGAAGGAACTGCGTCAGGGATTGCGAACTAACATGTTCGTAATTGCCTTTATCCTCCTGCAAATGTTCATGGTGTTCTGTCTCATGATCGGTGCCTTATCCCCGAGTGCGAACGACACCGGGGCTTTCTTTTGGTTCTTTGTGTTCTTCACCTTGCTGGTCGTTCAACCGATCCGTGGATTTGCAGCTCTCAGCTCCGAGTATCAACTCAACACCATGGACCTGCTCCAGTTGACCCGACTGGATGCCTGGCGAATTACTTTGGGAAAATGGACCGCCCTCAATGCTCAGACATTGCTCCTCGTGATCGGGATCCTCCCCTATCTGGTGATGCGCTACTTTCTCGGCGGGGTGAACTTTGTAAACGACATGGTGGGACTGGCCATGCTGGGCCTGGCTTCCGCACTCGCAAGTGCAATCACCGTCGGAGCCTCAGGCTATCGCTCGCTCATCCTGAGAATCGTCCTACTTGTTGGGTGCGGATTCGGACTCATGATTTTCATCACTTTTGTGATGGCGAAATTTCGGCGCCAATGGATCGGCAGCCCGGAGGACTTGGCGACCATCGTACTCATCATACTCGCAGCAATTTACGGAATCTTCTTTTTCCTCTCCATCGGCGCCAGCCGTATCGCCCCGGCGGCAGAAAACCATTCATTTCGAAAAAGGCTTTGGGCAATCATTGCATCAGCTGCCTGCCTCCTGTTCTGCTTTTTCGGAATCGAGGAAATGGCATACATATTTTCAGGAAGCATTCTGGCACTGGCTTCCATCGATGCCTTTTGCGAACCGCTTCCACTTGCGAAACCGGTCGCTCGAAAGTTTTCGAAAAATACATTCACCAGGCTCTGCGGGCTTGTTTTGATCCCCGGATGGCACACAGGCATCCGCTATTTCTTCCTCGTGTCCGTCGTCTGGACTGTCGCCGTTCAGTGGCTCGAAGGCGACCTGGGGAGAATACGAACCGATCCTTTCCATGCGGAAACAGTTATGTCAGTGGCTTTGGTCGCAATGGTAGGACTTCCTCTGATTCTGATTCAGCTGTTTTTCCCAAAAAGGCGGGAAACGGAAATGCACTTCGCCGTCTACATGTTCATTCAAGCCTGCCTTGCGATCATGACGATGTTCATTTCCTTCGCCATGGAAGTCACCCGCAACTTCAATGAATATGTGTATCTGGCAGTACCGCTACCATCCGTAATCTTAATTGGAGGAGCGAGTGGTCACGATATTCGAGGTTTCTATTCTTTTGTTGCGGTCTTCACCATTGCATTCTTTTCTATCGCTTTGCCCTGGTGGAAATCACGCGATCAGATTCGTGAATTGAAGCAGGCAATGCGAAATCCGGAGGCTCTTCCTGAAGATACGATGACTGCTTGATTAATAAATTGATCGATGTTGGAGGAACTGGAAAAAGAAACCCTGGAGAAGATTGCCGCCGATGCGCAATCCTACGCCGACGTTTTCGCACTCCCTCTAAGCGATCACTATTGGCGTGGAAACGTGGGCGAGTTCGCCGGCAGCGGAGTCGGCAGCTCGCTCGACTTTCAGGATCACCGGGCCTACCAGCCCGGTGACGATCCGCGCCACATCAACTGGCAGGCTTACGCCCGAACAGGTAATTACAGCATGAAACTGTATCGGGAAGAGGTCCGCCCTCTTGTCGATATTATCTTCGATGTTTCAGACTCGATGTTTTTTGACCCTGACAAACAAACCCGGGCACTGGAGCTTTTTTACTTTGCCCAGTATGCTGCGGTGAAAGGCGGAGCATCAGTCTCAACTTTTCTCGTCAAAGGCAATCGTTCAGTTCCGCTCGACAGTAGTGCGGTCATTTTTCACCAATGGCTCGATCTTGCCAAAGCGCTTCCGGCGACTGACTCATCCGCGGCTGCCGAATTTTCTCAACTCCCTTTCCGCTCCCAGTCACTTCGAATTTTCATCAGCGACCTTCTCTTTCCGGGAGATCCCGAGATGAGTTTTCGCGAGCTGCTTCAGGGCAAAGGCAGGCCGTCAGTCTGGTGCCCGTATTCAACAAGCGAATCGTCCCCGCAATGGAATGGGAACTATGAGTTTCTCGATGCTGAATCGCAAACCCGCCATAATCACCGGGTTGATCGGAACCTCTTGGGCCGATACCTGCGAGCCTACCAAAGACACTTCGACCTTTGGAAAACAACAGCACTTCGTCATCGCATTTCGGTCGCGCGGATTGCATCCGACTCCAAATTCGAAGAGGCGGTTCGAAGAGAAGCAGTCCCTCTCAATGCCATCCACATGTAACTCGCACTGATGCCGATCACCCTCACCAATCCAGCCGGCCTCTGGGCATTACTGGCAATCCCTGTGATTCTGTTGATTCATTTCCTGCAGAGACAGTCGGTCGTCAT
Source organism: uncultured Verrucomicrobiales bacterium (assembly GCA_913058215.1). GTDB lineage: Bacteria > Verrucomicrobiota > Verrucomicrobiia > Verrucomicrobiales > DEV007 > Arctic95D-9. Next base: position 10,498 of record CAJXQE010000154.1, read on the forward strand.
GCCGGTCAGCACTCTCTTTCTACTGGAAAAGCTACAGCAGGAAAGTGTTCAGGGCCGGAACTTTGACAAGATCAAAAACTCTATCCCTCTGTGGCTGCAACTTTTGACCGCTCTGATCTTTACCTGGATCCTGACTTCACCACGATGGGAGCGAAGCGACTCCGTTCAACGGATTGCCATTGTCATTGATACCTCGGCAAGCATGCGAGCGTTTACCAAAGATGCGGCGGTTGCGATTCAAGATGAATTCCCGTCTATCATCGGGGCAGCATCAATAGTTGAACTCACCCTGCTTGAATCCCACGAAACGGGAAAAACGCTGTATCACGGAACCAGCTTGCAGGAGTTGCTGGATACCTTGGAGGAGTGGAAACCGGGACGGCCCGGTCACGATCCGAACGCAGCTCTTCGAATCGGTCGGAGTCTCGCCGGGGAGAATGGCGTCCTCATTTTCCTGACCGATCACAAAACTATCGATCCCGGTTACGGCGGTAAACTACTGGCTGTTGGTGCTCCACTTGAGAACGTCGGCTTTGCGGGGATTACGGTCGACGAGGACGAAGGCTACCCCCGCTGGAAAGTGATCGTTCGAAATTACGGTACCGCCGTCGCGGAACGCCAGTGGATTCTCACCGCCGGAGGTCGAAAGACAGACCCGCGAAAGATTTCGTTGGAGGCAGGGAAAGCAGTCACTCTGGAAGGCCGTTTTCCGAAAGACACCCGAAGAATTCTGCTTCAACTCGAACCCGATTCTTTTGATCTCGACGATCAGATCCCCGTGATTATTCCCGCTCCCAAACCGCTCACAATATCCAGAATTGATTCGGACGGACTTATCGATGTCTTCGGCGATATTCTGGATACCCTGGACAATGCCGAAGCTCCCCCTTCCGATTCTGTAGCTGATCTGACCCTGTATCCCTACAGTCCAGTCTCGCCCACGAGTCATGATGAAACCGGGATCGTCATGATCGATCAGGGAGAAATTCCCCGCGATTTTCACAAGGGACCAATCGTGGCAACGAATCACCCACTGGTCAATGGACTCAACTGGCAGGGCCTCATTGCCCGATTATCCCCTTCCATCCCCTTCGACAATGATGACACGCCTCTGGTTTGGCAGGGAGAACATCCGCTTGTTTTTCTTCGTGAGACCTCAGATGAAAAGGTTCTCCATTTTAATTTCGACATTCCTTCTTCGAACGCTGTTCGACTGCCGGCATTCATCGTCCTGATCCACCGCTTCATCGAATCGATTCGCACCGAAAAAATTGCTGAGGAATCATTAAATTTCGAACTTGGTCAGATCGTCGATGTGGCTCATGAAACCGGACAGAACTCCCCGCCGCTTCTCGTAAAATCCGAAGGCCGGGAAGAAACGATCAATCTCAATCGGAGCCGATTTCTCCGGGCAGACGATGAAACTGGATTCTTCACGATCTCTCAGGGTGACCAGACATTAATCAATGGAGCTTCCCATTTTGCAGATACCCGGGAAGCCGACCTGACTCAGGCCTCCTCTTTTTCAGAACTGGGAGGAGTATCCGAATCAGTCATCGAAAAGCAGTCAGCCCCGGACCGTCATTGGCAAATCTGGATGATTATCGCCCTACTCGCCCTGATGTTTGCCTGGCTTCATCAGAGGCAGCTGGTTCCACAGCAAAGTTAGCCGGGTTTCGCGATCATTCCTCTTCGGATTCTTCCGACTTCAGCTCCTTTAACATTCGCTTCACATCCCGTGCACCAAGGATCGTGACCAGGACTGACAGCAGAGCAAAAAGCGAGACCACGCCAATAAATACAATTTTCCAAAGTAGCTCCCAAGTCATACCGCAAGATTCCCTTCTTCTTTCCCTTTAGCCTTGTCAGGCCGCATCAGCGATCCCAACACAGACAATACCAGAGATATACCAACTGTGATCAAGCCTATTTGAGGACTGGTCAGGACTTCCGTCCATTCCCCTGGACTACTCTCAACTTTCAAACCTACCGCTTTCTGGACAGGTTCCAATCCCACCACCATCAGGAAGCCGGCCAACAAACCTAACAGAGCACCGAAAGAGCTCATCTTTTTCCAATAGACTCCGAGCATCAACACCACAAAAGCCCCCGTAAAATAGATACCTCCGGTTACCGCCATGTAATCCCAGATATCTTCACCGCCTTTGTAAAACAGGCTCCAGTAAAGAACGTATCCACCCATCAGAATAATGACGATTCGAGTGAGCTTGACCCGGGATTTCGTCGAGAAAGGTTTTTTCCGCAAAGGGGCAACAATGTCCTGAGTGATCACGGAACTCCAGCACAGAAAATAGGAATCGTGAGTCGACATGAAAGCAGCGATCATGCCGGCGGTAATGATCCCTATCAGTACCGGCGGAAGAATTCTCCCGATGAATACCGGCATGGCGTAGAGATTATTGAGACCTTCCTGAGTCGATCCTTCTGGAGGAAAGAACAGTGCCTTCAAATCGGCTCCCTCCGGAGTGGCGGAGATAAAAACGAGTGCACAAATCCCCCAGAAATAGGGAATCAGGAAACGCACCGCAAAGGAAATAGAGGACCAGCAATATTGCTGCTTCAGCGCCTTCTCGCTTCTCATCGCCAGGGCCCGCGAAACAGCAGTAGGCCAGACGGCACTGCCGATGAGTCCAGCGGTAACCAGCATCCACAAAATGTAAGACCATCCGAAACCGGTTCCTTCGATAGTGGGGTTAAAACCCGCATCCCCCAATTCGGTATGGACCGTCTCAAAAATCTTTGACCACCCCAGCTTTGAAACCGCCATCCCAGTGGCCACGAGCAGTCCGAAGGACAAAACTACAAACTGAACGTAATCGGTCAGAATGACAGAAATCATTCCTCCCAAAGTCGTGTAGATCAGCACCATAACGAGAAGGCCAACCATGACCCATTTCAAGACTTCCCCATCGCTGGCCAGGCCAGTGACTCCGACGATAAACATCGAGCCAGCCTTGAGAAACAATCCCATGTTCAACACCCCGCCGAAAACCAGCATGATGCCTCCGATTACCCGAATCGATTTGTTGAATCGTTTCTCGTAAAATTCAGGAATTGTCAGCACTCTCGCCCTCCGTAGCGGTCCCACAATGAAACCTGTTAAGCCGACAAAAAGAGTCGCAACCCCGGCAATCACCGCAATATGGAAGGCTGCGAAGCCACCGGAGAACCCCTTCTGTGCCGAATACATCACCGTCACCAGACCCAGTTCAGTTCCTGTCATTGTCGCAACGCCGAGCCAGGTTCCCACCTTTCTTCCCGCGCCGATATAGTTCGCCATCGAACCGGCATAGCGTTTCACCATCAAGCCGATCGCGACGGACAGCAGCAGATAGACTGCGACGATGACAGTATCGATCGTGGTAAAATTTGTACGGCTCAGAGCCTCCTGTGTGGCTTCATTCATCTTCCCTCTCAGTTGTATTCAGGTCCGGCCGGTTTGAAAAGCATCAACTGCAGAAAGTGCCTATCCCTCTTGCCTGACAGAATTGTCATGAAGAAATAAATTCTCTCTCTCAAAATTAGAATCCGTAGAATCGATCTTCAGTCGATTTACCTGAAGCAAGGCCCTGAGTCGACTAGAGTTCGACTCTACTTCGGCAATCGAAGACCAAAAATCAGCCCTCATCCGCCTACTGAGAGGCAAATTTAGTCAGCAGACCTTTTTCACGTGCCTTCGCCATGACCCTGACAAATAACAATCCCGCAAGCGCGAGGTAAACAACATTTAGTCCCGTGGCCATGAGGAGGTCATTCATCGGAACCACTCCGTCCCGCAATCCGGACCTCATCCCTTCAAACACATAAGTGCAGGGAAGAGATTTCGATATTACCTGAACCCCGGCCGGCAGATCATTCAAAGGATAAAACACAGCGGCAAACGGTTGGATAAAAAATGGCACAGCCCATGCCAGAGTCTCAGCAGCCGGCCCCCATCTCACAATCAAGGCTGTCGAAATCATCCCGAGAGCCCAACCGAAAACCAGTAAATTGAAAAGGAAGGGAATCAAGGCCCAGCTCAAAGTGAAGATATTGAAAGAATAAAGGACCAGCGAAAGCACTACCAGGAGAGTGGAGGTCACCGTCGCCCGCATGAACCCCACAATGTAAGTGGCAAAAAGATAGTCGGCGTTGGTCACCGGAGCAGCGAAGACATTCAGCAAATTCCTCGACCAGACATCCTCGAGAAAAAAGATCGCGACGCCCTGCTGCGCCCGGAACAGAACATCCCAGAGAATCACCGCGCCAATCAAATAAGTGATCTCATGAGGAAAGGAATCGGTCGTATGTTTTTGCAAAAACTCCGTCAGAAACCCCCAAACTAACAAATGCACCAGGGGCCAAAACAATAGCTCGATCATCCGGATCGGATTCCGGGTGTAAAGATAAAGGTATCGCAGGACGAGTGCACTAATAGATGACCAGCTCATTTCTTTGCCTCCTTCAATCTCTTAGCCTCGATGTCCCCGCTTCTTGCTACGCGAATAAAAACATCTTCCAGGGACTCCTCTTCGAAATGCTGTTTCACTTCCTCGTTCGTCCCGCTCACCAAAATCTTCCCTTTGTGCATGAAGACGATTTCATCACAGACCTCTTCGACATCCCGCATGTTGTGGGAAGTGTAGAGCATCGTGGTCCCTTCCTCATCGCGGACCCGCTTCACAACTTTCCGAACCTTGTCGGCGATGTCAGGATCGAGACTGGCGGTGGGCTCGTCCAGGAGCAAGAGTTCCGGTCGATTCAAAAGAGCTTTGCAAAGGTTCAAACGAGTCGACTCCCCTGCTGATAAATGCCCCGAAACCCGATCCTTCAGTTGAGAAATCTCCAAAAGACCAAGAACCTCATCGATGCGCTGCTTCAGGTTTTTAACCCGATACAACTTTCCAAACACTTTCAGATTCTGCCTTACCGTCAGATTGCCCGGAAGCTGCGTGTAGGTGCTGCAAAAATTCATCCGCCTGAGAATAGCGATCCGGCTTTTCGTGAGGTCCTCTCCGAAAACCTCAACTCCACCGGAAGTCGGCGAAATGATGCCCAGAACCATATTGATCGCCGTCGTTTTCCCGGCTCCATTCGCCCCCAACAGCCCCAGAACCTTTCCTTTCCCGATCTCAAAAGAAAGCTGATCCACCGCCGTAAAATCACCGAATGTTTTCGTGATTTTTTTGACCGACAAAACTGGCTGCGACATAAGGCGGGAAGGTAACGCGAGTTTCCAGTTTTGGAAGCGGAACGCTAAGCAAATCTTATAAAGAGCTGCTCTATTGCCGGAAATCCAGATTCGGCTTCTTCCACTTCACCTTCGCCACCCAAACCCGGTTGTCGGCTCCGCGTTCAATCAATGGTTTCGGGTCATGATAATTCGGCCCCGGCCCCTGCATCCACTCCGTCACCGTCACCCAGGTTTCGTCACGAGTCACTTCAGTCACTCCGAAGTTCCCCATTCTCGCTCCCTTTTCCGGGACCAGGATCTGCTCGCTTTCGCGAACCACCTGTAACTTCTCCGGATCGACCCTCGCAATGAAAAGCGGAGCTCGATGGCGCATCACATGATCGTTATTGGCACCCCGGCGATTGTAGGCAAGAAAAAGCGCACCACTGTGTCTGACCCAGTGTTGTTGCGTATTGTAATTTCCCAGATCTTTACCGTCATCGAAGGTCCATTTCTTTGGCTCTGAATAATTCAATCCGTCATCGCTAACGGCGACATACCCGGCTTCGTCGTTACGCAGGGTCAGATAGAATTTTCCACCGAAGCGGGTGATCGAGGGCTCGGGAAATCCGCGCTTCACCGGCACCGTCATCTCGTTTCCATGCTCCAGGTATTTCAAAGTTTCTCCGTCAAATGAGCATCTCATCACGGTGGTCGCGCTGTCTCTTATACACATCTCCGAGCCCACGAGACCGAGGCTGAT
>CAJXQE010000155.1 GCA_913058215.1 uncultured Verrucomicrobiales bacterium
TCTACACTATCCTCTTCGTCGGCAGCGTCAGATGTGTATAAGAGACAGTCCTTGATGTTCGCAGAATAGTATCCCCACGTCGAATCATAGAGCGCCAGGCCCATGAACTCTTCAAAAGAGATCTCTCCTCCCGCTTCTTCAAACCGTCTATCGAGGAACTTCTGCAAGTCTGACATCCATTCAATTTGCAGTGATTCGATGAGATTGCTTCGAACTTTTTCCGGAAATGCCTGCTGGCGTTATGACGGGAGAATTTCTATGGTCGCGAAGCGAACTCATCCACTACTGTTTTGCCAGATCATGAAGAAAATACTCGCCTCCACTTTCCTCGCCCTCTTTGGAATGTCCCACTTGTGTGCGGAAGTCAAGATTACGGAACTGGACGACCGGGTTCGAATCGAAGTGGATGGTAAACTCTTCACCGAATGGCAGCACAAGGCCTGGAAAGCTCCCTACCTCTACCCCGTCATCGGCCCCAACGGAGTCGGCGTCACCCGAAATTTCCCGATGAAAGACGACGATCCTACAGAGGATCACGATCACCCCCACCACCGCTCGATTCGGTTTTCCCACCGAAACGTGAACGGCTTCAGCTTCTGGGCCCCCACTTCAGTGAAGAAGGACGGACCTCAAGCCGAGATCGTTCTGGATGAAATTCTCAAAATGGAATCAGGGGAAACCGGTGAGTTGATACTGAAGAATCGCTGGCTTGGCGACGGCAAACTGGTCCTGACAGAAACCTCACGCCTGACATTCATCCCCCTGGAGAACAATCAAATGCTGATGGATTACGATGTCACGCTTAACAACAACGGCGAAGTCGATGTCAATTTTGTTGACGAAAAAGATGGCGGCCTGGGAGTCCGTGTGGCCGGCACCATGAAAGTGGTAGACAGAAAATCTAAAACCGGCAAAGGAACAATCCTCAACAGCAAAGGTGATAAGAATGAGGCTGCCTGGGGAATCCGGGCAGAATGGGCCGACTACTATGGCCCTGACCCAAGCGGAAATACCGCCGGAATTGCCATATTTGACCACCCTTCAAACCTGCGATATCCGACCCATTGGCATGCGCGGACTTACGGATTAATCACCGCAAATCGATTCGGCACCGGATTCTTCGATGCGAAAAGGGGTGCCAAAAAAGGAGACGGAACTTACACCATCAAGAAAGGCGAAAAATTGACTCTCCGTCACCGTTTATACTTTCACCACGGAGACAGCAAGGAAGCTGATGTCGCCGGACAACATGCGAAGTACATCGCCGAAGAGAAGTAAGGCCCTTCTCTTATCAACGGTTGCCACCGCGTCGAATCTCTGACCCCTGGAAATAGATCCGAATACGATAAGTCGTGTTCGGACGGAATTCGATTTCGCCAGTTTCCAGATTAACTCGCTGAGGAACGCGAGTCAGTTGCTTATCAACCACCGCGTGATAGCCGCGATCTGAAAAAATATCGATCAACATCGCGAGTGCTACCGGATTGGATAAGACCTCATCTTCATTGTTCACCACTGCCCGACCTGAGATGGCGTGAAGCTTGATGATCGGAATGAATTTTTCACCGATCAGTTTTGTCACTTCTTGAAAAAGTTGAGTGTGGTCTCTCGCATAGTCATCTAGACGGTGAACGAGCTCTTGCCGGGCATGAACCACCATTTCCGAAGCCAGAGGAATACCACGAATCTTATCGAAAGTTTCGGGTTCAAGCTCCAGAGAACTCTGATACTTCAGCTCCGACAGAATATTCGACTCGACCTCATCGATCGATCCCTGGGCATTGATGAGATGGTAAAAGAAGTTTTCTCGAAGTGATTGCAATGCGTCCCAGGTACTTTCTTTGAAAACCTGATAGCGACTCTTTGCTGCATCGACATCAATGTCAGTGGGCCGCAGTTCCATCAACTCCCCAACTCCGGAAGCTTCCACTTCCTCATTGTGCTTCGCTATCTGCCGTCCCCGGAACAGTTGTCTGTCGACACTCGTTTTTTCATCCACATAAAGCACCATTACGTGAATGGTAGGAAGACGAAACTGCCCCGCCAAAGGGGATCCGGAATATTCCCGATGAAGCGCGCTGATCTTTTCAACCAGCAGCTTCATACACTCGACCTGAATCTCTGTTCGCGGAAATCCATCGAGCACCGCCCCGTCCCGAAATTCTTCTTCCAGCATTTTCCGAAAGAGAATTCCCATGACTTCGCGATCTCCCACCAATTTCCCATCATCCTTGAGCGCTTTCGCTTCAGGAGTATTCAGAAGCGAACTGACCACGATAGGCGGACATGTGAACCCGCGTGCATCCATGATGAACCGGGTATTGGTTCCTTTACCCGATCCCGGAGCTCCCCCAAGGAGAATAATTTCTTTCGGGAACCGAAGATTTTCGTGTCCAAAATCTTCTTCCAGCTGCTCCCAGACCGCATCGAAAATCAATCGAGCATCTTTGATGTCCCCACTCTGGACCGGCACTGATTTGGTGATTGTTTCAACTGAGGATGAAGATTCCATAAAAAAATTAACCGCCATTAACTCCTTCGCAACAGCACCACTTGCCTTCCTTCCAAAACGGTTGCTCCGCAAGTCAAATCGCGGGACATGTTCAAGCAACAAATTAGCTACGAAACACCGGGGAGAAATGTTTCATAGTTGCCATCCGCGTCCGGTTGAAACGGCGCTTCGTCATCCCAGGAAGTCGGATTGAAAGCAATTTCCTCCTCCGAATTCAGAGCCTGCTCCCAGGTTACTTCCTTGCCAGTGTATGCCGCCATACGGCCCATCAGCGGGAAAAGCGTCGAATAGGCTCCCCGCTCCGCTTCGTTGAATGGCAGGCCTTCACGAATCGCTTTGAACAGAACATCATGCTCCAACTGATAGGAGTTCAGCTTGTCTTTCTCACGCCACCCCTCCGCACCCGGATCCGAAGGCCGGATCAGTCCCGTGCTCTTGAAAGCCAGTTCGGCGTATCCTTCCGTTCCGTGAATCTTCTCACCAAACCAGTTCCAGCATTTTGGAAAGTGACGGTGTTGGGTAGTGACGAGCGACCCGTCCTCATACTGATAATCCACACTGTAATGGTCGTAGATTTGGCCATTAGTCGGCCCGGTTCTGACCAACCGACCTCCCTGTCCCTGACAACTCAGAGGATTCACCTCCTTTTTGATCCATCGGACCACGTCGAATTCGTGAACACTTTGCTCGACCATGAAATCCCCGCTCAACCAGGAAAAGTAATACCAGTTCCGAACCTGAAACTCCAATTCACTCTCACCCGGCCGACGCTCGCGGCGCTTGTTCACATCGGAACGGCAATTGAAAATCTGAATGTGGGGGAGATCACCAATGACTCCGTCATGAAGTTTCCCAACCAAAGTCTGATGGATAGGGCTATGCCTCCGGTTGAATCCCACCCCGACTTTGAGATCCTTCTCCTTTGCCACTTTAGCCGCAGCCAGAACCCTTCGGATACCGGCGGCATCCGTCGCTACCGGCTTCTCCATGAAAATGTGCTTTCCAGCTTTTACCGCTGCCTCAAAATGAAAGGACCGAAAGCCGGGAGGTGTAGTCAAAATCACTACATCCACCTCCGCAATATCCATCACTTTTTGAAATGCATCCAAGCCGACGAACTGACGCTCCGGCTCGACATTGACCTGCGCCGGATCACTCACATTCTTCTTCAGCACCTCCCGGCTGATATTAATTTGCTCAAGATCAATATCTCCCATCGCCCACATTTCAGCGCGATCATCTGCATTCAATGCCTGTGCCGCCGCCCCTGTGCCGCGTCCGCCGCACCCGATCAGAGCAACCTTCAATTTGTCGCCGCCATCAGTTTGCGCATGAATCCCCGATGGAAAAGCAGATGCCGCAGCCACTGCTGCCGAACCCTGCATAAATCGCCGCCTTTGAATTTTTTCGTCACTCATGAGGCTATGTAACAGGGAAATGAACATGATCGTCAAGGCGCGCGTAGTCGCAAAGACGGCGCGAATTTTGATCTATCCCCGCTGAGAATCGCTTACACTCTCCTCATGCCTGATCGAAGACATTTCCTCGCCGCAACAGCCGGCTCTCTGCTCTGCCCGGATCTTTCATATGCCGGCCCCCTTTCCGGAAAGATTAAAATCGGGGTGAAATACCACATGATCATTGAGCCAAAGCTCACGGTAGCGGAAAAATTCACGATGCTCAAAGAAGTCGGCCTGGAGGGCTCTGAAATCAAGACTGACGAAAAGATCGATCACACCGAAGTGGAAAAGGCAATCGAGTCCACCGGAGTGCCTGTCCACGGAATCGTCAATGCCGGCAAACCGGAAATCATTCCCGCGATCGAAATGGCACGTCGCTTCAATTGTGAGTCCGTGCTCATCTTCGCAGCGGAGGATCCGAAAATTTCTTACGACAAGAATTTCGCGCTTTGGCAGGAACGAGTTCGAACGGCGCTCCCCATGGCTGAAAAGCACGGCGTCCATCTCTGTGTGGAGAATGTCCGGGCCACTTTTCTCAAGACAGCTGAAGGCATGGCCAGGTTTCTGGATTCCTTCGACTCACCCTTTATTCATTCTTATTTCGATCTCGGAAATACGATCACCTGGACGGAGCAGCCGGCTGAGCACTGGGCAAAGATTCTTGGGAAAAGAATCTACAAACTCGATATCAAAGACCGCGGACATCCGGAGTTCGGCGAAGCAAAGTTAAAGCGCGAAGGCGCTGTCGGAACCGATGGCGGGGAAGTTCACTGGGAAAGGGTGCGCAAACATCTCGTGGATAATTCTTTCAGCGGATGGGCGACGGCCGAGGTGAAAGGTGGTGATCGGAAACGCCTCGCCGGAATCGCCGGATGGATGCGTGACGTTCTCGATATTGATACCGCCTGAAGGAATTGGATTACGAGATCGTGGGAAAATTCTTCGGGATCTACCGTTCTGGATTTGCTACAAGCAGATCCATGAAAACCTTTCTTCTGATTACTTTCTTCACTTTCGCGCTCTGCCTCTCTTCCAAGGCATCCCCCGATGCTGCTCCGGAAGGATTCCAATCACTTTTCAACGGCAAAGACCTGAGCCATTGGAAGATCCCGGAAGGAGACAAGGGACACTGGAAAATTCTCGACGGAGTGATCGACTACGATGCTCAGTCCGAAGCGAGCGGGGAAAAGCATCTCTGGAGTAAAAACGAGTTTGGAGATTTCGTTCTTAAGATCGACTGGCGACTGAAAAGGACGACCGGCTTTTACAATGTGCCCTACGTCCTGCCCGACGGCTCCTATGTAAAAGACAAGGACGGCAAAAAAATCACCCACCCGATGCAAAACGCGGACTCCGGAATTTATTTGAGAGGCACCCCGAAAGCGCAACTGAACATCTGGTGCTGGCCAATCGGATCAGGAGAAGTCTACGGGATTCGGAACAACGAAAAGAATCCTCCGGAGATTCGTGCCGGGGTAACTCCAAAACTCAATGCCGACAATCCTGTTGGGGAATGGAACACCTTTGAGATCACCATGAAAGGGGATCGACTCACCGTCGTTCTCAATGGCCACCTCATCATCGAAAACGCACAACTCCCCGAAGTTCCGGAGAAGGGACCTTTCGCTCTTCAGCATCACGGCGGCAAAAACAAGGAGGGAACTTTTTCCCCGGCATCCAGCCTGATTCAATTTCGAAACATCTTCATCAAGGAACTCAACTAGATCGATCGCATTATGGGCACTCCGAAATTCACCAGACGGCAAAGCATTCTGAAAACCGGGGGAGGCCTCGCTGGCCTTTCTTCGCTCGAATGGCTCGCAGCCACTTCAAGTATCGCACAGGAAGATTCGAAATACGCTGCTGTCACTTCATTCAACCGCTTTCCGAGAATGGTTCACGAATACTACGTGGAAAAGATTCGTGGCGTTGAGAAGAGATCTTTGGAGAAAAAAAACAAACTTGAGACCGCAGCAGACGCTCAAGCCTATGTAAAAGATGTTCAGGAAAGAATTGGCCGGGCCTTTGGCCCCCTGCCGAAAAAGAAATCACCATTGAATGCCCGGGTCGTCGGTACACTGGACCGGGACACCTACACCGTTGAGAAAGTCATCTTCGAAAGCCGCCCGAATTTTTTTGTTACGGCAAATCTCTACCTTCCGAAAAATCGAAAAGGAAAGATACCCGGAGTCGTTGGAACCTGTGGACATTCCCACAATGGAAAAGCGGAAGTTGCTTACCAGAGCTTTTCCCAGGCTCTCGCGCGAATGGGAACAGCCTGCCTGATTTATGACCCCATCGGTCAGGGGGAGCGCTCCCAGTATTTGGATGAAGATCATAAACTCATTTACAAAGGGGCCACTCACGAACACAACGTGGCCGGTAACCATATGGAACTGGTCGGTGAATTCCTCGGTACCTGGCGGGCGTGGGACGGAATTCGCGCCCTCGACTATTTGCTTTCCCGTCCCGAAATCGATTCGAATCATGTGGGTGTCACCGGCAATTCCGGCGGCGGCACTTTGACCACCTGGCTTCTCGGACTGGATCGGCGTTGGACGATGGGCGCACCTTCCTGTTTCGTTTCCACCTGGCGGCGTGATCTCGAGAATGAATTGCCCCAGGACAATGAACAATGTCCCCCACGCTCAATTGGGCTGGGACTCGATCACGATGACTATCTCGCTGCGATGGCTCCGAAACCCGTGATCATTCTGGCCAAGGAGAAAGACTACTTCGATGTCCGCGGTTCTGAAGAAAGCTACAAACGCCTTCAGCACCTATACGGCTTGTTAGGAAAAGAGGAGAACATTCAACTCTACGCCGGCCCAACTCCGCATGGTTATACGCAGGAGAATCGCGAGGCGATGTACGGGTTTTTCAACTCAGTCACCGGAGCTTCCGAAGCCAAAACAGAACCGGAGATGGTGATGGAAAAGGACGAAGACCTTTACTGCACCGAAACTGGGCAAGTCGTTACCGGATTGAAGTCGAGGACAGTGTTCCACTTCACTTCCAGGAAGGCAAAGTCCCTGCTTCAGAAACGTCAGGAAAGGGCTCTCTCAAAAGAGACACTGAAAATTGCTGTCGAATCTTCTCTCCGAATGCCGGCCCGGGACCCGAATTCACCTCCCGACTTCCGAATCCTCAGGGCGAAAGGCGGTAAGCGTTTTTATCCGCGCCCAAATTTCAACACCTACGCCATCGAAAGCGAGCCCGGGATCCAGGCCTTGTGTACGATGCTTGGCGACGAGCGAATGTCCTCCCGGCCTCCCCGCGCCCCGGAAGGCAGCAAGGGACGGGCCATCCTCTGGATTGCTGACCGATCGGCTGACGTGGAGTTACGAGAAAATCCTGTCCTCCGGGATCTAATTGAGAAAGAGGGCTCAGAGGCTGCCGTGTTTGCTTGCGATGTTCGTGGGATTGGGGAATCACTCCCCGGTACTACTACCGGATCGGATCCCTACAGCTACTACGGCGCAGACTATTTTTACTCCGCCTATGCGAACATGTTAGGGCGCCCTTACCTCGGCGGAAAGACTCACGATGTCCTGCGTACCATCGATTTGATTTCGTCCTACGGCTGGAAGGATATCCACATCGCGGGAGAAAAGATGGGAACGATTCCCGCCGGACTGGCGGCATTCCTTCATGACAAAGTCACAAAGGTTTCATTGGCGGATCGTCCGGAAAGCTGGCACTCCATCGCTACATCGGAGCATTACGAATTTCCGCTTTCTCACATGATCTTCGGCGTTCTCCGGTCCTGGGATCTTCCAGATGTCTGGTCCGCAATCGAAAGCAAGGCGTAAGGTCACCCCTCAATTTTCAAAGTCCGCAGGACATCTCCCGGTTTCTCCTCGATCCGGATATTCCGGAACCGGAATTCCTGAGGCTGCTTGTTCTTGTGAAGTTGTAAACCGATCGGTGACTCCTGCAAATTGGCGGCCTCATCCGTAAAATCGAAAACCATTTCTCCGTTCGCCACACAACGAATCCGGTTTCCGACCACTAGCACTTCCACTTCATTCCACTCTCCGATTACCTCAGAACCGGGGCGGAAGTTCCCTTTGTGTCCCGGTGGCACGATCCGGTTACGTCGGTAGGCATCCCAGATTCCCCAGTCGTGACAAAACATTACCAAGGGCCCTTTAAATCCATGATCATTCTCTCCTGCGTCGGAAAACTGCTCTCCCAACACACACACCGCTGAGTGCATCGTCGAATACCCTTTACCAACGGTTTGCTTTACTTCGAGTAGCAGCCTGAACTCACGATACTTTTTCTCTGTAAAGAGATAGGTACTGGATGGAACCTCCTCCTGGTTCCGACCGACAATCATCCCCTCCTCGACGCTCCACCATTTCTTATCACCGTTCCAACCGGAGAGATCTTTTCCGTTAAAAAGGTCAATATGCGCAGCAATCGTCTCATCACTTTTCTCGCAGGCAGGCAGCAAAGCGATGAACCCGGCTGCGAAGATCATTAAAATGCGTTTTCCACGTTTCTTCATCCCCTTTGGATATCAGCTCACCTCTTCCCCGACAACGGAAAAGACTGGGCCATGTCCTCACTCACGCCTCTTGCTTTCGGTAAAAGTTTTTCCTAAAGTCACGGCGTGAAACGAATCCAACTTTCAATTTCCGCTGCACTCCTTCTCTTCTCATTTCCCGTCTTTTCGGCGGAAAAGGAAACGGACGAGATCAAAGCCGGCCATTCCTCTCATGGTGAAGTCTTTAATGAAGGCCCCCGCCAGGCAGCCGTTCTCATACCGGGAACAGGAGACGTCAAAATGGAGGTGACCACGATATCCGGGGAGGCTCAGAAATTTTTCAATCAGGGACTCGGTCAGCTCCACGGTTTCTGGGACTTCGAAGCAGAACGCAGTTTCCGACAGGTCGCAGCCATCGATCCGGATTGCGCAATGGCTTACTGGGGAATGGCGATGGCCAATTTTAAGAATGACACTCGCGGCAAAGGCTTCATCGAAAAGGCAAGCGCCCTTCGCGACAAAGCATCGCCACATGAGCAGATGTGGATCGACGGTCTTGCGGCCTACTACAAGGACCCCAAGTTGGATCTCAAAAAGCGTCTCCGCGAGCTTGTCCGCTCCTTGGAGAAAATCGCCGCAGCCCACCCGGATGACATTGAAGCACAGGCTTTTCTCCTCAAACAGATCTATTACAACAATGGTAAAGGACTCACTATCCCCAGTCATTTCGCTATCAACCTTCTCGCCGAAAAGATCCTCGCAAGTGACCCTGATCATCCGGCGAACCACTATCAAATCCACCTTTGGGATAAGGAGAAGCCGGCAAACGCTCTCAAAGCTGCAGGAAACTGCGGACCTGCCGCACCGGGAATTGCCCACATGTGGCACATGCCGGGACACATCTACTCTAAGCTCCATCGCTACACCGATGCTTCATGGCAGCAGGAAGCATCCGCGCGCATCGATCATGGTCACATGATCCGTTTTCAGATCGTCCCTGATCGGATTCACAATTTTTCTCATAACAACGAATGGCTTATCAGGAATCTGAACAACACCGGAGAGGTAAATCGTTCGATCGAACTGGCGACCAATATGGTCTCACTTCCGAGACTTGCCAAGTTCACCAAGAAAGGTGACGAGTCGACCTACGAACCGAAAAACAGCAGTTGGTACTACGGCCGAATCCGCCTCCGCGATACCCTTGTTCGATTCGAACTCTGGGAGCAGCTCATTTCCCAGTCCGAGAATCATCTCCTCAAGCCCGACGAAAAGTCGATCAAAGAGATCGACTTCCATCGCTTTGTTGGAATCGCCAAATTTGAAACCGGAAACGTGGACGGCGGAAAATCTCATCTCGATAAACTGCAAACTCTTTTGGCGAAAGAAGAGACCGATCGCGATAAAGCCGTCAAGGATGCCGAGGCCAAAGCGAAGAAAGCCGGCAAGAATGAGAAGGATACTAAATCCGCCAAAGCCGCCGCTGAGAAGAATTTTAAAACGAAGATCACAAGCCTGGAGAATCCGGTAAAAGAATTGCAGGTCTACGCCGCCCTGACGAAAGACCAAGCGGACAAAGAAGCCGCCCTGAAGTTACTCCCCGATCTTAAGAACCTCGCCAAGGCTCGCCACGCCATGCTCTGGCACCGGGCAGGCAATTCTGAAAAGGCAATTGAAACCGTAAAATCTGCCGTTTCCAGCGGAGATGGTGAAGTTCTCCCGCTCCTTGCTCAAATCAAGATTCTCCACGCCAATGGAAAGAAAGACGAAGCAAAAGCTGCCTTTTCCAGCCTTCAGAAAATTGCCCACAGCGCCGATGTAACGCTTCCGGTTTTCGCGGCTCTGAACCCGATCGCCAAAGATCTTGGCCTGGGAGAGAAATGGCAGACACCAAAAACGCCGGCGACCGATCTCGGCAAACGACCGCCACTCGACTCACTGGGACCATTTCGCTGGAGCCCACCCAAAGCACCGAATTTCGAGCTGTCCGATTCTGAAGGAAAAGTCACGACTCTGTCTTCATTCAGCGGAAAGCCGGTCCTCGTAATCTTTTATCTCGGTCGCGGATGTCCCCATTGTATTGAACAGCTTCAGGACTTTGCCCCCGCCAAAGAAAAATACGCGAAAGCCGGAATCGAGATGATTGCCATCAGCACCGATTCTCCAGACGGGCTCGCGAAGACCTTCCTGAAAACCGAGGAGAAAGAAAACCCCTACCCCTTTCCATTGCTCTCGGATCAGTCCCTTAAAACGTTTAAGGCCTACCGTGCCTTCGATGACTTTGAAGACACTCCTCTCCACGGAACTTTCCTGATCGACGGTCAGGGGCAAATCCGCTGGCAGAACATCAGCTTTGAACCCTTCATGTATCCAAACTGGCTGCTGGAAGAGTGCCAACGTCTTCTCGACTACGACAAGTCCAACAGCTAGCTGACTTCAGTGACAACTAAGAGGGTGCGATCAATCATCATACCCTCTTGAATCGTCGCTCCATCTCTCCAAGAAGGGCCGGATAGTCCACTTTCGCGTTGTGCCTGCGATCCATTGGGATCTTGGCAATACGAAGCACTCGGTTGATTCCAAACGATTGGGCGAGAGATTCCAGATCTGCATTTCCCCCCGCATCCGTCGCCGCGACCAACACAGCCTCGCCCTGCCATTCAATAACAGCCGTTCGCCCGGACTCACTTAGAAAGCTGGCGGCACACTCCACCGAAAACGGTTTCACATCCCCGATCAAAGCAGACTTACGTCCCAACAACCAGAGGCGCCCGGACTCATCCACTCTCCCAAGATCGCCGGTTCGATGCCAAATTACTCCATCGATATTCACTTTTGTTTCGCTGTCTCCCTTCCCATTCAGATAGCTCTTCAACACATGATCTCCAGTCACCAAAATCTCACCATCCAGAATCTGCAACTCGATCTCCGGCACGGGAACACCGGCAAGCAATCCGCCGCCATTCTTCATCGTATCCAGATCGCCAGAAGAGATTTGATCAAAGGAAATCTCGGCAATCGGCTCGGCTTCGGTGGAACCATAAACGGCCGTAACGGATGCGTTCGGGAATGATTTCTTCATCTTCGAAAGAAGCCGGGGAAACACTGGCGCGCCCCCGGTGTAAACGCTTTCGACTCCATCAAAACTGCATCCTCCATTACCTAACAGTGATTCAAAGAATGCGGGTGATGCTACAATTCTGGAGATCTTCTCTTCAACAATCTGCTTCGCCACAGCTTCTTGAGCAATCTCTCCGGGCCTCGCCAGATTAGTATCCGCAATGATGCTGGAAGTTCCCGAGGCAAGATTCGCCAACACAAAGACCGGCAGAGTTACCAAATCAATGTCGCCCGACTTCAAATTCAACGAACTTTCCAGGGCCTTGTGCTGAGCAATGAGAAATTCGTGAGAACGGGCAACGCCTTTTGGTTTTCCAGTGCTGCCGCTGGTAAAAGTAATCAATGCGGTCTCGCCGCCTTTGATCGAGGCAAGAGACTCACCCAACGTGCCTTTATTGGGAAGCCATCTCTTCGACCCCGGAACAGGAATCCGTCCCGTATGAAACCTTACCGGGATTCCGCGCATTCCGGGAATCTTGAGCCGAAGCAAGTGCGCTTTTGCAGAACCAAAAAATCCCTTTGGCCTCACCAATCCGCAACATTCCTCGATAAACGACGGTGGTGCCGAAGGGTCAACAAAGACGGCGATCATGCCAGCCCGAATCACCGACAAGAGTGAAGTATAGAGCTCAACCTTTACAGGATGAAAAAACAGTACTGCATCCCCCTTTCTGAGACCAACATCCTTGAGAACCTGCGCTCCCGAAACTGAAGCATCGAGAAGCTCACCAAATGTGAGCCGGGACTTCCCATCGGCAAGAGCCAGTTGATCGGGGTTTCTTTCGGCCTGCTCATCTAACAGACTCACCAAATTCATGGAGCGCCTTTCTGAAAGAGTGTGTAGCGACGAAACTCTTCGCTGCCTGACCGCTCGCTGGTCCGACACGAGGCATTGTCCTCATGCTTGAGTGCATGAACTGCCTCGGAACAGCCTGCCTTCTTCGCAGCCAAATGAACCTCATCCAAAAGCAACGCCCCCAAGCCCGGGACACGTGAAGCCAAAGTCTTCACGATGAGCCGCTCACTATCCCGATAGGAGAAGACGATCCCGCAGATTTCTCCGTTTCTTTCCGCGATTCGTATAAACGCGGGATCCGCAAGTGGCCGTGCCGGTAGATACTGAGTCAGAAATTCTTCTTCAGTAAATGGGGTGAAAAGAAAATTCTCTGAGAAACGCTCCAGAAGGAACGGATAGAGTTGACGAAGCTCCTTCTCATAATTTTCAAGATCGAGCGGCCGGATTCCAATTCCCTTCGCGTCAATTCGAAGTCGAAATTTCTCCAGCCCAACTGAAGAAGTTCCAAGGAGCTTCACTCGCGACGAAACATAGTCTGCAGATTTCACCCAGGCCGCCTCCTTCCACCAATCCGGCCATTCACTCGGATTTTCCGGCTCAAAGGGGAACGCTCGACTGCCATCCGTCCCGGTGACGAAGCGATACTTCTGCATCGTATTGCCATTTATCGGTCCATATATCCTGGGACAAGCGCGCTCAAATAGACGGGCCTCCGCTTCAGCAAGAACATCAACAGCAGCATCCCGGGTATCAGCAGAGAATTCACCGACCATTCCGTATTCCAGCTCTCCCCACCAGATTCGACATCCGGCACCTTCGATCTGTATCCTTTCACTATTCATCCGCGAATGAGCAATCCGGTTGAAGATAAAATAAGTACAAGAACTGTTTGTTCGATCCAGCGTCTGGTCGTGTCTGGAACATCATCGCTGTATCGAATCGAAAAGATCAGCGCTCCTAAAAATAAAGCGCCCACACCAACAAGTAGACTCAAAGTTCCGGGCCAATCCAACACTGCCAATGGCAGAAAGATGATGAACGATGCTTTCACCGTCGCCGCCGCAATCCGTGTCCTCCGATTCCATTCCGGTCGCACCATAGTCAGAGTCCCGTAATTGGAAATCGCGAAGTGAATTCCAAGGGCGATGGTAAAAGGCAATAATGCCTGAATTCCGATTCCAGTTTTCAAAACCACCCAGAACATCGAAGTAGCTGCGATCGCGAATACGGCGCGGAGGTCGTGCCTGAGTGTGTCGGCCTTTCCCGATCTTCTGATCCTCGGTGTCTCAATCAGATGACTGACAAAAAATAGCAACAGTGGTAGAAAGAACAAAAAGCCTCCAAGGCTCAGGCAGGCATAGCCGAGAAGAACACATCCCAGGATCCCGCTTCCATCGAGGGAGCTTCGCTTCTTCGCACCGATCACGAAGAACAATAAAACAACCAGAACCACAAATCTGGCCAGCATCGCTTGATCATCCAGATCCATGAAGCGATTCAGGGCAAACCATCCGCCCAGAGGAATAAAGAGATTGTCGAGCCCATCAAAAGCGATGGCCTCAAACAGCATCACCAGAATTGCCAAGGACAAAGCAATAATCATCGCCCCGCTTCGGGAAATCTCACTGAAGAGCAGCAGTGGGATATGAGCGGCAAAGAAAGTCACAAGGAAGACAGTGATGCACCCCTCGGTGCTCTT
Source organism: uncultured Verrucomicrobiales bacterium (assembly GCA_913058215.1). Lineage (GTDB taxonomy): Bacteria > Verrucomicrobiota > Verrucomicrobiia > Verrucomicrobiales > DEV007 > Arctic95D-9. The sequence goes on from CAJXQE010000155.1 coordinate 14,080, forward strand.
TCGTCCGGACAAAGTATCGAACTTCATCTCGCCATAACGACGTCCGACTAGTGCACCCGCAGCATCAGCGACTGTCAGGACAAGAATCGGAACGCAAAACAGGATCGGGTCGCCTTTCGCCAGCCAAAACACTATGACGACTGCAGCGGCAAAATAGATCTCCCCGAAACTCTTTCGTTCAATGCCATGAAGCGCTCCTCCCACCTGACAACGCAGTCTCTGTGAGCAACGAACCAGGACAAGGCCACCAATCAGAACAATCCCCAGGACAAGAACAGGAGTGATCGAATCGAAGATCCATGGAAAGCTTAAGGTGACCAATCCCATTCCGACATGGGCTGCCTTACGCGAAACTTCGCAATGCCATTGAAAGCGCTTCGCCAGAATACTGATACTCCAGAGCATCCCTGCAAAGAGAAGCGCCAGCGAAGGAACAGTAATCAGCGGCGATGACATCATATTACCTCCTCTACGATAAACCGGCTGTAGAAGAATGCTTTGTCCTCCTGATGGAGTGATTCTGACAACTCCTCCAAAGGTCTCAATCTTTCAGCCATTCTATCCGGCCTCGACCTTGGAACCATCATGTTCCAATAGGCCAAACGCGCTCCCGGCGAAGCCGATTCACAAATCTTTTCGTAGAGGGTTTCGCAATGATCCGGATTCAGATACTCAAAAATATCACTGAGATTGAAACGGTCAAAGGCCGTACCGGATTCGAGAACTTCTTCGACCGGTCCACAATGCAGTTCCAGGCAGTCAAGATTCTCCCGGATGGCTTCGAAATTCTCCTCGCGAAGCGCGAAAGGAAGAACACCTCGATGGGTTCCTGTCAGGATCCAGCTCAGGTAGGGATTTTCAGCTGGATCCAGTTCGGTCAACGCATATCCTGTTCGCTCAAGGATCTTTCCAGCGACATCTGATTCTGACACATAACGAAAAAACTCACGATCCCGCCCGTGTCGCCCCATCACTCTGCGGGAGAAGAACATCCGGAAGAGAAGGCGCCACCTCCAGGTATCCCATTTCTCTGCATAGAAATCTTCCCGGGCCTCTTTCCCCTTCGGCATCAGCAACATCTCGACTTTCTTTCGCGAGTGAACCAGGGGAAGGATACGTTCACGAAAAATCCTGAAATAGTTCTCGAACTTTCCCCCGCTGCCGATTCCCGCGTCGATGATTCCGGAATTCGCGTCCCAGAAAGTGCGCGCTTCACTTTCCAACTGACTTCGGCATCGCTGGTAGAGTTCAGCTCGCCGCCGGGATTCGCAGGATCCGATCAGCTCCAACAACTCCTGATGAGAGAGCTCGCGGAATGCCGCCACCCGAAGTTCAAGGCAGGCGAGTTGAGCAGGACTTAGATCGACGGCCACAACCCTGGAGGGAGCCTTCGCAAGAAGGGAAAGGGTATTGTCTCCCGCAGAAGCAATCGACAGACATGCATCTCCTGATTTGATATCAAGCCCGCCCAGGAGAACGTCCGCATCCTCCCAGCACTGGGCATAACGGATTCGGGAAAAGTCTGCCCGTTTCGAAATATCGGAGTCTTTCATTCCTCTCCTTTCTTCTCAAGCAATTCGACCAGACCTGTTCTCCCGTTCATCCGGACGCGGTCGCCCGTCTCCAGCCAGGAACATAATCCTGACATTCCCACTACGGAAGGCAGTCCTAGCTCACGGGAAACAATCGCCGAATGCGAAAGAAGGCTTCCCCGCTCGACCAGTAGTCCGGACGCGGCCGGGAAGAGCATCACCCAACCCGGGTCGGTCTGTCTTGCGACAAGGATTTCACCGGACTTCAATTCAACCCCTCTGGGATCCAACACGACACGAACTCTACCTTCGATGACTCCAGGGCAGCATCCTGTTCCCTGCTTACTTGTGTCGGAGTCCGTTGTCACAAGCATTTCTGAATTCCATTCCGGCGTATCGGAGATCGACTCGATACGATCCGGTGGCGGTGAATCGTCCCGGAATGTTTCCATCGCAGCCTTACGCTCTGCAATGAGCTCACGGGAGATTTCTTCGGAAAGAATCTCTTCAATAGTGAGGAAAAAGATGTCGTCCGTTTTGTCGATTCTTCCGTCTTCCGCGAGACGCCTTCCCTGTTCCACCATGATTCGGCGAACCCTTCCAAACAGGCGGGTCCTTTCGAAGCGAAGGTTCTCGCGATCCCGGATCCGGTTGCGGGCTTGTCGAAGCACCCATCCAAAAATTCTCTTTTTGAACCAGCTGCGGATTTCCGGATCCGCAGTCGGTTCGACATATTGTCTGTCTCTTATACACATCTCCGAGCCCACGAGACCGAGGCTGATCTC
>CAJXQE010000156.1 GCA_913058215.1 uncultured Verrucomicrobiales bacterium
CGAGATCAGCCTCGGTCTCGTGGGCTCGGAGATGTGTATAAGAGACAGAGCTTGAATCGTCGCGTTTCCTCCTCCATGGTTGGGAATGCTGACTTGTCTTTCATTCCCCGGGGCAGCGGAACGGTACTCCTCGTTTCGGGAAAAGGTCTTTGCTGCTTCAGCCTGTCGCGTGGCTGAGCCTGAGTATTCGCGTCCTTCCACTTACGAGCTCGACATTCAGGCGCAGTGGTTTGGTGGCGAGTTCGGTCGGAATTTTACAGGGACGAATGGCGAGAGAATCGAGATCGTTCAATTTGGTCACTGGAACCGTGCTGCCGGTCCTGATTTCACGGAGTGCGCTGTTCGTATCAATGGTGAGCTGAGGGCGGGGCCGATCGAACTCGATATCCGCGCAAGCGATTGGGAAGGGCACGGGCACGGCGCGAATCCCAATTTTGACCCGGTGGTACTTCACATTTACACGGATGGTCCGGCCTTGAACCGGTTTTTCACGAGGACTTCGTCTCATCACGAAGTGTGTCAGTTGCAGCTGCCTCAATTCACAGGGCTTCAGGGCCCGCCGGACTATCTTCCGGAGGCCTACCCCGGCAGATGCGTCACTCCCCTGGGGAGGATGAGCAATACTGAGGTCGAATCGATTCTCCATTCGGCGGCTCAGTTCAGGCTTTTGCAAAAGAGCATGCGTTTCCGGTCGATGGCGGAGTCGACGACGCTGGATCAGGCGATGTTCCAGGGAATCGCGGAGGCTCTAGGATTTCGGCAAAACAAAACTCAGATGGCTGTGTTGGCGCAGCGGAATCCGATCCGGACGCTGCTCGAGCTGAATCCGATGCAAAGAGAAGCCCGACTTTTCGGAGCGGCGGGTTTTATGGAGCAGGAGCATTATGAGGAATCTTTGTCTGAAGATTCGCGACAGTATCTGGGAAGTCTCTGGGAGGAATGGTGGAAAATTAGAGATGAGGTGGAGCCGAGTTCCCATCGGGCGATTCCCTGGAATTTCGGAGGATCGCGTCCAGTGAATCATCCGCAGCGGCGGGTCGGTGCTCTTGCTGTGATTGCCAATCACTGGCGACTGCTTTCGTCATTTTGGAGAAATCCGCAAGGGGATTGCGAGAAAGCGCTGCGTGAGTTTTTTGACGGAGTTTCTCATTCGTATTGGGAGAATCACTACACTCTCCGGTCCGCGCCTTCGGATTGTGCTTTAAAGCTCGTCGGTGCGGACAGGCAGCGCGACATCCTCGGGAACCTGATCTTTCCCTGCCTGGTTGCAAAGGACGAGTCGTTCTGGGAAGATTATGAAGTGATGTGCGGATCTGTTTCCAATGAGAAACTGAGGCGGGCTCTGTTGCGGCTTTTCGGGAGCGACGATGAGCGGGCCGGTGAATTTTCGAAACTGTATTTTCAGCAGCAGGGCCTGTTGCAGATCTACCGGGACTTTTGCCTGGAGGATCATTCTGAATGCGAGAATTGCCCTTTTCCCGAGCAATTATTGCAGTGGCGGACTTCCGGGTGATGCAAATTTTTCTACATTTCTTTAAGACAAACCCCCAATCACTCACGTATTGTTAGCGTCGAAAGAGGAAAAACCCTGTAAGCCAGTTTCTTCCTCAACGTCTCAGCCTTCTGAATAACTTTATCTACCGTTAGAACCATGTCTGTCGCCTCTCTCGATCACGAAATTATTCTGAATCCGGAAAAGCGGGTTTTTCCAGAATTCAGTCTCGAAAAACTGCTGGGAACCGTTTTTGAACCGACTCAGGGTTGCAAAGTCTGTGTCCTGATTGATCTCGAGGACATGAGTCTGATGAAGGGCTATGGATTTCTCAATGCCGAAGATCACGCGGTTCAGAAAAAGGCTTACGAAGAGTTTTACCTCGGCCTGAAAGATGGCGGAATGGAAAAGCTCGGCATGACCGGTGGAGAGATGTTTGCCTTTCCGATGACCTACGGATCGAATCTTGATTTGAAGGATGAGTGTTACGATGTGGAAGGCAAGGAGCTCAGTCTCGATCGGGACATTTACCCGAACTACGATCTGATTCTTTGTATCTCCACCTACTCGGCGACTGCGCCACTCACGGCGAAGTGTAAGGAGTTTGATTTCCGTGGGGCGACGCTTCACGGTTTGAATGATGTGATCCTGAATTCGGGCCTGGCAGTTGATTACGACGAAGTCAGTGCGGATGCGGAGAAATTGCGGGCCGCTATGACGAATCCCGATTCCGTGGAAATTGATTTTGAGTTGGAGAACGGTGAAGTGCTTACTGCCTGGCTTGGTCTTGACGGACAGGATGCGCAAAAATCCCACGGACTTTGCAAAGGGACTGCACCCGACATTGCCAACCTTCCTGCGGGTGAAGTGTATTTTGTTCCTGTCGATGCTCGCGGACAGTTTCCGATGAAATACGAAGACGGCACACTCGGGATTCTCGAGGTAGTCGATCGCAACATCATCAAGTCGACACTTTTCCGGGGAGACCAGGCCACGATTGATGCCCACAACGCCCGTCTTGAAGACGATCCCATGACCGGAACGCTTGGGGAACTCGGATTTGGATCTCAGGTGCTTCCTGTTTCCGGAGCTGACATTCAGGATGAAAAAGTTCTGGGCACCTGCCATCTCGCTACAGGTCGTGATGACCATCTTGGTGGAGACATCGTTCCGGAAATGTTCAAGAAGCACGAGAACTCGACCCACGACGATATTCTCTTTGCGCCACATAAGACGCCGAATTTCAATATCAGTCAGGTGCGGATGAATCGAGGCGATCAACAGGAGATCATCATCGAAAATTTCCGGCCGAGTGAGTATTTGTTGAATGCTCTTCGAGGGTAGTTCAGCGCTTTTTCGCAGGACTCCCTACATCGACTGAAGATCGATGCTACGGACCGGCGGCAGTCGTAGCTCTGCGCGTTAGCCCACTTGTGCCAAGCCCATTCGTCAAAGTGTTATCGGATTTAGTCTTTGCGGTTTCGTATTCCGTTTTTCTTTCTTTCGGTCTTGTGTCCTTGAGGAATTTTCGAAACGCCGCTATGACTTGAGGATGCGGTTGGTTCTCCTCATCTTTCTCCTCTTTTCCTTTCCGCTCTTTGCGCAGGACAACTCAACTCGTGTCCCGTGGTTGAGTTCGAATCTTCAGGGCGAACCAAGCCCTCCAAAGCCCTATGTCGCTGAGGTCGTATGGCCGGAGTTGAAGTTCGATAAAGTTACCGACATTTGCCGCCTTCCTTCGCGGAACCTGATGTTTCTCACGCAGCAGAAAGGGAAAATCTGGATGCTTCCGGATGATCTCGATACGAAAAATCCAGAGCCGAAACTCTTTGTCGATCTGGCAGCGGAACTGGAGGTAATGGAGTCCTCTTTCAGTATCGCTTTTCATCCTGAATTCGAAACTAATCGGGAAGTTTTTGTCTTTTACCGGATTGGGATCAAAGGAATGGAAGACGGAACCCGCATTTCCCGGTTCCGCGCTTTCCCTGATCGCATGGAGTTGGATGCTTCGACCGAAGATATCCTGCTGACTTTTCGGGCGGGTGGCCACAATGGAGGTCATCTCGGTTTCGGCCCCGACGGAATGCTCTACATTCTGAGCGGCGATTCGGAAGTCCCCTCCCCGCCCGATCCTTTGAATACGGGTCAGGATTTGACCGACCTGTTGTCTTCGGTTTTGCGGATCGATGTGGACAACAAGAGTGATGGGGAAAATTATTCTGTTCCGGCGGACAATCCGTTTTTGAAAGTGGCTGACGCTCGCCCTGAGATCTGGGCCTACGGACTTCGAAATCCGTGGAAGCTTTGCTTTCATCCCACGACCGGCGACCTCTGGGTCGGCGATGTCGGTTGGGAACTGTGGGAGATGCTCTTGCGAGTGGAGAAAGGTTCCAACTTCGGATGGTCAATTGCTGAAGGACCTCAGCCGATCAAAGTGACCCAGGACATGGGTCCTTCATTGATTTCCCCACCCACAGTCTACCATCCTCACACTGAGTTTGCTTCGATCACAGGAGGTTATGTTTATGAGGGCGACCGCCTGCCGGAACTGGATGGTGTCTATCTTTACGGAGATTTTGTGACCGGGCAGCTGTGGGGGCTTTGGCTGAATGGTAGTGAGGTGGTGAAGAAAGAGTATCTCGCTGATACGCGACTCCAGATCGTGACTTTCGGACAGGCGGCGAAGGGCGAAGTGGTGTTTATGAATTGGCCGAGCAAGCAGAATATTTATCGACTTGTTAGAAATACTCAGCCCGACGAGTCTGCGAAGTTTCCGCGCAAGCTGAGTGAGACAGGAGTCTATTCCGACGTGAAAAAACAAAGCCCTGCGGATGGAGTCGTCCCTTTTCACATCAATGGGGAAATGTGGCACGACGGAGCGACTGCGAAGCGATGGGTGGCTGTTCCCGGGCAGGAAACCATCGAAGCGAAGACGGGTCCTTTTTCCAAGGTTCCGGATGGTACGGTTCTGGCGAAAACGATTGAGAGAGACGGGAGGAAGCTGGAAACACAGATTCTGCACTTCGAGAATCTGGCTTGGCAAGGATACAGCTATCGATGGAATAAGGATCAAACAGACGCTGCGCTCGTAGATGCTGCCGGAATCACAGAGGATATTGACGGGAAACCGTGGACCTTTCACAGTCGGACGGATTGTGTTCGCTGCCACAATATCGGTTCCGACTTTCGATTGGCTTTTCATCCGGGGCAGTTGAACCGGGACGGCCAACTGGAACGTTTTCAGGAGATGGGTCTGATCAATGAGGTGTTCGTTGAAAAGGCGGAGAAGGAACCGGCAGCGCAATATGATGATAAGTCTGCGCCAATTGAAACTCGCGCACGGACCTGGCTTTCAGCAAACTGCGCGCACTGTCATCGGAACCGGGGCGGTGGCTCTGTCACGATGAAGATGGATTTGGAAACCGTGCTCGATAAAATGGATGTGATCGATGATGCTCCGGTAAAAGGGGGCTTCGGGATGGATGCCCCCTATCTGATTGCTCCGGGCCAGGCAGAGAATTCAGTGGTCTACTATCGCTCAGTGACAACGGGGGTCGGACATATGCCGATGATCGGTGCTCGCACGGTTGATCCAAAGGGAGAGGCGCTTCTCTATGAATGGATCACGTCGATGAAGCCGAAAGGCCCGGACGGAAAGGAAGATGGAAAACCTTTTGCGACATTGTCTTCCTCGCTCGAAACGATGCACCGTGTTCGGACGGGCGAGATGTCCCTTGAGGAAAAGAACCGGCTTATTGAGGAAGGACGACAGTCTCCGAATCCGATGATTCAGGGGCTGTTTGAGAATCTAAAAGTGGCTGCGCCGGAGAAGTAGAGTCACCCTTCGATGGAAGGTCGGTTCCTTCCGGGATAAGTTTTCTCAGTTCGCGGGCAAAGATTTCATTCTCCTCCGAGAGGGCATCGATCTGATCCTGAAGCTGGATGATCAGCCTCTCTTCGCCCGAGAACTTTTTCCCGGAGGCGACTTGTTTCCAGTGGATTCCGTAAATCCAACCGGAGATTCCGATTCCGAAGAGAATCAGCCCAATGAAAATCAGCTCGGGACTCGCCTTTTTCATTGGGAAAGAACAGGGCTATTTTTTGTTCTTTTTGCTGCCAAAGAATCTTCCGAAAGCACCGCCACGTTTCCGTTCTGGTTCCGGAGCTTGCACGGCAGCAGGCTGCACGCCGGGTTGCTGTTGTGCAGGAGCAAGGTCTTGTTTTTTCCCCTTTTTGGACAGCCATCCGCTTTTTTTCTTTTTCTCCCCTTCGGGATTTGAAAAATCATCTTCGGAATCGTGAGTGATCACGAGTCGGAGATCAAAGGGAACATCATCAACATAATCGACGGAGCGAGTAGGGAGTTTGGTGCCGTCGAGTGCGTATTCCTGAATTTTCCTTCGAATCGCCGTTCCGTCGGCAGCATAGATTTGTTCTTCGCGAAACCGGCTTTGAGCGTCATAGAGGAGAACGCCCCTGTATTTGAACTGGTCGCGACCATCGTAGATCAGCACTTCTTTTGCCCGGGAGTATTCGTCGAGCGTGATCATCCTTTTTTGAAGAAGGACGCCGTTCTTACTCATGGTCTGCTGCTCCATCATGCGGGCGCCATCCTGACTGAGCGACTGGGTAAATGATCCGTCGGAATGGTGAATAGCGCGTCCCCAGTTGGTGACTTTGTTGTCCCCCTGTTCCCCTACGCTTGCACCGTATTGTTTCTTTGCGTTGTCGCCCACATAGATTGTGGAAAATTTGTTTTTCCCGAGGCTTCCGGAAGGAGCCGTTCCTCCACTTTGGACACCTTGAAACCCCTGTGAAGGCATCGTCGCTACGGTGCCATCCGCATTGGTCACGGTCGATCCACTGCGGGCCGCTCCGGTGTAAGCCTGTTGAGGGGAGCCATTGGTTGCGCCTCCCTTAAGCTTTTGATGAAACTGCGCATGGGCGAAACCCGTCAGTGAAGTCACACCAATTGCCAATGCTCTGAAAAATATCACCTTGTTCATATTGAATCCCTGAATTCCAACTCCCCTTGTCGAACGGGTCGAAATTTACGCTCTTACGCCATGATTCGCAAGCTTTTCAATTGTCCTGGTTTTGTAATATGAGGGATTTCATAGAGTTTTGAGTGAGAGGAAACCTCACCTTTTTGTTTTATGGAAAATACAGCAAGCTGTAATACTTAAATGATTCGACCCGTTTATGAGTAATCTTCGTTGTAGTTTTTCCGGCGCTCGCTGCGAAGCAATCCGTCTGATCCATTACCGTGCCGGCATTCTTTCTTCGAAAGTTGAACCGGGCGTTCGATCCAACAGGAAGTGGTGATCGATTGAACGCCCTTCGGTCCTACGCTAAAATTCCGTCGACGACTTTGCCCTTCCCCTTCTCGACGAGTGCAACTTTCTCTCCGCCGGATTCGAAGTGGAGTGAATCAGCATCGAGACCGAATTGATGAAGCAGGGTTGAGTGAAAATCGTGCTGGGTGACAATACCGTCGACAGCGCGGTGACCGAACTCATCGGTGGCACCGTGGACGTGGCCTTTCTTGATTCCGCCTCCGGCCATCCAGATGCTGAAGCCTTCGGTGTTGTGATCACGGCCCGGTTTCAATCCGGAACCACGGTTTTGAATCACAGGAAGTCGGCCCATTTCCCCACCCCACTGGACGATGGTGGAATCGAGAAGTCCGCGAGCCTTGAGATCTTTTACCAGACCGGCGGCCGGTTTGTCGGCTTCGGCGCAACGGAGAGGAAGGTTGGTGAAAATTTCCTGGTGCATGTCCCAGCCGTAATTCCAGATCTGGACAAAACGAACCCCGCGTTCGACGAGTCGCCGCGCAAGAAGACAGGCTTCGCCCATGCGCTTGGATTCTTTGACATCCAGCCCGTAGAGATTTTTGGTGGCAGCTGTCTCTTTGGTGAGGTCGAGAGCATCGCTGGCTTCAGTCTGCATTTTTGCGGCAAGCTCGTAACTGGAAATGCGCGCGGCGAGATCATCTTCACCCGGGCGGCTTTTGAGGTGTTCGCTATTGAGGGAAGCGAGCAGATCGAGCTGATTCTTTTGGGCGGCGCCCTGCAAATGTTTGGGCGGACGCAGATTGGCAATGCGCGGCTCGGTTTCGCGCATAATCGTTCCCTGGTAGATCGAAGGCAGGTGTCGCGAATCCCAGTAAGGCGATCCCGGAGGATTTTTTCCAAGAACGATGGCAACGAAGGCGGGAAGATTGTCCGATTCTGCTCCGAGGCCATAAGTGACCCAACACCCGAGTGAGGGATGACCGGCGAGTCCGCGACCACTGGTGAGGGCCCGCATTCCCGCGCCATGATTCCGAATGTCCGGCAAATGCATTGAGCGGATTAAAGTGACATCGTCGGCGATTCCGCCAAGCTCCGGAAGAAGTGTGGTGTTCAGCTCCATTCCGGATTGACCACACTTTTCGAACTCCCATTTCGAAGCCATCACGACGGAACTGGCTTGGCCAGCGTTGTCGTATTTGATGTCGCGGGGCGGGATCTGTTTCCCATCCCATTTTTTGAGCTCGGGTTTGGGATCGAAAAGATCGATGTGGCTGGGACCTCCTCCGGTGAAGACGGAGATCATTGCCTTTGCCTGCGGAGCAGCGAGTGGTGGTTTGGAAAGAAGATCGTGGATCGTTTTTTCGAACGGCGGCTTCTTTGGCGCACCGAAAAGATTGTCCTGCTGCAAAAGTGAAGCGAGGCCAAAAGAGGAAATTCCCAAAGCGTTCCTGGCGAGAAAATGTCGGCGCGATGAATGGTTCATTCTGCTGGGTTGTCAGTTGGTTCCGTCTTTTCAATTTCCTCAGTCCACATAGAGAAATGCATTCGTCTTCAGCAGCACCTGGCAAAGTGTGGCAAGTGCTTGCTCCTGTGGATTTTTCTCTTTCTTGAAAATTTCCTGCTGGGTTTTCAGGAAGGCTGCAAGCTGCTCCGTTTTTTCAATCGATGGCTCAACCGAAAAGGCAGCGCGCCAGGCAGCTTTGGCGAGGTCGGCGTTTTCTTTCGTCTCTTTACCATCTCCGATGAGATGTTTTGCGAACTCGCCGGTCTCCCGCAGCATGAAAGTGCCGTTCATCATCGCAAGGGATTGAGTGGCGACTGTCGAACTTTGCCGCAACTCACAGTTCGGTTCCATCCGGGGCGCGTCAAAAGCTTCCAGCATTGTCACCGGTTGGGTGCGGCGCTGTTGAATGTAGATGGATCGACGTAGCTCTTTGCCATCTTCAGAAACGATTCCGCCGGCAACTGAGAAAAGACCGCCATCGTCTTCTTTCACCACAAGAGGTTCCCCGTGGAGATCGAGTTTCAATCGCCCGTTCACCGCAAGGATTGCATCGCGTAAAGTTTCGGCTTCGAGCCGGCGAACCGGCATTCTCCAGAGCAGGCGATTGTCAGGATCTATGTCTTCGCCTTTTTGATGGCGCGTCGATGTTTGACGATAGGCTTTCGAATTCATCACCTGACGGTGAAAATCCTTCAGGCTCCATCCCTTTTCCATGAACTCCGCCGCCAGAAAATCAAGCAACTCAGGATGCGATGGCCCACGGCTCCGGGTTCCGAATTCTCCCGGTGTGTTGACAAGTCCTTCGCCGAAATGATGAAGCCAGAAGCGATTGACTAACACTCGCGCCACAAGCGGATGATTTCCCGAAGTTAAATATTGAGCGTAGGCGAGTCGGCGTCCGGTCGTCGGGATGTCTTTGTTGTTTTCCGGAAAAAGATTCGCTCCGGCTTCCTTTGCCAGGACGGTAAATCCTCCCGGAGTAACGGGTTCTTCTTCGGGTGAATTCATATCACCTCGATAGAACACATGGGTCACAGGTGCTTTTCCCGGAATCTCTGCAGCGACCCGGATATAGTCCGGCTCCGGTTTCGATTTTCGGATTTCCTGCACTTTGTCGTTGTACTTCAGGTAGAGCTTCGATAATTCTTCACCGTCTTCGTATTTCGAGAGGAACAAATGCAAGACTGTGCGTTTGACGTTGACCGCAGGATAGGTTTCCCGCAAAAACAATGCCTGCTCCGGCGTGCGCTCTTTCTCTTCCGTTTCGTAGGCCTTGCGGGCGAACTCGCGTTTGTCTTCGGGGATTTTCTCCAGTTCCCGTTCGAAAATAACGAGGACGACCCGCTCCATTTCTTTGAGATATTTGTCGCCCCACACTTTCGCTTCCGCCTCGAGCTTATCGGCTTTTTCCTTTGCGCCGGGTTCCCATTTGGAAACGCGACGGGAACGTGGCCCTAACCACTTTTCGGTATTGTAGACAGGAGCAAAAATTGCCCGCATCCGGTAAAAGTCTTCCTGGGGAATGGGATCGAAACGGTGATGATGACACTCCGCGCAGCCAACGGTCATACCGAGGAGGGACGAGGAAACAATCTTGATCGTCTCAGTAATGACTTCCTTCTGGGCGAGTTCGGCATCGGCGGATCCGGCATAGGTGCCGTCGGGAGCGAGTCGGACGAAGCCTGTGGCGGTCATTTTTTCCAATGCGTCGTCTGAGGCGTTGGCGAGATCGGAAGCCGTGTAGTGAGTCGCTTTGATCAATTCGTCACCGGCGATTTGTTCGAGGATGAAATCTTTCCACGGTTTGTCTTTATTGAAGGAGTCGATGACATAGTCGCGGAAGCGCCAGGCATCGACGCGTTCAACATCACGATCATTGTATCCTTCGCTGTCGGCGTATCCCGCGACGTCAAGCCAGTGGCGTCCCCAGCGTTCCCCGTAGTGGGGGGATTCGAGGAGGCGATCAAGGAGGGTGGTAAACGCTTTGTCAGGGTCTGCCTTAAAGTCTTTTTGAAAAGTGGTGACTTCGGCTGCGGTCGGTGGGAGGCCGACGAGATCAAAAGTCGCGCGGCGTATCAAAGTCACTGCATCTGCCTGGGGCGAAAAGGTGAGACCGTTTTTTTTCAGTTTACGTTCCAGAAAGAAATCCACCGAGTCGCCCGTAGCTGGTTTTCGAATGGGACGAAACGACCAGTGATTCCGTTCCGCATCCGTAATGATCAATTCACCCGGCTCCGGCAGGATGGTGGGCTCGGGTGCGGCGGTCTTTGCTCCTTCATCGATCCAGCGGCCAATGATCGCGACTTCCTCTTCCGGGAGCTGCAGCTCATCCTTCGGGGGCATTTCACCGGACCGGACATGTTTGAAAAGCAGACTGTCGGCACTTTTTCCAGCGACGAAAACCGGACCGTTCTCTGAACCTTTGGCCATCAGTTTCACCAGACGCATATCGAGCCCGGCTTTCAGTTCTTTCTCTTCGCCGTGGCATTGAAAACACTGTGCCTTCAGGATTGGTCGAACATCGCGCTCGAAGGTGAGCGTTTCAGTTTCATTTCCAAAGAGCGGTGATGCGAAGAGCAATACCAGCAATGACAAGCGGGCCGTCATGAACTCGCAAAGTATCGAGAATGCAGGGCGCTTCCTATTGGCGGATGTGCGGGGAACCGCTTAGGGGTTTGGAGCTGAAGCTACTCCCCTTCCCTGGCGCTCGCAGCAAGTTTGAACGCCGCTCCTGAGCCTTTGGTAACCACTTCACCATTCGGCCGGTAAACGATACATTCAGGGACGGATCGGGTCGTTTTGAATTGCATCAAGTCACTCCGTTCACGGTCGTCCGGAAGAATCGTCAACCAGGGGAAGTTCTCTGCAATGGCCCACTTTTTGGCAGCATCGTCGCTTCTATCGAGGGAAACGTGGATCATCGTAACTTTTGAATTTTCCGGGATCGCTGCCTGATATTTTTCCACCATCTTCGGAGCTCCTGCCCTGCAGGGTGGGCACCAGGAAGCAGAGAAATAGAAGATATAGTATTCCGGGGCCTTCTCCAGCTCAGCTCTTCGAAATCGTTTTCCATCGAGGCGATGCAATTTGGCTTTGAGTACCGCTGCACCTATCGAGCTTTCGTCCGGTTTGGAGGCCTTCGTATCAATCTTCTTCTGCTCTTCTTCTTTGATAAACGCGATATCTTCAGCTGAAAGTTTCGATTCCGGGAAGATGACCGGGCGGCCTTCCATAAGGACTGTGACTTCGCCAGTATCGCTGTTGTAGCTGCGGAGAGTTCCCTCAAAAGTTCGCGATCCGTCGGAGCTGGTCCAGCTGCGTGCGTTGAGGAGGGTTGCACAAATTCCCCATGCTATAATGAAGCAGATAAGGTTTCTCATGGTAAATCAGTTATAACACCAATTGATTAGTAGTCCTATCGAATCTTATTTTGCCTTCGCATATTCGTTTCAGTACATTACAGAGAGAAGTTCATCTATGACTAACAACGACATTCTGCGCCGCCTTCGCTACGCCCTGGAAATAGACGATGCCGCGACGGCGGCTATTTTCGGGAAAACGGGAAAGGAAACGAGTGCCGCCGAGGTCAAAATCTGGATGAAGCGCGAAGAAGATGAGGGGTATGTGGAGATTTCAGATTCTGATCTGTGTCGGTTCCTCGATGGTCTCATTATTGAAAAACGCGGAGCACGACCCGACGGCTCGATTCCGGAGCCGCTCGAGGTTCTTTCCAATAACGAGATTTTGAAAAAACTGCGCATCGCCCTTGAGCTGCGCGAAGAGGAATTGGCTGGTGTTTTCGAAAAAGTCGATTTCGTCGTCACGAAGGCCGAGATGGGTTCCTTCTTTCGATCAAACGGGCATCGCAATTATCGCAAATGTCCGGAGCAGGTCTTGCGGAAGTTTCTCCAGGGTTTGGGGAAAAAGGTGAAGCGGGACTGACGGCCATTCTATTTGTGCTTTGGCAGGCCTGGTGTTCGAAGTGTTTTTCTACATAAAGCGTTCGATGTCGGCGTGAATTTCCTCCTCAGTGAATCTTGGTGTGATGTGCTGGGGGCAATTCCAGTCGTATGCTTCGATGGTCAGGGTTATTAGGCGCTCGACCTTTGCGTGGTAATCAGGATCGCTGAGGCGGGCAGCCAGTTCGGGATCCTCTGCAGCGTCGAGAACTGTGGCGGTAGCCCAGATTTTCAAGCGGACCCGACGAGCAAAATCCAGCAGGATGAGAGCGACTTTTCCACCGCTGTTGATGTTGCCTACGCTGATGTATTGCCTGTTCCCGCGATAGTCGGCGAATCCGAGGGTCCGATCATCGAGAATTTTCAGGAAGCCTTTGGGTCCTCCGCGAAACTGAACGTAGGGCCAGCCATTTTCTCCAGTGGTGGCCATGAAAAAGGTATCCAGAGTAGGGATGTAGGCCTTTTCGTTTTCAGTTAAGAGGAATCGATCCGGATCGCTTTCCATCCCTTCGTAGTTCTTTCGGGATCCGTAGTGTGACTGGGCCTCTTTTACACTCGGAGTAAAAGCGAACTTGGTGAAATTTTGGTTCATAGAAGTGGGTGTCTTGAAGTTTTGAATTACCGTTCCCAAAGGAATTTTCGCTCGGTCGAACTGATTGGCAGGTCGTTGATACTGGCTTCGCGAGTTTGCATCAGTCCGTCGGGAGCAAACTCCCAGAGCTCATTTCCGTAGGCCCGGAACCACTGATCTTCGCTGTTGTGATATTCATATTCGAATTTCACAGCGATCCGATTTTCGGTAAAGGCCCACAGAGTTTTCTTGAGCCGGTAATCGAGTTCCCGATCCCATTTGCCCTGGAGAAACTTTTCGACCGCATCCCGGCCGACGAGGAATACCGATCGGTTTCGCCAGCGGGTGTCTTCGCTATAGGCTTGCGCGACTTTTGCCGGGTCTCGCGTATTCCAGCCGTCTTCGGCTGCCTGAACTTTTGCGAGGGCGGTTTCGTGATTGAAGGGAGGTAAAGGTGGTCTCATCAGTTGGATTGGTTATGTGATTGCTTCGGTTTGGTACCGCCAAATTCCCCTTACCAGTGTGGCAAGGGGAACCCGGGTCACCGGCAGGGTTCTATTGTTCTGCGCTTACTTTCCGATCGAGAAAGCTTCGGATTTTTTGGGAGATTTCTTCGCCGTCTTCTTCCAGGGCAAAGTGGCCGGTGTCGAGAAGGTGAAACTCGAGGTCAGTCAGATCCCGCTTGTAAGGATGGGCTCCATCGGCAGGAAAGATGACGTCGTTTTGACCCCAGACGATCAGTGTCGGTGGCTGATTGTCGCGGAGATACTTCTGCCACTCAGGATAGAGAGGAGGATTGCTTCCGTAGCTGAGAAACATGGCGAGTTGGATGTCCTGGTTTCCCTCGCGATCAAGTTTGGATTGATCAATCGTCCAGTTGTCGGGACTGATGGATTCGGCATCACGGGTGCCGTGGGTGTATTGCCATTTTGTCGCATCGAGGGTGAGGAGACCTTTCAATGCTTTCGCGTTTTCAGGAGATTGGTCTGCCCAGTACGCCTTGAGCGGTTTCCAGAAATCCTTGAGACCTTCGTCGTAGGCATTCCCATTTTGAATGATGAGCGCATCGACTTTTTCGGGATGTTTCGCGGCGATCCGGAATCCGACTGGTGCGCCGTAGTCCATCAGGTAAAGGCTGTAGCGATCCAGGCCAATCTTCGTTGAAAGCTCTTCGATAATCTCCGCCATGTGATCAAAGGTGTATTCGAATTCATCGACTGAAGGCATCGAGCTCTGTCCATATCCCGGGTAGTCAGGAGCGATCACATGATAGGAGTCCGCGAGTTTCGGAATGAGATTTCGAAACATATGGGATGAAGTCGGAAATCCATGGAGAAGTAAAAGTGTAGGAGAGTCCTTTGACCCTGCTTCCCTGTAGAAGACGTCCTGTCCCTGAATTTCAACCGTTCGATGGTAGACCTGTGTATCCGGGGAAGTGGATACCTCAGGAGCTGGAGTGGATTCATTGTCCCCGGCCCCTCCGACAGCAACCGCTGTAATGGTGGCGACGGCAATTGCGACAGCTGAAACGGCTGTCCTGGCTTTTTTATTCTTTGGTGTATTCATTTTAATGTCTTTGTTTTTAGATTCACCCGACCGACGGGTCGGTCGGGAAGTTGGTAAGATTAGTAAGGTAAATTTGTTTCGAATGGTCAGGTCCTTGATTCGCCCCTCTCAGGTGGCGAGAAACGTTTTGATTTCTTTCTGCGCGCTAAGAATTGGAGCAGCGTCGCGATAATTCTGAGATTCAATCAGGGCTCCTTCAAAGAGTAGAAAGAGGATGGTCCCTTTCTGTTTCCCGTAGGCGTTTGATTGCCCGGTAAAATGAGCAGTTGTCAGCTCCTGAAATCTTTCCTGCAATCCTCGTTTGTGATTGAGGATTTCGAGCCGCATGGGGCTTTCCGGATCCGGGACTTCGGCCAGGGTATTGAGAAAGGCACATCCACGGAAATCACACTCAAGCATCCAGCGCTCGAGGAAGTCAAAGATGGATATAAGATTGCTCCTGGCACTTTTATTCGAATCAAGACCGGCCTCCAACCACGAAGTCCAAACGGTGTGGCGCTTTCTCAGCCAGGCGAGTCCCAACTCTTCCTTCGACTTGAAATGGGAATAGAATGTTCCTTTGGCAATGCCGGCCAGGTCGATGATTTGTTTGATCCCGGTGGCTCCATACCCTTGTTCATAGAACAAAGCGGATGCAATATCGACGAGCTCATCTCGCTTGCTGGATGTTTTGGTTTCCCCTGCCATGGGAAAGATATAAACCGACCAGTCGGTCGGCGCAAGCGTTTAATTTGAACTTTCTTTGTTCGTCCGCTTTATAGGGGGAGCTACTGAGCTGAAATCTGCTGCCTTTTGGAACAGGAAAAGATGTCCGGAGATTAGATTCTCCGGAGGCTGGCGTCATTCGCGGTCCATCCCGCAGCAACACGGTTCGTCGTCTTCCTCCACGGTGCGAATCGTCAGGTAGCGCATCGAGGGAGTCAGGTAATTGATTTCAGCGTGTCGAATGCCGGAGGGGATGAAGACGACCTCACCGGGACCGGCCTTTACCGTTTTTCCGTCGAAGGTGTATTCGGCTGCGCCTTCGAGAAGGTAGAATGCTTCCTCTGCTTTGTGTTCGTGCTGGTAAGGTTCGTGAGCTGCGGTGTCCGGAATCTCAGTGAGATGGACGTGCATTTTTTTTGCGCCTTCGGGAAATCCGATGAGTGACTGGTAGTGATTGCTCATGATGGGAGGATCTTTCATTTTGGTAGCTGGCGAATTTGAAGGAGTGAAAAGCTACAGCAAAGGCATTGGCACTGTGCTTCGGGTAAGTCGACTGAAGATCGACTCTACGACTTCGAGACATGTGACCGAATGTTTTAATCATTCAGGATTCGGGAAGGTGACATAGCTCGATGGTTCCACCGTGGACGACATGGGGATGGGTTTGAAGCAGGTCGAGGAGCTGCTGTTTGTCCCCGGCATCGAATCGCATGTATCCCGCGAGGTGATCTGACAAAGTCGCGTCTCTGTTTTCCCCAAGGATTTCCCGCGTCCCGATCTCGCTGCCGCCCCGGAATAATCCACTCTCTTGCGCGGCTTGGAAAAATGATTCCCATTCTTCGGGAGATGGCTCCGTTTTCGCGTTGCCATGGATGAGGAGAAGGTAGTGGCTCATGGGAATTCGATTTGTGGGGATAATTCGCGGATTGCTGCACCAGAGGATAATTGTTTGAATGTGGAAATGAAGCGGCAAGTAGATTTGAACCGGTGCGTGTTTGCGGGAGTTCTTCTCGGGATGTTCTTGATCATGGGGCCCTCGCCGCGTTCAGCCGTGGCGCAGGAGTTTCAGGAACACACCGTCGAGCGGACAATTTCCACAACCTTGTCTTATCAGTGTGTGATCTCCCTTCCAGAGGGGTATGACTGTCTCTTATACACATCTCCGAGCCCACGAGACCGAGGCTGATCTCGT
>CAJXQE010000157.1 GCA_913058215.1 uncultured Verrucomicrobiales bacterium
TCTACACTATCCTCTTCGTCGGCAGCGTCAGATGTGTATAAGAGACAGATTTTCATCAATTTGCCATCCAGGGAAAGAAACTCCACATGAGGGTCGCTTCCGAAACTGGCGAAGGTTTTACTGTCGACGATCTCCACATCATCAATATCAAAGTCAGCAGTGTGCCCCGTCAGAGTAATGTCTACGGCGACCATTCTGGCTTCAATTGCAGTCTCAGGATTCGGGCTCAAGTAACTGTAACCTGTGTAATTCCATGCCTGGTTCGGTTTCAGTGATCCTGTTCCCAGGCCGTTGGCCTGCTGCTTTGCTCTCTCCTGAATGATCCGATTCATCACCTGTTTCTGCTCTTCCGGGGAAAGATCACTCATTGCGCGGTCCTCTCCATTTACAATTCCTTTAAGAATTTCAGAATCCGAAGGCGGAGCAACAGCCGTCGGAGCAACCATTAGTGGTGGCGGGGTTCCGGCCTGGGGTGCTTCATCCGGAGCAGAATCTTTACAGCCTGTGACTGAAAGAGTAAGAGTGGCTCCGAGAAGAGCGCAGAGACGTAAACGGTGGGGTAAATTCATGTAAAAGAGTTTGTTTTGGGAGCTGATTGCGTGACCTGTCGCTGACACACTATCCGAAAAGCTTCCCTTTTCATTCGCGGACTGACGGACTACCTTACGCTATGGCCCCATCAAATACTGATGAAAAATAGTATTTTTCGCTGCAAGAGACCGCATACTATTTCGTCCATTCCGTGCAAAGTGATTCACCCAATTGAATGGCAATTATGGAATTCAGCAAAGTAACAGAACTCGTCGAAGACATCCGAAATGGCAAAATGGTCATTATCGTCGACGACAAAGATCGTGAGAACGAGGGTGATCTCATCTGCGCAGGCGAAAAGATCACGCCGGAAATTATTAATTTCATGGCCACTCATGGCCGGGGACTGATCTGTGCGCCCATCCTACCAGATGCCGCAGATCGCCTCGGGCTTCCGCTGATGGTGAAAACCAACACGGAGTCTCACGGAACCAACTTCACTGTCGCTGTCGATGCTGCTGATGGTATTTCCACCGGCATCAGTGCTGCGGACCGGGCCAGAACCATTCAAATTCTCGCCAATCCCCTTTCCGAACCGGGAGATCTTGTTCAGCCCGGCCACATTCTTCCTTTAAAAGCAAAGTTTGGCGGAGTTCTCCGGCGGGCTGGACACACAGAAGCAGCGGTCGATCTCGCCCGGCTGGCGGAACTCGAACCCTCGGGTGTCATTTGCGAAATCCTCAACGAAGACGGCACCATGGCCCGACTTCCGCAGTTGCAGGCATTCGCCGAAAAACATTCCCTGAAAATCGGAACGATCGAATCACTGATCAATTACCGGAGGAATCGCGAGAAGCTGGTTGAGAAAATTGAGCAAATCGATCTTCCTACAGACTTCGGAAATTTTGACCTGAGTCTTTATTCCAGCGTTCTTAATCCTGATGAAAACCATCTCGCCCTCGTGAAAGGGAAAATTAATTCTGACGAACCCGTTCTCGTAAGGGTTCATAGCGAATGTCTCACCGGCGATGTTTTTTCCTCCCGCCGCTGCGATTGCGGAAGTCAATTGCATACCGCCCTGGCCAGAATTGAAAAGGAAGGATGCGGAGTTCTGGTGTACATGCGTCAGGAAGGGCGGGGAATCGGTCTGGCCAATAAGATCCGTGCCTACAAGCTTCAGCAGGAGGGCCTCGATACCGTAGAAGCCAATGAGAGGCTCGGCTTCGGTGCTGACCTTCGCGACTACGGGATCGGCGCTCAAATTCTTTACGATCTCGGAGTTCGCAAGATTCGCCTGCTCACTAACAATCCGAAAAAGATTGTTGGCCTGGACGGTCACAATCTCGAAATCGTCGAGCAGGTTCCAATTCAGACGGAACCGAATGATGACAACGCCCATTACTTGAACACCAAGCGGGACAAACTCGGGCACAAGTTGTAGCGAAGCGATGCTCCGCGATTTTGGATTTTTGTCTTTTTTATTGAAAGCCTGCGATTCAGGGCCACCAATATCTAAGATCCACTATCCCATATCTGCCTCACCCTGTCTCCATGTCTAAATCCGCCCCTCAGTCACCCGACGTTTCTTCCTTGTCCGGCACCGTCCAAATTGTGGCAAGCCTTTACAACAATCGCTACACCGATGCCCTCGTAGAATCCGCTCAGGAAACTCTCGCAAAGCTTGCTCCGGATCTGAATGTCCAGACTACGCGCGTTCCCGGCGCCTTTGAAATTCCCGTTGTAGTGGAAGCCGTCGCCAACACAGAGACGTCTCCTCTGGCCATCATCGCCCTCGGCGTTATCATTCGAGGTTCCACTGCTCACGCCGATCTCATTGCCGAATCGATCACACAGAATCTTCAGCAGACCAGCGTCACTCATTTGATCCCCGTCATCCACGAAGTCCTGCTCGTCGACACGACCGAGCAGGCGGAAACCCGTGCCCTTGGAGATGAATTGAATCGTGGCCGCGAAGCAGCAGAAGCTGCGGTCGCCATGATCGAGGTCATGGAGAATTTACCGGACTAACAATTCGCCAAGCACTTTTTCTATGAATCCTAAAATCGTATTTCTTGATCGTGAAACCACCGACGTTGGCGACATTGACCTCTCTTCCCTTGAAGACAAAGGAGAGATCATTTACCACGGTATCACCTCACCCTCGGAAACCGCAGCGCGGATTGCTGATGCTGAAATCGTACTGACCAACAAAGTTGTGATCGGACCGGATGAGATGGATGCGGCCAAAAATTTAAAGCTGATCCAAGTCGTCGCGACCGGTGTCAACAACGTCGACCTGGATGCCGCCAAAGAACGCGGAATTACCGTCTGTAATGTCAGCGGATACAGCACCAACTCCGTAGCACAGCATGTTTTTGCGATGCTTTTGAACCTGGTGACGAATGTGCAACGCTTCGCTGCCGAGCCCGAAAAGTGGGCGGAGTCCCCTATCTTCACCCGCCTCGATTTCCCAATCACTGAACTCTCCGGTAAAACACTCGGCATCGCAGGACTCGGCTCCATCGGAGGCGAAGTCGCAAAAATTGGCGAAGCTTTCGGTATGAACGTGGTCGGACTTGCCCGGGAAGGCTCCACCTCATCTGAGACAAATCGACTGCCTCGTGATCAGTTTTTCAAAGAGTGCGATGTGATCTCTCTGCATTGCCCACTCACGCCGGATACTCATCATCTCATCCGCGAAGAAACGCTTAAGCTGATGAAGAAGAGTGCCATCCTCATCAACACCGGTCGCGGAGACCTCGTGAAAGAAGACGATCTCCTCGCAGCCTTGAGAAATGGAGACATCGCCGCCGCCGCTGTGGATGTCGCTTCCGTTGAGCCTCCGGCGATTGGTGACCCGATGGTGACCGATACCCCGGAAAACCTGATGATCACGCCTCACACGGCATGGAGTTCGTTTGAAGCCAGACAAAAGCTCATCAACGAAGTCGGCGAAAATATCGCGGCCTTTTTGAAAGGCGAAGACCGGAACCGCGTGGCGTGACAGACTGCGGGAGGGTTGAATCGTTCACCCTACCCTCTTGAATCGGTGCCGATTTAAGCTTCGCCAACAATGTAGCTGCCCGATTTTTCGTCGGGTTCAAGGATGAGCAGGCCCCGGTCCCGGGCTTCCTCCAACACGGAGTTGAATCCGCTGAAGCCGTAGTATCCTTCATTGAAACCGGGATTCTGCCGTTTGATGGCCTGCTTGATCATGCTGGCCCAAACAAGGTTTTCGCTCCCTCTTTCCTCGATCATCTTTTCCACGGTGGAAACGACAAGGTCGACAGCTTCGTCTTTCTTATCTCCATTTGATTTCCCACTCTTCCCCGGAGATGTCGATTTTGACTTGGCTCGTTTCCGCTTGGGCTTCGCCCGGACGAGGTCATCGTAAAAAATAAATTCATCGCAGTTGGCCACAAAAAGATCAGACGTGGACTGTTTCACTCCAACCCCGATGACAATCTTGTCATTCTCCCGCAATTTACTGACCAGCGGAGAAAAATCGGAGTCACCGCTGATAATCACAAAGGTATCAATGTGAGGTTTGGTATAACAAAGATCCAGGGCATCGACCACCATCCGGATATCTGCAGAATTTTTTCCCGACATGCTGAGATGAGGAATCTCGACGAGTTCAAAATTCGCCTCGTGCATGCTCCGCTTAAATTTTGAATAACGGTTCCAGTCGCAATACGCCTTTCGCATCACAATATTGCCCTTCACCAGAATTCGTTCGAGAATCTTGTTAATATCGAACTGAGCGTATTTCGCCTGCTGTGCCCCGATGGCCACATTTTCGAAATCGGCATAAATTGCCATATTGGAGGTGTCTGATTCTCTCGGCATGAAGAAACATCGCGCCTCAAATTCCTTTTCGCAAACAACGAACCCCGATGTTTTGGAGTTGAATTTCCCGGTCAAAAATAGTGGAATAGTTTTATGACGGTACAACAAACAGAGAAATCAAGTGTCGGGAAGTTTATTGGAATAGGTTGCGGCTGCGCCACTTTACTTGCTGTATTGGGCCTTGCAGGTTGCTTATTTTTCGTCAACACAGTGATCAAAGGTCCCGCACCCTACGGGGATTCGCTTGCTGCAGTCCAAAAAAATGCAGCTGCGATTGAGGCGCTGGGTGAACCGATTAAACCGGGATTCTTCCCCACCGGCAGCGTCAACGTTAATAACGATTCAGGCGACGTGGACTTCAAAATCGGAGTCTCGGGACCTAAAGGCGCGGGAACAATCACCGTGAAAGGAACCAGATCCGGCGGAGTCTGGACCTATGATGTGTGGGAGCTGAAAGTGGATGGTCAGCCCGATCCAATTCCACTCAGCAAGTAGGCATTTCCGTATCAAGCTAGCTACTGGCAAGTAGCGCAGGAAGAGCTAGACTGTGCCCGATGCAGATTTTCTTCCTCGTCTTTATGGTAACGCTCGCGATCACAATGTGGGGTCGCAAGCGCTTCCGGAAGATCTATGATCAGGAAACAGAGTTTGTGATTTCGTCCCGGGTGACCGGAGCACAGCTTGTCGAAAGAATTCTTAAAGCTCGCGGAGTTGAAGGTGTCAAAGTGAAACGGTCTCGCGGTTTGCTAACCGACTTCTATCATCCGGAGAAGAAACAAATTTCACTATCGCCCCAACATTACGGCGGGGCGACTTTCGCAGCTCTTGGGGTTTCCGCCAATCTTGCCGGCCATGCGATCCAACATTTCGAGGGGCACCGGCCTCTATTCTGGAGAGTCTCAGCGATACGGGCGACAGTCTATCTGAGCCTGCCCCTGATTGTTATTTGCCTGGGCGCTCTTGTGGCGGGGATGAACAAGACGGTTCTTCCGGCCATGCTCATGCTCTGGTCAATGATCGCCCTTAGCAATATCATCACCATCCCGACTGAACTCGATGCCGGGGAAAGAGCCAAACGTCAGTTGGACAAGCTGAAGGCATTCAAAAATCTCGACGAACGTGTCGGGGTTGAACGCGTCATGGGTGCGTCCAGCACGATGTACGTCGATGGCTTTTTTACCATCCTGTCCTGGATGGGCGGACTTTTTGTTCCCTGGATGAAGAAACACATGGAACCTGAATCTTGAAAGAATTCACTCTTTGAGCTTCGAATATTCCACCTCCAACTGGAAGCTTAAGAGGATCAGAGCGTCTTGATTTTCACATCCTTAAACCAGACATACTGCCCGTGGTTCTGCATACCCACGAACCCCTTTCTTTCGAGATCTTTCAGCGCAGTTTTAAACTTATTAGTGGTACCGTCAGGATTCTTATTCGGCGTAGTCCAGTCATCCACATCGACTTTGAATGTTTGCGTCCCGTTGACCCAGCACTGAATGATCGAACCATCACAACGAAGCTTAAAAGTATTCCATTCGCCTGGAGGATTTTCCGGATGTGACGAAGGCCCTTTGGCGTCATAGAACGAGCCGTTCAGCTTACGGAGATCTTTTTTGCCATGGGTTTTCTGAAAGCCTTCATTGTCCATCAACTGAATTTCGAAACCTTTCTGAACAGAGTTCTCTTTGTCGGTGACACGATAGAAAACCCCGCTATTGGCACCTTCGGAAAGTTTGTAGGAAAGCGTCAGTTCAAAATTCTCGTATTGCTCCTTCGACCAGATATTCCCTTTACTGCGGAGTTTAGTTTTCCCGTCTTTCCCTTTCACTTCCTCCATCTTGCAGGCGATGGCTCCGTCGGAATCGATCACCCAGCTGGCTTCACTGAAATCAAAAGCATCAAGGCTCTTCCCGTTAAAAAGCACCTTCTCTTCGGCCATCCCAAGCAAAGGAAACAGCGCTGCCAAAATCAAAATTAATTTCTTCATCATAAACAAATACTCTGCGATTCTTCACGTCTCAGCGAACTCTGCGTTTCAAATCCGAATCTGAGGAATCGCCTGCAATAACATCTTCGACGTTTCCGACTTCGGATTCTCGAACACCTCATTCGCCTCGCCGACTTCAACAATTTTCCCTTCATCCATCACCGCTATCCTGTCCGCGATATAACGGACAACGCTGAGGTCGTGGGAAATAAATATCATGGTGAGCTCAAGCTCGTCCCTGAGCTGCCGAAGAAGGTTCAGTATCTGCGATTGAATCGACACGTCGAGAGCCGAGACTGGCTCATCAGCGAGGATTAGTTTGGGCTCCGTCCCGAGGGCGCGGGCAATGGCGATCCGTTGGCGCTGACCGCCGGAAAATTCGTGCGGATATTTCCGGACAAATCTGCGATCCAAGCCAACCCTCTCCATCAGCTTGCCAACAGCGTTCTCCATTCCGGATCGATCTTTAGGAAGCTGAGGATGCCTCGTGGCAATTGCCTCCGCCAGAGTGCTGTACACTGTCATCCGCGGATTGAGCGATGCGTAGGGATCCTGAAAGATCATTTGGAAATCGCGTCGACGCCGCCTGATTTCCGACTTGGATAATTCGGCAAGTCGCTTGTCTTCAAGGACAACGCTTCCTTCCGTCGGCTGCAACAACTGCATGATCAAGCGCGACAATGTTGATTTCCCACATCCGCTCTCACCAACGAGCCCAAGAATCTCGCCTTTTTCGATCTTCAAATTCACTCCGTCGACCGCTTTGATCGTCCGCAATTTCTTCGCCAAAAGCCCTTCGCGCTTCGTGAAGTGCTTCGTTAAATTTTCCAGTTCGAGATAAGACACGTTGAATAGATAAACCGGAATAGGCGGAGTCGTCAACGGTGAACGGTGGCCAGCACCAAGCTTGAAGCTACCCCCCGACGCATCCGGGGCATTGCTGAACCCAGTGATGAGGTTCCAATTCAACCAGCGGAGGCCGCGATGTCGCGTGATCTCTATTCTCACCACCGACTTCGGGCTCACAGCGGGGACCGAAAGCGCATCCTTCAATTCCATGAGTCAGATCGGGTGGAAGGCCCGGAATGGTATAGAGATTCTGCCCTTTCTCCTGCAATGCCGGAATCGAACGCTGCAGTGCTTTGGTGTAGGCGTGCTTCGGAGTGGTGAACAATTTCGCCACTGGCGCTCGTTCCACAAAACGTCCCGCATACATCACATTCACCTCGTCACAAACTTCGGAAACCACGGCGAGATCATGAGTGATGAAAATCACCGCCGTGCCGAGTTCCTCCTGACGGGTTTTGATCAAATCAAGAACCTGCCTTTGAATCGTAACATCGAGGGCTGTTGTCGGCTCATCCGCAATCAGGATCTCAGGGCGGGTGATCAGAGCCATCGCAATCATCACCCGCTGACGCATTCCTCCGGAAAACTCGTGCGGATAACTGTTGATGCGACTTTTCACATCAGGAATACCCACTGCATCCAGCTCGGCCACTGCTCTATCAAGAGCGGCTGATTTAGAAAGTCCTTCGTGGATCATGAGAGGCTCAATGATTTGAGACGATATCTTCAAATAAGGATTCAAGGAAGTCATCGGATCCTGAAAAATCAGACCGATCTGACTCCCTCTCACCTTTCGCATTTCGTTTTCAGAAAGCGCGAGAAGGTCCTTTCCTTTAAACAAAGCCTGCCCCCCTTCAATTCGGCCGGGAGGCTGGGGAATCAGCTTGAGCAGAGAATAGCAGGTGACCGATTTTCCGGAACCGGACTCTCCCACGATCCCAACAGTTTGCCCTGCTTCGACTTCGAAGGAAACGCCATCGACAGCTTTAACAACGCCCTCACGAGTGTGAAAACTGGTCTGGAGATCTTTGACTTCGAGAATGGCCATCTCTTGAAAGTCTGGCGGAAAAACCCCGAAGGTTCAATCGTTTTCCCCCCTCTCCTCGAAATCCGGATAGTGACCAGACCGAGTCTAATTACCTCCAATTTTTGACAAGACCTGAATCTTCGTGACAGGAAAACGCAATACATCTAGTCTGCCTTTCCATGAATAATCATGGCACCACTTTGTTTAAAAAAATGCGATTACTCAGCTGTCTTGCCGCCCTTTCGCTCCCCTGCCTCCTTAGTGGGTTGGACAGCAAAATCATATCGCGGGCAAAAAAAGCCACGGCATATATCACTCATCGAGGTGGGACAGCATCCGCCTTTTGTATAGATCCCTCCGGAGTTTTTGTTACCAACGATCACGTGGTTAAGCAGAGTGGAGGAAAAGTCCTGACCCTCTATCTGAATGCAGGATCAACCGAAGAATCTGAACACAAAGCGAGAGTCATCCGGAGCGATGAGAGATCCGATCTCGCCCTTCTCCAGCTGGAGCCGGTTCCCGAAAGGCCACTGGATCACCTCCAAATAGCTTCGACAGAAGAGTTGTTTGAGACCCAGGAACTGGTTGCTTTCGGTTTCCCTTTTGGACAGAACCTTTCCCTGCAAGAGGATACGCACCCATCAATCAGCGTGAACATCGGAAGAATTACATCGCTCCGACAAAAGGATGGCGTTCTTGAACGCATCCAACTCGACGCACAGGTGAATCCGGGGAATTCGGGTGGTCCTCTCCTTAATCCTGAAGGCGATGTGGTAGGTATCATTTCTTCCGGAGTTCGTGGCTCGGGAGTCAATTTTGCAATTCCCGCATCGATGCTCACGCCGCTCCTAGAAACGCCGGACATCAAGGTGACGCTGCCTGATATCCCCTTCAAAGAACGACACCAAGCTGTTAAACTGGATGCCAAAATCACCTGGTTCCAGGCCCCACCAAAAAGCTACGAGATTGAGCTTGAGGTCAAATCGGAAACCGAATCAAGAAAGTTCAAACTCGAGCCCGCATCAGCACCGGGAAAATTTCACACCGAATTTGTCCCTATTCCAAAGGGGAATTCTGAAGAAAAGCAACCAGTCCAGATTCTGGTTTCATTCATAGAAGGGGAGATCAAAGGAACGACAGCAAACTTCCCCGTCAGAGTCGGCGAAGAATCAATACCGCTTGAGGAGATCAGCCGGATAACCCTGGGAGACAGCCCACGAATACTGTCTCTGAATTCCGGTCCGATCGAAGGCGCCGTCAAAGAACTTGAGCAAATTCAGGTTCGCCTGGGGGAGCAAACCCTTGAGGTCGATACCAGCAAAGCCACCTCGATTACCATTTTCCCTCCCAAAACTGAAGTTCCGAAAGCCAGTTACACATTGGCGATCCATTCAGGTGAATCGAAGAAAATCGCATCAGTGACAGCCCCTATCAGATTCAGCGCCCGCCCAGTTTCAATGACAGTAGACACAGCCTCCGAATTCAATGATTTGGTAGATGCCGGCCCGGCCAATGGAGAAGCAGAGACCGTCGAATTACCAGGCAAAGTCTTTGATCTCGACACAGGAGGAAAAGGACGATTCCTCGTTCTCTATCTGCGAGACACAAAAAAGCTGGCCGTTTTTGATGTAATCACTCGAAAAATAAAGGGCTATATCGGGCTTGCCGAAGATCCTGTCGTTTTCGGTGCAAGCGCAGATCACATTCTCATTTCCTACCCTAAATCGAATTTGCTGGTTCGACATTCATTGGAAACACTGAAAAAAGAGCAAACAATCACGAATCCATTCGGCTCCATCGAGTCGATCGCCATGGGATTTTCCTCCTACCAACATGCCCTCATTCTGGCCGAAAACGGCCAGGGAAACTTTAAAGATGCGGAGATCAAAATATTCGATTTTCTTCGTATGACACCAGTCGAAGCAGGTGAGGTCGAAGCTCATTCTTTCCTGACCGGAAAAACGAATCATTTGAGAGCGGGAGCTGATGGTCGTGTCTTTGGAAACACCAAAATGACCAGCAGTCCGAGCGGAGTGGGGATCATCACCTTTAAAAACGGAAAAATCACGACTCGCTACGAACATGATTCCAAAGGTACCGTTATTCCCAATCCTGACGGATCATTGATTTTCACTTCTCACGGCGGAGCCTTCACCCCTGAATACTTGCCAGTGGTTGGAAACAAACAGGATTACCGAACTTCGGAAACGTATCTCCCTTCTTATCATCCCATGTATTTTTTCTCCGTTCCCTCCCCGAGTCGGAGCTCCCGAAATAAGGAAACGCCTCGCCTCGCTAATCTGTATATCAAGGGATCAAATCGTCCACTTGTGAGCATGAGTTCGGAGTTGGAAGAGATGAGGGATCAACCTGAAGAATCCAACGGGCAAGTTAAATCGCCGTTTACTGTCGACAAACGCTACCACTTTATTCCACAGGCCAATCTGTTCATCACGTTTCCTTACTCCAACGATAAAGTGGTATTTCGCAATTTTCGGATCACGGACTTGCTCAACGAAAAAGAGATCGATTATCTTTACATCACATCCACACCGCCTCCAGCGCGGGCAGAGCAATTGTTCACCTATCAACTTAAGGCCGCCTCCCGGGCCGGTGGAGTCACTTTCACCCTTCAGTCAGGACCTGAGGGAATGAGGCTTTCCGACGATGGGTTGATCCAATGGAATATTCCTGAAAAGGCAGAAGAAGAGTCCGTCATCATCCTGGTTTCAGATTTGAAGGGGCAGGAAACTTATTACACTTTCCAAATCACTGTCGCGGATTGACTTCGGCCGTCGATCCCAAAGCACCGTGGAAACGGGATCAGTCAGCAATCCATTCAAGAATTTTGCACCTCGTCATGTCATACGAAGAATACTCAACGACTGCCTGTATCCCCTCTTCGTTTTCCCCTTTGGGAATAAGCGGACCGCCCTTCGGAATCACGGCGTAGGCACGGTGACCGTTTTTCATCTCGATCTGATAAAGCCGGCCGGACTCGTGAATTTCCACGATCGTCCCTTTGCCGGTAATGGGTGGGCGTTCTGACATGATTCGTAAAATGACAAGTATTCACGAACGCGCAACGACCGACCGAATCATTTCGAGAATCTGCCGCTCACGAACATCCCAAATCGGACGGGTGGAAGTCGCCTGAATCAAATACTGCGCGTCCCCCACATCAAAAATCATCAGGTAAAATTTCATTCTGAAAGGAACCGGCTGAGCATCCATATCGCCTTCAAGGGACACATAGATCGCGGGCCACTTCTTTTCTCCCGGACCGTTGATGGTCCCGGTCTTTGGCTTGCTCTCTTTAGACAATTTAAATTGCTTCGCGTAGTTCTCAATTGTGGAATCGAGAACGTCCTGCATCGCCCCGTTCCCGGCGAGAAATGATAGGAAGTAAACAGAGGTCGTCTTGTCCGATGACGCCCAGCCACCCAGGGTCCTTTCCTTGTTCAAATCCGACGGACTCCAGCCATCCGGGATCTCCACAGAGATCTTGCCGTCGGCAAACGTCTCCCTTTTTCCGCCAGCAAAGCACTGTGAAATCAATATTCCACCCGTCAGTATGCCAAGAAAAATCGCTCTCATTTGAAAAAAACAGGTTGCCCGTCCCCCATCTTACAAGCAATTACCCTGCATGGCACGTATCAACGACAATTTTTTGAAACTGAAAGCCGGGTATCTCTTCCCGGAAATCGGACGGCGCGTCAGCGCATTTACCGAAGCAAATCCCGAAGCGGTGAAGAATCTGATTCGCTGCGGAATCGGCGATGTGACCGAACCTCTCCCTGAAGCCTGCCGCAAAGCGATGCATGATGCGGTAGATGAACAGGGCAAAAGTGAAACCTTTCGCGGCTATGGACCAGAGCAGGGCTACGAATTCCTGCGTGATGCGATTATTGAAAATCAATTCACCGGCCTCGGAATCAGCGCCGACGAGATCTTCATTTCTGATGGCTCCAAGTGCGACACCGGAAATATTCTCGATATCTTCGGCCCCGGAAACCGGATCGCGATCACTGATCCTGTTTATCCCGTTTATGTGGATACCAACGTCATGAGTGGTAACACCGGAGAAGCCGACGAAAACGGTGCCTTCGACGGACTCGTTTATCTTCCCTGCACGGCCGAAAACAATTTCGTTCCCGCCATTCCTGAAGGAGAAAAAATTGATCTGATTTATCTTTGTTACCCGAACAACCCGACCGGCGGCTCAGCAACTCGCGAACAGCTTGCCGCCTGGGTGGCCTTCGCCCGCGAGAATGATGCGATCATTTTTTATGATGCCGCCTACGAAGCCTTCATCCAGGAAGAGGATGTCCCCCGCTCTATTTTTGAAATCGAGGGAGCCAAAGATTGTGCGATCGAGTTTCGCAGCTTTTCCAAAAACGGAGGTTTCACCGGAACCCGTTGCGCCTACACGATTATTCCGAAACAACTGACAGGGCAGGACGCCGATGGCAACGAGCAGGCGATCCACTCACTCTGGTCTCGTCGACACAGCACAAAATTTAACGGGGCAAGTTATCCGGTGCAACGCGCCGCAGCAGCTGTCTTTTCCGAAGAAGGAAAAGCACAGGTCTCAAAACTCGTCACTGGCTACATGGGCAATGCCAAACTGCTCCGTGAAGCTTGCGAAAAAATCGGACTGTCCGTCTGGGGTGGGATCAACGCTCCCTACGTATGGGTCGGGTGTCCGGAAGGTGTCGATTCATGGGGAATGTTTGACCGCATGCTCAACGAAGCCAACGTCGTCATCACTCCCGGTTCCGGATTCGGCGCTGCCGGCGAAGGTTACTTCAGAATTTCAGCATTCAATTCACGGGCAAACGTAGAGGAAGTTTGCCGCAGGATTGAAGAGAATCTCGGATAGGAATGGGTGAAGGGTTTTCGAATCCTTCGCTACTCCGCTTTTGCACTGCCACTGTTCTGGCGGACAAAATTCGCGACATCTTTATTCCACTGAACGTTCGATTCTTCGATCGTATACATCATGTGTCCGCCTTCGTAGAAGGTGAACGAGATATTGTCCCGGTATTCCGGGGCAATCTCGAGATGGTCAAGGCTGTGGGTAATCCCCGTGTAAGGCGTTGCCAGATCCTGGTATCCGCAGTTCACCATAATCTTGAGATAAGGATTCTCTGAAAGGGCGGAAGCAAGCTTGGGAGTGACGTCAACCGGCTGTCCGACAAAGGAATTGCTGTAATCCCACGGCCGGACTTTGCTCGTTAAGATTTCGTATGTTCGATCACTTTCAAATTTGAGCTCGCGGCGAAGGTAATCCTTCAGAGTCGATGCAAACGGTCCATATACCGCAGAATAACTCGGATCAAACCACGGACGGTTCCCCGCCAGATCAGCATCGCGTCCTTTGATCCTCGCGTCAAAACGACCAAGAATTTCGCCCGTGTCACGCAACAACTCCTCGCGGAAACGAGTGGTACTCACGCGCAGATTCAATCGCTCGATCAAATCGGCATCGAGCCCGATGTAGCCGGAAATCTTTTCCGCCAATTCCGTTTTCTTCGCCGGATCAAGCTTCGCTCCCTGAAGCAAAGCCGAAGCGTATTCACCTTTCGAAAAAGTCTCGACTTCAGCGCGCCGCTTTTTCCCGTCATTGGCAAGATCACCCTCCAGCTTCCCGTGCCACGCAGCAACTTCAGTCATTGCCGGCAGAAAAGAAATGTCAGCGAGATCGCTACCCATGAGTGTATCAAATCCAAGAACTCCGGAAACGAGAACCAGACCATTCAGATAGAGACCATACTTGCGATGGAGAACCTCGCTGAGGCCGGCCACGCGAAACGCCCCGTAACTTTCTCCCGCCAAAAATTTTGGCGAAAGCCATCGATTGTTTCGCGTCGTGTAAAGCCGGATAAATTCCGCGATGGAATCCAGATCGCCTTCAAAGCTGTGGAATTTCTTGGCGTCCTCCAGCTTTTCCGTGCGACTGAATCCGGTCGTCACCGGGTCAACAAACACAAGGTCCGCTGCTCCCAGCAGAGATTCTGGATTGGGGCCGAGAGAAAACGGTGGTGCCGGCATCGTGCCATCCGGATTCATCTGCACCCGCTTCGGACCGAAACCTCCAAGGTGAAGCCACACCGAAGCCGAACCAGGTCCGCCATTGAAACAAAAAACGATGGGGCGTTTCGTCAGGTCATCAAGGCCGTCTTTGGTGTAGGCGGTGTAGAAAATCGCGGCCTGCGGATCCTCTTCATCCTTTTTAATGACCATCGTCCCGGCCGTTGCCGTGTAGTCCATTGCCACGCCGCCGAAGGTTCCTTTGTGGGAAGTGATCGAGACATTATCTTTAAAGTCCGATTCTTCTTCCTCAATTTTCTTCTCATCGCCCTTTGGTTTTGAGTCAGGGGCAGAAGCGTCATCTGCGTCCTGAGAAAAACCGGGAATCGCGATAAGAAGAAGAAAAAATAGGGGCAGAATTTTCATGGGCCACGCTAATCCGGCCCGATCTTTCTGCAACTTTGAGATAGGAAAGCCTGCGGCATACCGAAATAAACAGAGATCAAGCGGGAAACCTGGCCTTGCGCATCATCACGATACTGACAATGAAAACGATGAGGCTGATGATCCCGATTCCAATTCCGCACGCCGTGAAAAAGAGCGACAAGGGTGACGATTCCAGAGCCAATCGCCGTATTTTTCCAGAAATCCCGGCGTGATGAAATCTTTTCTGCTGTATTCATTACTTTTCCTGAACGGAGCTATGCTACATCGAAATCCCCGCTTGTGAAAAATTTCACAATCTCCCTTGCCCCACGGTTCCGCAGACGTAATCTTTGCGAGTCTCAGTGCTGATCACTGAAACTTGAAAACTGACAAACTTTCCTCCATGCCGGAAACCACAGAGCAACACGCAGCCTACGATTCCAAAGTCGAAGGCAATATTATTTTCACTCAGGTCGATACTGCCATTAACTGGATGCGGAAAAATTCGCTCTGGCCAATGCCAATGGGTCTCGCCTGCTGTGCGATTGAACTGATGGGTTCCGCGTCTTCCCGTTTCGACATTTCCCGATTCGGCGCGGAAGTGATGCGATTCTCTCCACGTCAAAGTGATGTCATGATCGTCGCAGGCACAGTGACCTACAAAATGGCACTGGCGGTGAAAAGAGTCTGGGACCAGATGCCCGAACCAAAGTGGTGTATCGCCATGGGAGCCTGTGCTTCCTCCGGAGGCATGTATCGCAGCTACGCTGTCTTGCAGGGAATCGACAATCTCATACCTGTCGATGTTTACATCTCAGGTTGCCCACCTCGTCCTGAAGCTGTTCTCGAAGGCCTGATGAGACTTCAGGATAAAATTTCCAAAGAGCAGTCCGCCAAAGCCCATTTCAAAGAGGAAGAAAGAACCGCCTGATTGACCATCAATTCCGACTGGTCTCATATTTGCCATGAAGCATCTCAACATTTCCTTTCTCCAGAAAAAATTCGCGGACTCCGTGATCAGCATTCACGAATTCCGGGGAGAGCACACCGCTGTGATCGTCAAAGACGACGCAAAAAAACTGTTTCAATATCTCCGTGACGAGCAGGGCTTTGATTATTTGATCGACGTCAGCAGCATCGACAATCATGGCACCACTCCCCGCTGGGAAATGGTCTACGAACTCTACACTCTTGCGAGCGGCGATAACAATCACCTGCGGATCAAGTTTGCCGTTCCGGAAGGCGAAAAAGTAGAAAGTGTTTCCGACCTTTGGCCCACCGCCAACTGGCATGAGCGCGAGATCTACGACATGATGGGAATCGAGTTCACCGGACTCGCCGATCATCGACGTATCCTGATGTGGGAGGGATACCCCTACTTTCCGCTTCGTAAAGATTTCCCTCTCGCCGGGCGCCCCAGCGAGATGCCTGATGTTGCTTTCACAGACCGTGCGCCGCTCGAAGGAGGCCCGTTTGTGACCTCACCGACAGCAGACAGCACCGTCCACCGTGAGCCTGTCTCTTATACACATCTCCGAGCCCACGAGACCGAGGCTGATCTCGT
>CAJXQE010000158.1 GCA_913058215.1 uncultured Verrucomicrobiales bacterium
TCTACACTATCCTCTTCGTCGGCAGCGTCAGATGTGTATAAGAGACAGGTTTAGATGCGTTGTTAGGATGTCGAAATTCCGGCCGTAAGACGATGGCTTCAATCAGATCCGCCATGCGATGATCGTTCTTTTCGAAATGATCTGCAAGACCGTCAACCGCGCCATCTTCCTGATAACTGAGCGGACGCCCCAGGGCAAAGGAGAGCATCGTTCCGCTGAATCCTTTCGAAAAATCTTTGGCATGATTTTCGCGAAGATATTTCCGCAGCTCCGCCATGCCCGAGATCGGGGTGTCGCGAATCTCAGTCTTATCAACCACAGGGAGCTGAAGCCGCTTCTTTTGATCCGGCACAATTTTCAGAATCTTTTTCCGGACTTTCCCGGTCGCATCAAATGCTTCCATCGCCACGCCCCATGGATCAATGTCCTGATGGCAATCGTAGCAGGTCCCCTTGGCATGAAGCGCGAGCCGATCGGTCGTCGACAAGCTCTCGGCGTCCGGCGCGTCGAGATCATCAAGCGCTGGCACGGCAGGCGGAGGGTCACGAGGCGGATCACCCAGCAATCGGGCCCGAACCCAAACGCCGCGATTCACCGCGTGCGAATCTTCACCCGTTGAATGGGCCAGGAGAAACGCAGGCTGAGTCAACACTCCACCACGATCTGCCGGAGCCGGAACGCGGGAAAAACGATGACCGCTTTCCGGTGTGGGAACTCCGTAATACTTCGCCATCATATCGTTCACGACGATGAAATCCGACGACAGGCAATTCAGGCAACTCAAGTTTTCGTGAAGGAGTGTCGATAGAAAAGCGATCGATTCAAGCTTCATGTAATGTTTGAACTGCGGATTCCACCACCCGTAGTAATTCGGATTAACAGCCGTCTGTTCCAGCTTAGAGAAGCCGGTCCAGCTTGAGGTGAAATCGGTGACGAACCGCTCTGATCTCGGGTCATTGATCATCCGTTTCACCTCTGCTTTCAATTCAGCATCAGTAATTAGCTCATCGCGATACGCCAGCCTCAGCAGTTGGTAGTCCGGAACAGACCGCCAGAGAAACCCAGCCAATCGAGAGACCAATTCGTAATTCTGAAACTCCGTAGATTTTTCAATATCCGTGTAAAACAGAAACCGCGAGTCGGCGAAAACCGAAGTGAGCAGATCCCGCAACGCATCCGCCTTCGAATCAGCAGCTTCCAATTTCTGGGCGATCAATTCATTCAATTCACGATCTTCGCCATCTGTCAGATTCCGTCGCCAGGCACGCTGCGCGACCGATTTCACTTCTTTCGAGATCCCGGCATCTGTCAGTTTTTCCTTTTCCAGGAACGGCGCAATACTCGCGGGCGGCCATTGCCAGGGCAGATCGAATTCGATCCGCTCGACGATCGCGTGCCCCGTGTCTTTCATCACCTCTTTGAAAACCGCGGGCTTGCCCCGCGTTGGGTGATCGCTCCCTGCATGAGAGCGCTTCAGCCAATGTTCTTTCGCATACTCATCGCCCCACGCGTCGATCCACGCATCGTCCGCCCTCACCAGATGAGCATCACCGTGAACGATCCAACTTTTATTCGTCACTGGTTTAACCGCCGGAGAGGTCAGCGGCGAACAGTTTTGCAGGGAAAGAAACCGGTACTTGAAATAGCCGTTCGTATTGAGATACGCATCTTTTTGTTCGGCCTCGTTCAGCGGCGATGGATCGACCCCCGGAAAATCCTGCACGTTTCCAAACACCTCGAAAACCTGGGTGCCCTTCTTGGCCTCCACTGTAAAAGAATCAACCGTGTGCATCGAGGACTTGAACCCTTTGTCCATGAACACGGTCATCTCTTGCTTCTGCAGATCGCCACCATTTTGCGGCGGCTCGTTTCGCACATAGACCTTCGCCCGAAACTGGCCGGATGAACGATTGTCGTGCAGATACATTCGGAAAAAATGATTCGGTGGTAGCGGAACTTCGAACTCATCTTCCAACCATCGCGGCCCATCGTAGCGTTTCCATTGGCGCTTTTTGGCATAGGCCAAATCATTGCGGTTCAAATAGTGTTGCTTCTCCCAAGCGTTGCCTTGCAGGCGATACATCACCGGCGGGTTCGCCAGATCCGGGATCGCTGCGTCGACCGCTTTTTGCAAAACACTGAGATAGACCTCCATGTGGCCGCCCGTTAGTTCCAGTGTCGACTGTAATGATTCCCCATGGGGACCGACCGGGTCTTCGATCAAATCGCGACTGAAATCCCGATCGATCTTCAAAATATCCTTTAAGCTCCAGGCGATTTGTTGATTGGTGAGTCGTGTGAATCGGAAGTCGCGGGTGCCTGCATCTGCATACACCCGATCCAATTTCTGCCTGAGCAAAGCAATGAATGCCTGACGATCCTCCGCTGAAGGCTGGTCCTCATCTTCCGGCGGCATGTCGCCCCGCTGCAAATTATCCAGCACCTCCTGCCAATGCTCCGCCGTCTCTTGAGTAAAGCGACCATGCTCCTTCAGGTTGATGCCGCCTTTACTCTTTTTGTCGTTGTGGCACTTCACACAATTCGAATCCAGAAATCCGGTGATCTGTCCGGAATCGTCTCCAAGAGCAATTCCTTGAGTAAGGCCAAAAACTCCGAAGAGGAAATTTCGAAAGGGTCTGAGACTAACAAGTGGAGCCATGGATGAAAGTATGTTCGTCTGCGATCCTGTGGTCGAACTACCCGAGAGCGGCCGTTACGATTTCTTTCGCTTCCATCTGAATCCTGTTGAGATGCTCTTCTCCCAGAAAACTCTCGGCATAGATTTTGTAAATATCTTCAGTCCCGGACGGACGAGCCGCAAACCAACCGTTCTCTGTGCAGACCTTGAGGCCACCAATTGCTGCGCCGTTGGCGGGAGCATGGGTTAATTTTGCGGTGATCGTTTCACCGGCCAGCGATTCGGCGGTGACTTGATCCGGCGAAAGACCCGCTAGCTTTGCTTTTTCCTCGCGATTGGCCGGGGCATCGATTCTTGCATAGACGGGAGAACCAAATTTTTCGACGAGATCACCATAGTGTTCGCCGGGATCCTTTTTTGTCACCGCCAGGATTTCGCAAGCGAGGAGGCAGAGGATGATTCCGTCTTTGTCTGTCGACCACACGGTTCCATCCTTTCGCAGGAAGGATGCTCCAGCGGACTCTTCTCCGCCAAAACCGTAGGATCCATCTACGAGGCCGTTCACAAACCATTTGAAGCCAACAGGGACTTCTTGAAGGTCGCGTCCCAAATCCCCGGCAACCCGATCAATCATGGAAGAGCTGACCAGCGTTTTCCCCACAGCAGCATCAGGTTTCCAGTTTTTGCGATTGCTGAACAGGTAGTTGATTGCGACAGCGAGATAGTGATTAGGATTCATCAAACCTACCGACTTGGTAACGATTCCGTGTCGGTCGAAATCGGGATCATTGCCGAATGCGATATCAAAGTCATCTTTCAGTGCCACGAGGCTTGCCATGGCATGAGGTGAAGAACAATCCATTCGGACTTTTCCGTCGCCATCTACGGTCATGAAACTGAAGGTGTAGTCGGCTGAATCATTTCGAATTGTGAGATCAATTCCGTATTTCTCTGAGATCGGTTTCCAGTAGCGAATCCCGGCTCCACCCATGGCGTCGGCGCAAATTTTGAGGCCGGATTTTGCGATCGCCTCCATATCGACCACGGCGTCGAGATCATTGATATAAGGGCTGATGAAATCGTGTTTCACGGTCGTTTCCGCTTCGAGAGCCTTGCAGTAGGAAAGAGTCTTTACCTCATCGTTGTCTCCACGAAGCAGGTCGTTGGCCCTGTTGGCGATCCAGCTGGTTGCATCGGAATCGGCGGGGCCGCCGTTTGTCCCGTTGTATTTGAAGCCACCGTTGTCTGGCGGATTGTGGGAGGGGGTAATCACCACTCCGTCGGCAAGCCCGTCGTTTTTATCTGCGTTGTATCCCAGAATCGCGTGGGAAATTACCGGGGTTGGAGTGTAGCCGCCGTCTTTATCGATATGGACGGTCACTCCGTTGGCCGCAAAAACCTGAAGAGCGGTTTTCTCAGCTGGAGTGGAGAGGGCGTGGGTGTCTTTCCCAAGAAACAAAGGGCCAGTGACTCCCTCCGCTTTCCGATACTCACAGATCGCCTGAGAGATTGCCTTGATGTGGGCTTCCGTGAAATTGTTTTTCAAGGAAGACCCCCGATGCCCTGAAGTCCCAAAGGACACTTTTTCGTCAGGATCTTCCACATCCGGATGGATCTCGTAATAGAGGCTGATCAATTCAGCAATATCGGTGAGGTCTTCTTTAGCTACAGGCTTTCCGGCGTTTGGATGTGTCGACATAAATTCAGATGGTGAAGAGCTATCTTACACTGTTTTCTGCCGCAGGCTCTGAGAATTGAATGCCGGTGAAAAACGAGATCGAGGTATCTGAGCCTGGGATTCACCCAATTCCCAATCGGGTTCTTTCCTTGATGCCCGATCGCTTTTCCGATACATCTCAGGAGTGAAATCGAAAGCTCCCCACGCCATCAAATTACTGGTGCTATCTTTACTTGTTTTGTACTCGCCGCTTCATGCTCGAGTCTGGACTTCCAGTGATGGCCGGTCTCTGGAAGCGGACTATGTTAGTCAAACGGAAGACGCTGTCGTCCTGCGCATGAAGAGCCGAAAGGAGTTTACCCTTCCCAAGGCCAAACTTGCTGAGGAAGACCGGACATATCTTGAGTCGCTGACGAAACTGACTGCGAAATATTTTTCCATCAGCATCAGTGAGCGTCTTTCCTCTCCCTGGTATTTTGTGGTGGAGAATGGGTCGATGTTTTCTCCACCAATTGATGCAAAGGGTTCGAGTTGGGTGGAAGACAACGGCCGCTCTTCTGATGAACCGAAATCGGTTTCCTTTCCCGTCGCGGTCGTAAAGGGCGTCCAGCGATTCATCAGTCCGCAATCCAAAGAAACCCTCGTCGTTTTCGGTGCAGAGGATTTCGGCCTTTTGGAAAAGGTAGCCGCCCTTGAGCTTTACGATAAATTGAGGATTCAAGAAAGAAGAGCCCTGATGGCGGTATTAAGTGCCGAGAAGCTCGAACACGGTAGAACCTCGCGTGAAGCAGTGCGTGAATTAATTGATACAGATTCCTTCCGTTCGATGAATGCCAGGGATCAAAGTGAGGTGTTTCTGAAGGCGGCCGAGAAAAGCAGCCCCAATCTGGATCGCAATTTTGACCTGAGTAATTTTCAGAATGCTGAGACCAAAGAAAAGTGGAGAAAGGATTCCGGTTACACCGCTTTTCAAATTGAAGAGCCGACCGATGCATGGGAGAACGAAGTGAAAGTGGACGGAGCTGGAAGGGTGCGAATCATGAGCCTGAAGGAAGACGACAAGACGGGACTCGAGGCTATGAAGGGGGCGCTTTGTTCTCTCCCTCCTGAAATGGTGGAATACCTCGACACCGTTTCGCTTCACTACAAAGGAGAAGGCTTCTGGTGGGGCGGGGGAAACACCATTTACTATGTTGCGCCCAAAGATCTCAAATACAATGGGCCTCTTGTCTACGTCGTGGCTCATGAAGTCGGGCATTGTATCATGGCCCAGAAAGTTAAAGGCAATTGGAACGACGCGTTGCAAGATTGTATGTCCTTTCCCAGCTCCTATGGCTTGACGAACCTTCAGGAAGATTTCGCTGAGTTTGCCGCGATCATTACGAGGGCCTGGACCAAGCCTCAGGAAATCATTGAGATCGAGGAAGTGTTTCCGTGGCGTTTTGAAATCTATGCGAGAACGCTGGGATACAATCGCGCGAAGTCGCGGGAAGCGAATTGATTCAGATGGTTTGCCCGGGTTTCCGTCGACGGAATTGGAAATGCGATCCTGGCTTGCAATGGAATATTTTCTCCAGCAAGTAAGGGCCCGTCCTGTTTGACCAAATTAATCCAAAATATGAAATTTAGGAATCCAGAGTTCTCAATAATAGTGTGCTTTTTGTTATGCACCTTCTTCGGCCTGGTGACTGCCGCAGAAACACGTCCGAATATTGTCGTGGTGCTGGCAGATGATATGGGTTGGGGCGATTCGGGCACCTATGGGCATGAAATCATTCAGACGCCGAATATGGATAAGATGGCGGCGCAGGGAGTGAAGTTTACTCAGGGATACTCTGCCTGCGGCGTTTGTTCCCCATCGCGTTCGGCAATTCTCACAGGGCGGACACCGTATCGAAATGGCGTATGGCGTCACTTGTCCGGGACTCATGATGCTTATCTGCGTGAAAGTGAAACCACTTATCCGGAGCTGCTCAAAGAGATCGGGTATACGACCTGCCATGTGGGCAAATGGCATCTCCTTTCCAAACCGCAGTTTCAGAATCCGGAGTTTCCCCAGGTAGGTGAGCAGGGTGGTTACGACTATTGGATGGCGACACACAACAACGCGGAGCCGAGCCATAAGAATCCAAATAACTTTATTCGGAACGGAAAACCGGTCGGAGAGATTGAGGCTTACTCGGCACCCTTTGTTGCCGATGAAGCGATTCATTGGCTGACCGATGTCCGCGATGATTCGAAGCCTTTTGTTCTGTCCGTTTGGTTTCACGAACCCCACAAGCCGATTGCGACGGACATCAAATTTTCCGACCTCTACAAGAATGAAAGTGAAGTGGATGCCACCTATTATGGGAATATCACTCAGCTGGATTTTGCCCTGGGCAAAGTGATGGAAGCGTTGGAAGCTGAAGGTCTCAGCGAGAACACGCTGATCATTTTCAGCTCAGACAATGGCCCTGTGCCGGGAAGCGGGGGGGACAGTGGAGGCCTTCGCGGAAATAAGCGGAGTGACTTCGAAGGCGGTATCCGCGTTCCTTTTCTTGCAAAATGGCCGGGACATATCAAGCCTGGAACAACGAACGATACGCCGGTAATCGGGACGGACATTTTCTCGACGGTGCTCGATATTGTGGACATTCCGCTGCCGACGGATCGGACAATCGATGGTGTGAGTATGGTTCCCGTTTTCGAGGGTAAGACTGTTGAGCGTGAGATACCGATGTTCTGGAGGACGCACGTTTCTTCTGCGGAAGATCGCGTAGCGATGCGGGTCGGTGATTGGAAAATCGTTGCCAACGATACGATGAAAGAATTTCTTCTCTTCAATGTGCAGAAGGATTGGCAGGAGAAAAATAATCTCGCCGGGGAAATGCCGGAGAAGACTGAGGAATTGAAGCGTCTTCTTTTTCAGACCTGGGAAAGCATTGTCGAAGAAGGCCCGAATGAATGGTGGGAAGCGGAGAGGAATAAGCCGATGAAAGGTGCGACGGTGAATTATTAGCAGGCGTCAGTCATTGCCATTCAGTTAGAAAGAAATCATTTGAAACTACATCTCCTATCTATCGCGGGATTGACTTGGGCGCTTCTGACTTTCACGGTAGCAGCAGACGATGACCATGTTAACTGGCCGCAAGCGGCCGGGCCGAACCATGACTGGACCGTGAAGACGAGTCACAAAGTGCCCCTGAGATGGAGCGTCGAGCACGATCAGAATATTCGTTGGCGAATCACTCTTCCGGAAACGGGCCAAAGCGGGATTGCGATCTGGGGCGATCGGCTTTTTCTGACGACGATGAAGCCGCTCGCAATCGATGCGACTGAGAAGAAAGGTGCCGACATCGTCCTCTATTGCATCAGTACGAAGGAAGGGGGAATTCTTTGGCAAAGGGATCTAGCGGGGGATCCGAAGGCTGCGAGTCTCTACGGCTACGGTTTTAGCAGCAGTAGCAGTCCCACGCCAATCACGGATGGAAAGCATATCTGGTTTTGGAATGCGAGCGGTCAGATGGGCTGCTGGACCATCGAAGGCGAGGAAGTCTGGACCCGTTCCTGGACGCCGACATTGGACCGTCCTTTCAACAAACAGTTTGAGCCGATAAAAGTGGATAACACCATCATCAATGTGGAGCCCCGTGATCCGAATGATCCGCTCCGTCGCAAAGATGCCTGGAATTACCTGAGGGGCTTTGATGCGACTTCAGGACAAGCACTTTGGATCGCTCCGGATGGGCTCACGCACTACAACACGCCAATGTTAGGACAAATCCCCGGAGGAGGGAGAGGTATTCTTTCCGCACGCGGCGCTCACCACGGTGTGCCGGAGACACCAGCAGGGCTGAGCTTGAGCCGTGCCGATGGGCCCGATGCCGGCGAGACTCTCTGGCAATGGGATTCCGAGCCCGAGGGGAAAGCCCTTGTCGTGCAAGCCTGGGATGAGAAATACGCCTGCTGGCTGGATGAAACCAGAACCGATCTCGTAGTTCTTAATACCGCTGACGGTAGGGAAGCGAGGCGGATTTCATGGAGCAAGAATGTCACCGTGACTTCCTACGATGAAGCCTCGCAATCATTCTCGACTCGAAGCGGAATTGATCTTCAAAAGGAAGAGAAGCCCATCACTGTATTCCCGGCCTGGCACACCAACATCAATGTTTATCCGTATGTGTATTTCTCCTGCTTCAATTTCCAAGGACGGCGTAAAGGAAAAGTCTTGAACGTTGGCCCCCGTAACAGTCTCGCCCGTATAAATATCGAAACCGAGGAGGTCGAGTATCTCGAGCTTCCTTTTCCAATGCCTCCGCTTGAAGGCGAGACGACAAAGAACACGGATCGCTTCTTCCCTGAGATGACCTTCAACAGCCGGGGCATTGACGTTGCGGAAGATCGCCGCTCGGGGAGATCGGGATGGTGGTGGTGCTTCAACGGAAACACGATCGCTGTGAATCAATATCTCTACTTCACGTTCATGTGTGGCCGAGTCCAGGTGGTCGATGGCAGCAGCGGAAGTTTTGATGAAACTGCTCTTATTTCTCTGAATGATCTGGGAGAGTTTGGAAAAACCTGGTCCGTGAATACCCCAAGTTATTCCGGCGGCCATCTCTATCATCGAACGATGAAGGAGCTTTTGTGCATTGAGCCCGATGAATCGAAGGCCAAAAGAGAGTGAGGGACAAGTGATCTGTCAGGGTGAGATCTCCTCACATGTATGAGAAAGGGAAGACCCAATCGAATCGCATGGTGCAAAAAACAAAGTTCTATGGTTGAGTGTCTACGATGAGCCGAAAGAAAAAACGCAAATCAACGGATAGCCAGGATGAACTGGTGCAGAACCCATTCGGAGCCCTGAATGAACTGGGCGATCTCCCGGAGGGAAGCATTGAGCCACCCCGGCCAACTTCCCGGAGGAACCGGAAGAACACGTCGCGTGGTCGGGTCGATATCGTTCGTGAAACGGCGCACCGTGGCGGTAAAATTGTCACGGTAGTGAGCAACTTCAAAGGAATTGGTTTGCCT
This sequence comes from uncultured Verrucomicrobiales bacterium, assembly GCA_913058215.1. Lineage (GTDB taxonomy): Bacteria > Verrucomicrobiota > Verrucomicrobiia > Verrucomicrobiales > DEV007 > Arctic95D-9. The sequence continues at coordinate 9,330 of CAJXQE010000158.1, forward strand.
GAGAAACAGGAGCTGGCGAAGAAGATTCAGAAGAAGTATGGAGTCGGCGGAACGATAAAAGATGGGCGCATCGAGATTCGTGGCGACCTTCGCGAAGAAATCAAAGAGATTTTGGAAGAAGCCGGGTTTCAGCCCGTTTTCGCGGGTGGTTAAGAAATGATCGGGTTTGAATCAAACATCGTTGAGTTGAGAACAAAGAACCTTTTATGAGCGCTTCTATGACAAATGGTTTTGCCTTCTGTATCACCATTCTTTTTCTGAGTATCTTTTCTGCGAAAGCTGATCCCATTCACGTTCTCGTCTGGGATGAACGTCAGGATCGACAGTCAGAGGCCTACGACGATTTCCTAGGCAATGAGATAGCAAAACAACTTGCTGCGATGCCTGAGGATCTCGAGATTCGGTCAGTGGCTCTCGATGACGCAGGGCAGGGACTCAACGATCTCGAATGGGCGGACGTATTGATCTGGTGGGGACACGTCAGGCAAGACGATGTCACCGAAGAGAATGTGAAACGCGTCCTCGATCGAATTCTTGCTGGCGAACTGGATTTGATTGCTCTGCATTCAGCCCATTTTTCCAGCCCGTTCATGGAGGCAATGAATTGGCGCTCGATGGAAGATGCCAGGAATCATTTCGCGGAGAAGGACAAAGGAAAGCTGATGAAGTTCACCACAGTGGCCCCTCCGAAACCACGCACCGTGCCGACTTACGGTAGTCATCTCACTCCAAGCTGGTTTTCATACAGACTGAACAGAAAGACCTACGCGGCCCAAGTTCATTTGCCGTATTGCTGCTTTCCTGGATATCGGGCGGATGGAATGCCCAGCACTGTGACCGTCAAAAACAGTGAGCACCCCATCGCCAAAAATTTACCAGCGACCTTTCAGGTGCAGCAAACCGAGATGTATGATGAGCCCTTCCATGTGCCCGCTCCCGATGAGGTGATTTTCGAAGAGACTTGGGAATTAGGTGAGCGATTTCGTGCCGGAATGTTGTGGAACATCGGCAAAGGAAACGTTTTCTACTTCCGCCCCGGACACGAAACGTTTCCCGTTTTCAAGCAGCCTGAGGTAATTCAGGTGCTGGCGAATGCGTGTCAGTGGTTGGGACGGAACTGATGTTCCTTTGATTCAGCTGAACCTTGCTTCGCGGGTGCTTAGGGGACTGCAATCGTTCCCATCTCATGAGTTGTTCCGTCCTGATTCAGATAGGCAAGGGTGTATTCTCCTGCGGGATAATCTGAGATGTCGAGGCTGTCGCATTCAGTGGACATTCCCTTTTTGATCACGCTCGTGACGACTGATATTTGGAGGGTGTTCCCCAAAAGGGAGCACTTCGTCTCGTGGACTCCGATGCCTGAATGGATGGTGCTTGGTTTGGTCGTGATTGTCTTCAGACCGGAGACATCGCATCGCACGATGAGTCGATCACCATTGATGTCCACCTTCATCCCCCCTGCAGATTGAATGAAACTCCAGGGCTGATGATGCTTCGTAAAAAGGCTCACTGGATCAGTTACGAAGATGGCAATAGCAATCAGAGCTATCAGCGAGAGAATAAGGGTGATTGCTTTTTTCATCCAAGTATTATGGATGCGATAGTCTTGCGATGTGTCAGTGGATAGTAAAATAGTTGTCAGGAGATTGTAAAATACTTCGCTTCACTTTTCGTGCCAATCAACCGCTTCAAACAAGTTCGGATAGGACCCCCTACATTTGGCATCAAACGGTCTGGTTTTTACGTTTGCTAATTGTATTCTCACTCTGATGAACTCCCTACGAAGAATATTTCTCGCGCTGCTTCTCGTTTCCGCGCCTTCCTTGCTATGCGCGAGTCCTCCAAATATTGTCCTCATCCTTGCCGATGACCTTGGGATCGGAGACGTGAATTGCTACGGCGGTGACAGGTGTCTCATAGAAACACCCAATATCGACGGGCTGGCAGCGGATGGTATCCGATTCACTGATGCTCATGTTAACGCTTCGTTCTGCGGACCTACGCGGCGGGCGCTGATGACGGGGCGATTCAACTGGCGTTTCGGAGCATACGTAAATAGCGGTCCCTGGGGTTTCGTCGGACCCCGTCCCAATACGGAGAACTTCACCCTGGGCAAGCTGCTTAAGAACTCAGGCTACCGAACGGGCTATGTGGGAAAGTGGCATCTTGGCACTACCATGAACACGCTGGATGGGAAGTCGCAGGGACCGAGCAATGTCGATTATACCAAGCCCTTGAAATATGGTCCGACTCAGTTTGGATTCGATGACAGCTTCATTCTCCCCGGATCGCTTGATATGTTTCCCTACGCCTTTGCGCGGAACCATGTCTGGCAAGGGGAGATCACGGCCCGGAAAGGCTGGAGTGCGTTTAATCGCGTCGGTCCGGCGGAAAAAGATTTTCAGGATCATGAAGTACTGGAAACCTTCTACACGGAAGCGGAAGACTTTCTGGAGAAACGAACAGAAAGCGAACCCTTCTTTCTCTTCCTCGCTTTAACGGCGCCCCACACGCCGACCAGTCCCGGAGTTGCCTGGCAGGGTATGAGCGAGCTGGGTGTTTACGGCGATTTCGTAATGGAGGTCGATCATTCAGTGAAGCGGGTGATGGACGCGCTCAAAGCGAAAGGCCTTGATGAAAATACTCTGGTCCTGTTCTCCTCGGATCACGGCCCGGCTCCCTATGCTGGAAATATTCTCAAAGCGACGCCAGATCAGATCAGTCAACTTGAAGCTATGGGGCACTTTCCGGGCGGGCCACACCGGGGATACAAGTTTTCTGTTTACGAAGGCGGCCTTCGGGTGCCTCTCATTGCCAGATGGCCGGGTGTCATTCCTGAGGGCGAAACCTGCGATGCCCTCGTTAGTCTGAGCGATTTCATGGCAACTTTTGCTGAGCTGACAGGTAGTAAACTTGAAGAGAATCAAGCTCCTGATTCGATTAGTTTCGCCACGCTTCTGCGCGATCCTAAAGAGGAAGGTGCCCGCAAGGACCTGATCATGCAGTCGGTAGTGCAGTTCGTGATCCGCGACGGCAATTGGAAGCTGTGCTTGTGTCCCGGGAGCGGCGTTCCTGCAAACTCCGAGAACGGCGCAGGGAATGAGCCTATGCCTGAGGATGCCTGGAGAAAGGCGTTGGAGGGATTTAAAGGAAAGCCATCGGAAGCGGATCTGCTAAAGGCTCCGTTTGTCCAACTTTTTGACCTCTCCAAAGATCTTCATGAGGACACTAATCTTGCTGCGGTGAATCCCGAACAAGTTCGGAAAATGGTGAAGATCTTGATGAAGCAGATCGCGAACGGTCGTTCCACACCCGGGGCTGAACTGGAGAACGACAAGAACGTCAGAATAGTGAATCCGGCTGACAAGCGTTTGCCTGCCTTTGCGAGAGATTACCTGAAATAGGCCGATAGTCTAAAGTCTGAAAGCAGGGTAGAATTCAACATGGAAAAGTTATTACTCCCTCTGTTGGTAAGCTTCGTCATCCTTTCCGGCCCATTGTTCGCCGATGAAATTAAAGTCCCTGAGCAAATCGAGACGATTCAGGCGGCAATCGATTCGACAGACCCCGGGGACATCATCACCGTTTCTGCAGGGACCTACTACGAACGGATCCAGTTGAAGCCCGGAATCATTCTTCGAAGCGAAGGTTCAGATGAGAAAGGTGAAATTGGATTGAAGCGTGCCGAAGTCACTATCATCGATGGTAGCAAGGGGCCGGAAAAAGATGCCGGAGTAAAAATGGCGGAAGGCGCGAGTTTGAATGGATTCACTGTCACGAAGGTCGGAAATTACGATGATAAAGTTTGGCAGGAAAACTGGGATCAGAAAGGAGACATGCAAAGTCACGATCACATTGGCGAATTTGGGACCCCGGGAATCGCGATCACCGGTGTGAATTGTCAGGTCATCAACAACATCGTCCATCATGTTGGGAACACGGGAATCGCAGTTCGGGGCGTTGATGGCAAGCGCTGTAGTCCTGTGATTTCCAAAAATACCTGCTATCGAAACATGGGCGGCGGTATCGGATCGATGACGGGTTCTGAGGCCCTGATCACTGACAATGTTTGTTACGAGAATTTTTACGCCGGAATTGGTCACGACAACGCATCGCCCCTGGTGACCGGAAATGTTTGCTACAACAATATTCGTGCGGGAATCGGCGTCAGCGAAGGCGCTTGTCCGATTGTTAGGAACAACCAGTGCTATAATAATCGCCGTGCCGGAATTGGCATTCGAACGGAAGCGACGACGCGACCTGTGATCGAGAACAATGATTGTTTCGACAATGGAATGGCAGGGATCGGCTGCGAAGAAGACGCAGCGCCGATTATTCGGGGGAATCGCTGTTATAACAATACGCTCGCCGGCATTGGAGTCACCGAGCATGCTTCACCTCTAGTCTCGGACAATCATTGCTACGAGAATAAAGCAGCGGGAATCGGACTGAATGGTTCCAGCGCGATTCTTCATCGCAATCGGATCGAGAAGAATGGAGCAGCGGGAATCGGAATCAGCGCCGGTTCCAAGGCAATCGCCATCGATAATGCAATTGTTGGAAACCGCCTCGTTGCCGTCGGAATACCGAAAGACGGCGAGGGAATATTTGTCGGGAATACGATGGAACGGGCTGGAGGCATGCCGCCGATCATTGCCGTATTCGAAGGTTCCAGCGCTGTCATGATTGATAACGATATCAAAGGGGGTGGCGTTTCAGCGATTCTGTTGAACGGGAGTCTTCGGGCAATGGATAATCGGATCACCGGAAATAACGGCGGTTCCGGAATCTGGGCGAAGGAAAATAGTGACGCCAGCTTGATTAGAAATGAAATCACCGGATATAAAATTCCGATTCGCGAGCAGGGTGGAAAAGTGGTGATTGTTGACTGAGGGACCGGCTGAATCACTTAGCACAGGGCAAGCCTTCGTTTACCGATTACCACTTAAAGAATTGGGGAATCGATAGCCACCCATGGGTTTGACCTTGAGGAGGGCTGTCGTCCAATTTCCTGTTTCGTTTTCAATTGAGCATCCGTAATTTACATCATGTCTAATCCTATCCGACCTTGGTACTGGCCCGACAAGGGGCAGCCGGAGAGAACCGAACCTTTCACATGGATTGTAGATGGCGTCATCGCCGCATCCTGGTGGCCTGACCCGTACGTCTTTGAGATTTATGAGGAAGAGAATGTCCGGGCTGTTGTGAATTGCTGCGAGTTTGATAATCGCCGGGATGTGCCGAGTCAGTTTTCCTATTACCATATTAATGTTCCTGACTACGGAGTGCCAACAGAAGCCCAAATTGATAGGTTTCTGAAATTGATGGATGAGCACCACCGGGCGAACGAAGCGGTCGTGGTTCACTGTGTTGCTGGATGCGGCAGGACCGGACAGTTTATTATCGCCTGGTGCGCTAAAGCCGGATTTATTCCCAAGGGCACCAATCCAGTAGAATGGATTCGAGCGCGTAGAAAGTGCTGTCTGGAAACCGGAGAGCAGATCAAATGTGCTGAACGTTTAACGCGAAAGCATCAGAGTTGATGAATGCGGACGTGAAGAATTCCGGGAAGGACGAAACTCACTTAACATTTTGATCGTTTCCCTCGTTGAAACCGATTGTTGCGAAGCTCCTTGCCGCCTTAATCTACAATCTCCAATCCCTCTGGATACCCGTAGTCCCACTCCTTCAATGCGAATCCCCATTGGGACTCGATCTCCTGAATCTGAGAGTGGGTGAGAAGATGAGTGTTCTTTTGATAGGAAGTTTGAGCTTCGAGATAACGGGAGTGATTTTCGATGGTGGTGGCACTTCGTTCCAGTCCGAATTTTGAGTAGATCTGCCGGATCACCTTTTCAGGATCGGAGATCAGCTCTTCATAGGAAGTTTCAAGCAGGTCGGCTTCTGGAATTCCCTTCCGCTGATCGAAATACGAAGTCATCAATTCGCGGTAGCTGCGAAGAGTAATTGCATCGTAATCGAGCTCGGGGGCATCATTCAAAGAGAAGGCTGAAACCATGCGGGGAAGGCGGGCCCGGCTGGAAGCATACACAGCATAGGGGTTTCTTCGAATATGGATGAACTTCGCATTCGGGAAGAGCTCTTTCAGCATCGTAATCCGGCTCGTGGAAGCCGGGTTTTTAAATATCAAGCGCTTCCCATGATTCAAGTAGCTCAGCTTTCTAAGTAATTTCAGATAAGATTCCCTCATTCCCGGAGAGCCATGAGATCTTGATGCGTCCGGAATCGCTTCGGAAAAATACTCGTCCCAGCTCCCGGGGTGGAAATAGCAATTGTAATAGGATTCGCCTGACAACATGCCAAGCGTCAACTCCTCTTCCTGAGGCAATGAAGGACTAAGTGGGAGGCGATCTATTCCGCGAGTCTTTGGTAAAGCTCGTTTCATTATCCACGGAATTACCGGCAACAAGCGCCCCAAAAGCAAATCATGGGGCATGATCATGTTGGAGAAACTCAAATACGAAAACTGATCATCCTGTGAAAGGATATTGTGGAGATGAGTGGTTCCGCTTCGCCAATGACCAATCACGAAGATGGGCCCTTGATCTATGGCTTGAAGAGAAATGCGTCGATCGTAAATGAGTCGCTCCGCCAGATAAAAAGGAGAGCGGAGCAGCAGAACAATGATGGCAAGGACACGCTGCCCTCTGGACTCATGATGGAACGGACGGTGTTTGAAATATTTTCTCCAAAATATTGTCCAGGATGCACTGGAAAGAGGATGAAATTTCAGGCGTATCATGGAAGGGGAGTGGGGCTTACTTTGGCGGACTTCTTTTTAGTTAACAACCCCATACTTTGGCTTTTGCGGGGGACAAAAGGAGTCTTGGTGCTTCCAAAATCTGTCTCTTATACACATCTGACGCTGCCGAC
>CAJXQE010000159.1 GCA_913058215.1 uncultured Verrucomicrobiales bacterium
GAGATCAGCCTCGGTCTCGTGGGCTCGGAGATGTGTATAAGAGACAGGTGTAGTCACCGCAAACTGAAAACGAGTGCTCCGTCACTCCCTTGCCTGGCATATCGATTTCTTCGACAACCTTGTCTCCCTGTTTGATTATAAGACTTCTGACACCCTGCGCATCCCTGTCCATGATATTGATCTTCACCGCCTGGTTCTTGTAGTAAGGAACCCAATCTCCCCGGTCGAGGAGTAAGACGCGATTGATCTGAGGCTCCGCGGAATCCTCATCGTAATTCGGAAACAAAAAGGATTCCGCTTTGTTACCTCCACGCCAGGCATCGAGGTCGGTGATACGATACAGCTCCCTGCCCCTTGAAGAGATATGTGAATTAAATTTCTCTTCGCTTCGATTGGTGTTGCTGGTGGTTTGAGGTCGACTTTCCTCAACCCTAACATGTGTCACCTTCCCATCGCTGCCTCGGGTGACTTCCGTCACGATTTCGATGTGAGAACCCCCGTTCTTGCTCGCAGGTGGCGTGAAGATGACGTCGCCCGTACTAGCGGATTGAGCCGACTGTATCTCCACCTTTGTGACACCATCACGATGTGACGGGCCATGAAGCCGACTGACATACCAGATGCCGCATTGCAAAGCATAGCTGGTATAGGAAGAACAGACTTTTCCATAGTAGCACTCCGCATTTTTCACTTCGCCATACAGGTTTTCCGTATAAAGCACGCTATGGGGATTCTCAACTGCGGCCAGAAACGTTTTCAGAAAGATATCGAACCCGATATATCGACCAACAGATTTGACACTGGAATAGGGAACTCCGCTGTACTCTTTTCCCTCCTCGAAATATCCTCCCCTCTTCGGCATTCCGCCTGCAACAGGGGTCCATTTGACCCCCGACATAATGCGCGCATACTCGACAGCCTTCCCCCTCCATACAGTCGAATCACCATCTCTGGTTTCCTGCAGGTCTTTGTCTTCCGTAGCCAACAAACTATGCAGAAAAACGAGATTCGCCATTGAAACTAACAAGCAAACAGAAAAACGAGATCTAGCAGTCATGAAATATTAATTCAAATTGTGGAGTTCCCCGAAAAGTAGGCACTAAAAGATCGGCCTGATTGAGTTCAGTTTAGAGGGAATGCTTCCTACCGAAAGCCTTTTTGAGCCCTTCATCCAGTGTATTGGTGATTGAAAAATATGGATGCGATTGCGATTATGAAACGTTTCGAATTGGCCAAAGTTAGTTGCCGCGCTTCTTTTCTGCTGTCGAAAATGCAGTCCCAAGGATACTCTCCGCAATTCATTCATACTATCTTTGATATAATGATCCGATTTTCAATGCTCTCAGACCAAGCATTTCTTCCCTCAGTTTTTACGGAAGCACATTCAATGGCAATGTTTGCCCATCCCTTCTTTACCCGGGCAATTCCAACATCACTTTGCCCAATGGAAGCACTGCTACAGAAATGCTCTTCACCCCTCACGCTCCACCATCAGAGTTCGATCCGGGTTAAAAGAATGGTGTAATATTTCACGTGTCCACTCGAAGTTTTTGGCTCAATACATCCATTGATAACGGAGTAACACTAAAGGAATAATACCCCCTACATATTAAATAAAGAAAATATCTTGACTAACTATTGCACACAAGATGAATATGGTTACGATGAAGAACAAATTATATTCTATTTTTTTGGTGCAGGTGGGATTTGGATTAATCCTCAATACTACAGGTGTTGCTGCCACCGCTCGAATACCAATAACTCTGAACGGAACTCTTACCTCAGGTAGCAAGTCGAAAATCTCAGCAAGTTTTTCAGGTCGAAGAGGAACTAACTCCGTTCGCGGCCGAGGGACTTTAACAAGGAGAGGGGGGGCACTAGGCTCTTACAGAGGGCTCGTTAGTTCTACGTCTAAGAGTAGCAATGGGACGCAAACCCATAGAGACCGAGGTATCTTCAGGCTCTCCAAAAGAAAGCTTAGCACGCCATTTGGATCAATTCGGCTAAGGAGACCTATAAATCCTTCTAAAGCGAGGCAGAGGGTCAGCGGTCGAGGAACGGTTCGGGTACAGGTCCGATAAGGCACTTCCCATTTTTAATGGCAGCCTACAAAACCTGGTTAGTAGGAATTACAAAAACTGTCGCGCAAGCCTATGCTCTCAGTGAGCGTGGCGAGCGCCTCGGAGGTGTGTGTAAATCTCCTGCGCGCTGCGCCCAAGGGCTTCGGACAGGAGAAGGAATTTCCGTCTCCTCAAGCTTGTGGATTAAGAAAAGACATTGCAACGCGGTTCGGTCAGGGCTTGAGCGCCTTAGTTTCTTCAGCCTCGTAAACACGTCCCGACTCCCGCTTTTGATGGAATGTATCATCAGAAATCACTGGCCCTCCATTGATAATGCGCATCCCGAGGTAAACTACGCTGAAAGCACATTTTGACTCGTAGTCGTCGTGTCGATGTTCGCAGCTCAGGTTCATAACGAACATTCCGTGATGCTGGAATGCCACCACATCGATCATCTTCGAGCTCCCTGGAAAATCCAGTCTTTCGGCTCTAACACAATCCCCTTTATAAAACACCTGCAAAGCTAGCGGGAATCGACCGGGCCATTTCCCAATCCCTTCCCAGAGCTTGACTTTAACATCGGGGGACGGGTTCCAAGTGTGTGTGTTCTTATAAAGAGAAAAAATTGAGGTTACGATCTTGGCAGTGGGTTCAGTAGCCCCCTCTATGACCTCCTCGATCGTTAGTAAATCGGCATTTCGAATTATCGGTGCTGATGACGACGGGCCGCTTGATGGGTACCCCTTTGGACCGGCGTTCAACTGGGAAACCAGCAATAAGGAACAGATTCCAAAAATTCGAACTCTCATCATCTAAGCCAAACATTTTAGCGCAGGTGGCCCGGACCGTGAAGCCTAATTGTCTGAAAGGTTCCCGGATCAACAGCGAGTCAGGGTTTGGGCGCATCGCTTTGCTCGCCGTCGATTGATGTGTCTTCTCCCCATGAGGAAATGATCGCCTTCTCAAGCCGTCCTGCAGGTGTAAGCGCATCAATCGACCACCCCCCACCGGGATTGGCGCCTTTCCGCACAATTGACCAGGGCTCATCTTTGTCGTTCACGGCCCAGGCGCAATGAGAAATATTGTGAGTGCGACACCAAGCCATCCACTTCTCCGTCTCGGTATCCCTATCCGCTGTGCCGACTGGTCCCCATTCAGTGACAAAGAGCGCGATCCCCTTCTCCATCGCCGCTTCAGCTCGATCACGCAGCCACTGATGGTGCATTTTTGAGTAGAAATGCAAAGTGTAGGCGATGTTAGGCCACTTTGTAATTGGGCTTTCCGCCGGATCATCGACGCGTTGTGACCACTCTCCTGATCCAACGATAATCAAATTATCTGGATCGTTCTTGCGAATAACCGCTATCACCTTCTCTGCGTATATCTTAATGTCAGGCCACTGCGAATCTTTTGGCTCATTGTAGATTTCATAGATCACGTGATCATGATGACCGTAGTCCTTAGCCATCCGTGCAAAAAAATCGACCGCCTGTTCTGTTGAATCCTCCGCGTGGTGTGAGTGCCAATCAATAATGACGTAGATCCCGAGACGGATACCAGCATCAACCATTGCCCGGACCTTGGATTCATTTTCCCCGGGTTGATCGAGATAGCCGCCCTTATTCTCGATTCCCATTGGAATTCTAACAACCGAAGTGCCCCAGTCCTTTACGAGCCATTTGAGACAGTCTTCGTTCCAAAAACCACTTTGGTCCCATTGACTCCAAAAGAGACTGTTGCCAGCGAGGCTGATGTCATCGCCATTCCTGTCAACTATCGTTGCGCCCTCGATCCGCAAGAGTCCATGGTCCTTTACTGGTGACTGCGCGAGTGCGTGTGTCGTTAGGATCGCTGTGATTGTGAAGAGCCAAAGAGCAGTTTTCATTCAGAACGTGGATACTATTTATGGCAAATCGTTTGAGAGCACTCACCCCTGACGGAGAGTGTGGTTGATTGTGAGGGAAGCATCCGGATCAGAAAAGAAATTTCGATTCGTCCTGCTCAGCGCCCGTGTGTCCCGGCTGATTCGGCCTTCGCCGTTTCAAGAAAAGCTATGAGTTCAAGTTCAGTTTGATCGACCGAAATCTCGTAAGCATGGAGAAGATTTCGGAGGGAGACTTGAAAGACCTCAAACTCAGGATGGCGGATGATAATATCACCTTCTACAGTAAATCGCCCTTTCTTGCGGAAAAGACCAGACAGCCCTCCGGCTGGGAATCGCCCCCCTAAAGTCCCGGGGCCGAGATTGCTTGATTCGAAAAAGCGATGGGAGCCTTTTAAGAGTTGATTGAACGCCTCATGATCGACGTACTCACGATAGTATTGATCTTGCGGTACAATCAGAGCAACAGAAGCGTCTTTAACGGGGCGGCGTTCGCTGTCGAAAACAGTTACTGAATTAGGGACGTAAACACTCCCGTCCCAAATCAGTGTACCGTTCATGAGCGAAAAAAGGAGGACGGCTATTCCGAGAATACCGATCACGACAAGGATGAGTGCCTTCTTCATTTCCAAGTTAATCAATTGAATCTATCCACGGCGACGAAAAAATGCCCGGAGCGAAGCTACCCATCCTCGCTTATCACTGCTGGATACTAGGGCTTGTTTCGCGGCATTTTTTCGAGAAGAGATAAGCGACAAACAAAGTTCCGTCTGGGTCGGGAATTTCTCCGATGCATTTCTGAGACACTCCTCCATCTCCTTTGAATCCAGGAAAGGATAGACATCAAGATTTAGAGCCACAAAGATTCGTTGCTCATCAACTCCTTCCCTTAGCCATCTCTCCGCTTCCCGCATAATTCCTGCCCCGTTGTCAGATGTGCTCCAGATCATTATCGCGAGGACCGTAGCAACATCTCTCCAGGGAATTGTTGATGGCGATGAATCGATGACCCAATCAGCAATTTCCATCTCACCTTGTTCCTCCAGAATCCGGTCGACCAAATTGAATGCGGCGTTCGAGGTTCCATCCTCTATTGGGGTGTCGGCGATCTCCGCATATGCTTGTGCCAGGGTATTCATTCTTTGAACAAAAGGTTAAGGATGAGCCTCCCAATCCGGGAGGCGCGCGAGTATTCTTATTCCAGTCATCGAACAAGGTAAAGCCACTAACAACCCGGCGCGGAACAGCTTAGGCTCCATCCACTTGTTCGGTTCCTGCTGATTCCAGAATACCTTTCACTACGGGAACGAGCGCTTGTCCGAGTACCGCATGCTGATCCAAATCAAGGTGAACACCATCAACCCTACTTGTCTGGGTGACAGAAGCAGCATCAAAAAAGTGGCATGCATGTTTCGTCGCTATAGCTTGAATTGCTTGATTCAGTCCTCTTGCCTTAATTTCCGCATCGGCAAACTTCTCCGATATTGCCCCTTTGGCTTTTTGGATCAAAGGCGGAGCAACCACAAGAATATCGGGGTGCGCCATCGTGGGCTCTATGGGGGAAGATCGAATTTCAGTGATCAAATCAGCAATGCCATTGGCCGAATCCAGAGCTTGAATCTCGTGCATGCATTGGAAATCGTTCGTGCCAAGAAGGACAATGACGAGATCAAGTGGGGAGTTTACTTCAATCCGCTGAGCGAGCCCCTCTATCCCTTTTCGACCAGGCTTGATTGGATCATCCCAAATCGTCCTCCTACCATTGAGGCAATCTTCGATAACTCTGGAACGACAACCCAGTTTGTTGAGTCTGACCTCCAATAGGCCGGGCCAACGATCCTCAAACTGGAATCTCCTTCTGCTATCAGGAACAATCCCCCAACTGAGGGAATCGCCGTAGACGAGAATTTGCTTCATTGTTTCAACTCACAGCGGATCAGGCGTTGGGTTCAACGCTCTGTCCGCCATCGCATCACTTTGCCGAGCGTATCGCAATCCCAACCCGAGAACTTCACTGGAAACAGTTATCGGGAATTCATTTCCTCGAAGCTGCTCTCGCTTATCCCCCAAATTGCTCTTCCTGTGATGAGACCGGAAATCACGCCGAGAACCGGGATGCTTAAAGCCATCGACAAGTGGAAGTCGCGACTGCTCAATAAACTTACAAGACAATAAATAGCGGAAACTGCAGCAGCACCCAAAAATGCAATTGCGGTCATTCTCAGGACGTAGTTCAGACACCCTTTTTCCCGTGTCTTCTGCCAACGTTCCTGTCTCTCCCGGGTCCAGATATGGGCTTCCTGTAGCATGATGTTCTTTCTATGATGAAGGGGCTATTTCCGGCGAACGTTTTGGCTCACCTGTATTTGGAAGTGTAACAAAAAAATCCGGAGGATGGCAACAAATAGTCCATCGTGTTAATCAATAATGCTTGATGAGATTTCTCTCTTCTTCCAATGAAAGGAAACGCCACTTACCGCTTTCGAGGTCGAGTTTAAAACTGCCAATGCTGATTCGCTTCAATTTCAAAACCTTTAATGGAGTTCCGAATCTTGGGTCTTTCAGCGCCCCGAAAAGCCGCCGAAGATGCCGATTTTTACCCTCATCAATCTCCACCCTGAGTTTTGTTTTCGCGCCACCAGTCCCAATTTTTTCGACGCCAACGGCCTTCAGCAACTCCTCCTTGCTTTCCACTCCTTTCAGAGCCGCTGCAATATGTTCGTCCGTAACGTGGCCCCTGACCCATATCTCGTATGCCTTAATACAATTTCCCGGCTTGGTCAGCGCGTCGCCGATTTTGCCCCTGGTTGTGAATAATAGAAGCCCGCTGGAATCCAGGTCAAGGCGTCCGACGGGCATCCACCCATCATCAAAAACCCAATCAGGGAAAAGATTATAGACTGTTTTTCGCCCAAGCTCATCAGAGCGTGTCACAACATATCCCTTCGGCTTGTTGAGCGCTAACAGTGTCTCCGAATCGTTCCTTGTCCTATTCATTAAGCATTTTTGACGAGCCCCTAAAAATGAGATTGCTTCCAGTAAACTATAATGGTGAATTTCTCCTATCCCAACAAGGTTTGAGCGCAGGCTTTACCGCCCTACCGTCCGCCTCTTGTTGGCCGATTATTGAAGTTCAGCAAGAACCGTTTCCCATGCCTTAATGGATTCCTTAAGGTTGGAACGTTTATCACCTTTCACGGCGTAACACTGCAGCCCGACGGGGCCTTTGAAATCCAATTTCTTGAGTGCGTCCAGAAGGCGCTTTTGTGGAAAAGTCCCTTTGTCGAGCGTTTGAATGAGAGAGCCCCAGTCTTTCCCATCCAGATCGGCGCCGCAAGTACTGACGGAGAAAAGGCGTGAAGCGGATTTCTCGAGGATGCTCTCCAGGCTTTCCGCTTTCTCGTTCTTCAGAAAGTGACAGAGATTGAACATAAGGCCGAGATTCGAATGGTTAACCTTCTCAAGCAGATCAATCGCTTGCGGCATTGTCGCCACGGCGAAACCATGATGCGGATAAAGCGCCACGCGAATATTCAATTGCGACGCCATCTCCGCTGTCTGACGGATAGACTCGATCACCTCAGGAGTGAGCTTCTTAACCGTTAACTCAATCATACCGCCATTCGCCAGCGCCTTAACGAGATTGGCCTCAATCGGCGTTTCCGTCGCTTCAAGATAGACACTCAATACCTTTAGGCCATTATTCCTGTATGCGATGACGCGCTGCTCCAACTGCTCGCCGCCACCATAAATCTGGCTGATACCATTGTATCCAAGCTCCTTGAGCATTCTCGCCTCGTCGTCATACGACATGTCCGGCATGCCGTTGAAGAATGCATAAAACTCCGGCCTAAAGGTTTCGTCTGCACCTGCCGTGATGCACAAGATCAGAAACAGGTAGACGTGGATAATAATTCGTTTCATTTTCGTTGGCTATGGTCTGGGACCTGGCTGCGCGGTCCCGGGAACGCCCCTCCAACTTCAAGTCAATTCTTGAAATTGTCACTCCCCTTTCGACTCCACTGCGGCAGAGGGTTCGTCAGCGCAGTCCAAGCCAGGATAGCAGATGCCGTGTAAGCGTGCGCCTAATCAGCCGCAACCTCCGTATCGGCATGTTTGCGTAACCTTGACTGGATCAATGCACCCACGATCAGGATCACATAGATGACTAAGATGGCGCCCAATTGCTCTGGTGCGTGAATCAACTTAAACCCAAAAATGAGTATGCCGGCTACGAAGAGGCAGATCATGGCGACTAGCGTGAGAATCACGTGCGAACCGGTCTCCTTTCGCTTCTTGAAGTTTGCAAGCGCCATGAGGAACGAGACAATGATGAAAGTGACGCTACCGAACTCCAGGATGACCTGTAATCCACCACCGAGTAATAACAGGAAAGCCAGCGCAAACATTGTCCAAATAGCATTGCGCGGGATATGTCCTTTGATGCGCAAACGAAGTGCTTTTGGGAAATAACCATCATCGGCAATAACCGCCATCAAACGCGAGGCACCAAAAAGGGTACCACTGATGGCGCTTGATGTGGCGAGCAAGGCTCCGGACAGCACCGCGAAGTAGCCTAGCTTGCCTAATACTCTTTCAGATCCCGCCGCAAGCGCATACTCCTTACCCGCAATGATCTCCGCCTTGGGAATTGTCGCCAGCGCGCCAATGGCGAGAACCACATAGAGGATCGTGGCAACTGCGATTGAGCCATAGATCGCCCTCGGGATGTTTCGTTCCGGCTCATCGACCTCACGGTAGGCATGGATGACGAGCTGGAATCCTTCATACGCCACAAAGGTTACTGCGGCGATCATCAGGATACTTGACCACGAGCTGTGCGTTTCAATCAATGGAAGCACTTGTTGGATATCACCCTTCCATGTGAGCAATGCCGAAATCAAAATCAACAGGATGATCTTGGTGTAGACCATGACATCTTCCAACGCGCCCATTCCTTTCACGCTGATCAAATTGACCGTAGCGAAGAACAGAATAACCAAACCCGCCACCAACTGGTGAATCCAGGGATAGTCACCAAAAGAAAATGCAGTACAGAAATAGGAAGAGAACGTAAACGCATACAAGGCCAGCGTACTAATATAGCCGAAAGCAACCAGCCAACCGATGGCCGCAGCGGCGAAGTGGGATTGTGGAAAGGTCTTTTTAAAAAAGGAATATGTTGCCCCTTCATCCTTATACAGCCGGGCCAGTTTCACGTAAGAGTATGCCGCGCAAAGGGCGAGCAGACCGCCGATGAAGATCGCAACCGGCGCAGAGTTGCCGACAGCTTCAACTGATACGCCAAGGATTGCAAAGATCCCACCGCCAACCATGCCCCCCAGGGCAATCGCTATTAACTCGGTCACCCCAAGCGGGCGCTTTTCTTTCCTTATCAGTCTCTTAATCATATTTTACCAGCCGGAAAGATTAATCCGGCCATAAACGCCTTATTCGCTGTCGTGTTTTGAACGACTCGGAAGAAGCTGAAAAACGCCTTCATATGTGGCCTTGCCACTGCCAACAATCACTTTCGAAACATAAATTTCCTTCTCCGTGACACCGGCGATCTCTTCCTCGAACCTCTTCTTGTGGCTGTCCGACTTCAAGTTCCATTCAGGATGGTAGATTCCTGTCTTCAAGTATGGCGTATAGTCTTTTCCGATTGTTCCATAAGCGTTTGGCCCTTCGACATCGAAGACGCTCTCTCCATCCCTCCACACCCGAATTCGCCCGTCAGCATCAGGCGACCATTTGGCGCATATAATCCAGGAGACCCAGCACCCAGGCGCAACAGGGGCCTTGAGCCTGGCACTCTTTCGCACGGGCCCTTTCTGCGGGGAGCCGAAGCTTTGCCGGATGAACCAACTCGAGTCCTGTATAGCAATCACAAGATTCGGATAGGTCGGCTTCCAGTTCCCGGGTACCGCGTGCCATTGAATGACAATGTCCGCTCCTTTGTTGGGGTCGTAAGTCCAATCATCAGGCACGAAAAGCGATATCCCATACCACCGCTCATTGAATCCCTTCTCGCTCGGCAAAGAGATTTCCGACCGGTATGAGTTCGGAGCTTTAGGGACACGGAAACGAACCGCTTTAAGGCTACCGTCCAGCGCTGGCGCGTCAGCAATCTCAAGTCTTGCAGGATTGCTCTTTGGCAAACGGTATCGACCATCTTCAGAAATGTTCCATTTATCGAACCCACTCTTCGCAAAATTGCTCTCAAACAAGATCGGGCTCTCATAGTCAAAAACCTGACGAGCGGAAAAATGCCTCGTCCCCTCCTCCCCGAAACCGGTCGATGCAATGCCGTTCGCAAGAAGAAATGAGATTGCAAGGAATCGGTAGTGACACATCGGATATTGTTTCTTTGTTCTGACGAAGGTCTGAGTCCTGCTACCTCCTGCTGTTGGCGAAGCTTCGAATCAGGGTTAAAGATTGAAGCGTTCATTCAGGTTTCAATTCCACAGAAGCAGTAGCTTGGTCAGCGGTGCCGCGTTCGACTTCGCTCACCTTTTGTTTGAGTGGGAATATTCTGGACTCAGCCTCAGGGTAAATATCTCCGTCGCTAATGACTGAGCGAGTCCCATCTTTGTCAGTGAAAACAATATGGTTTGTGAGCGATCTTGAACCATCTCTTCTTCTAAGGAAAAAACGATCGCCTTCTTTGGAAAGAACCAACTCCGGCCAATCCTGGTCTTTCAACTGAATCTCGATTCGATTATTCCCGGGAAAGGCATACGACCCCAGATAATTTGAAAATCCATTTCCATACGTATAAGCATGCAATTTGGAGTTCTCAAAAAAATGAAGATTCAGAATAGATCCATCCATGCTGGCTCCCCTGTTAGAGCTATCAATAAACACTATTTCCTGTTTGTTTTTCAGCGCGAGTTGAAATTCATTCGCTAGAGAATTCCCTGTCTCCGAATCAGGGGGAAACTCTCTCGATTGCTCCTTACAAGAGAGGCTCAAAAAAGTCAGCCAAAAGAGAAGGAGGTGAAGTTTCATGTCATTGTCGAAGATCATAGCAATGCCACCCGGCGCGGGAAGCGAGCTCATGAACACAATTTATGATGGCATGTCATCCATGACTTTCAACTGCGCAGCGGCGGCGGCTTGGGATCCACGACTTTCTCTGTGCCGCATATTTCCAGATGGTTTGCAATGATCCACTGCCGCTGTTCCTCGGTATCCGGAACGGCCATTCCTCGGGCCTTCGTAATGTGATGGAACGCGTCGCCGGGTTCGAACCCGCAACGCAAGAGCACACCTGCCGCCACGATGCCGGATCGTCCGATTCCTGCGCGACAATGAATCACCGTGGCTTGTCCCCTCCCGATAGTTTCGTAGAGTTTCAAGGTGAACTGCGAAAAGTCCGCCAGTGAACTTGGAAGCCCCCGGTCGGTAATGGAGTAAGACAGAAACTCCATACCATTCTCTTCACAAAGAGTGCGTTCATCAGCAAGGCCGATCTCGGCGGCTTCGTCTGTTTCCAACAGCGAAACAACACGATTGATTCCAAATGCCGCAATACCAGCGAACTCGTCCTTGATCCATTCACCCGGAACAGGCCGAGCCATGACCGCCAGAAACGAACATCCGATCGGCTCGACTACGTAGATGCTCGGTTCAAAGACCATTTCTTGTCAGATGTCTCGTTATTCTCTGAAGCTTCGAACTACATCATGTAGCGCAGCTTTTCGTATGCCTGTTTTTCCCTGGACTCATCGTCGATGGCTTCCTTCAGTTCATCGAAACCGAACATCGTCTTAACACGGTGTGTTAGCAGCGCGCGGTCATAGGCAACTTTGCCGGGCCTCCAGTAGTCGGCTGAGAACGGGCTGAACTCTGCAAAAGGCGATGGACCAAGTTCAATGGCTACGTCTGGCAGGTTCCGCCACAGCCGCAGGTGCCGGCGGTGTGATGCAATTGCCGCGGGCATGAGTTCGGGGTAACCATACTGCGCGAGATCGGTGATGGCGGCGGCGTGATTGTTGATATGCACGAGACCACCATACCCCTGGATATGGACTTTCGGATCTTGCCTGATGATCTCATCCAGCACGGCCCCGACCATCCCCTCAACATCCGTATAGTGAGGCGTCCCGTCATCCCCCTCCTTCAGCGTGATCTTGTCCCCGGTGATCCGGCCCTTCGCCTTACCGTAGTAACCACTTCCGGGGTGGGCCTTGTCAAAAAGGGCTATTAGCTTGCGAATGCCGTCGGTGATCGCCGGGGTAGCGAATTCCGGGTGCTCCCTCAGAGCGTGAATTGCAATGGAGGCAAAAATCACATTGTGCCCGGACTGACGCGGCTGATTGATATTCTTCTCTAGCGCCTCAGCAATACCGTCAATCAGGCTTTCGTCTGGCTTCTCCTTCGGAAAGGCTTCAAACAACTCCGAATCCATCATCTTGGAATCCTTCGCCATCTTAGCCCCGAACACCGACTCCCCGTCCATGACCCGATCAAGGTCACCTTCGATTCCCCTATTAACTTCGGCATCGAGATCCGGACGCCGCTCCCCGACAAAGTAGCCTGCCACCACAGCCGCCCCGAGATGACCGGCCATCGCACTCATCCGGTGGGCCCGCGCCAGAGCGTTAAGACCCTTTGAAAGATATTTAAAATTGATCATGATCTAGTCAATTATTTGAAGGTCATTGCCTCCGCGAAAGACACACTGAAAATTCGAAGCTCTCAAAAATCCTCGTCTTAACTCGTTTCTCACGATCTGGAACTCACCGAACTTTATAGAGCTCTCAATTCTGACGGAGAGCCTTCGTCAATCATAGTCTGATGTCGGAAATCAGAAAAGACATTTCGACTCGTCAGAGTAGGGGGCGCGACCGCGGTTAGAGTTTGGGTTTGGGTTTGGGTGCATTGTCTTGTCAGACTGAAGCGCTAAAATGCCAAAATCTTCTTATCTGTTAGGGAATTGATCGGCCGCTATTTGTCGGAGTTTATCATCGTCCAAAAACAGAAGAGTGTAACCTTCCTCCAAATCGTCATTTGGTTCATTGAGAAGGGGCGTTCAAGCCAGAATAACCCACGAAAACCCCGTGTGATTGGAGGATCAATCTCCCTCCAAACGTTTCCGAAAACTACTTCCGGCTCAAAGAACCCGTAGGCACCCTGTCCGAATGGTGGAAGCAAAGAACAGCTGTTAACGAAAATCAGGACAGTGAATGACAGGGCATTTTCAGCTGAATTCACTTTCTAAGCCGAACTTCATAGCACAGCCACCGCTGACTGACAGTGCGCTTTGACGAAAGGGGCAAGGGTTCTCATTAACATAAGCTATATAGCGGTCAGCGCCTGGTCTTGTGTTCTCTGTTGTTAGGGCTCAGACGAATGTATCGATGTTCTTCCAGTTCCTTTCCATCGATCGTAATTTTCTTCGTGTGTCCGTCTGGATGGAATCCTACTGATCGGTAGAATTTCACCGCTGAAATATTATCAGCCAATACCCAGAGCGAGCATGAATTCGGATGCTCATCGAGAAATGCCATAGTTAATGCTAACCCTACTCCATTGCGTTGGTTCCCGGGTAATACATAAACTGCATATATCTCATCAAATCCTGCAAGATTTTCATCGCGGCAGACTCCTCCAGCAATAAATCCGCATATTACATCACCTACAGTATATACTTTAATATAAGTGTTGGGATCTTCAATCCGACTTCCCCAACTCTTGGAACGCGTCTCCGAGCAAAGGGCGTCCAGATATGTTTGCGGCATAATTCCACGATACGAGTGCCTCCATGTCGAGACATGGACATCTGCAATCTCGAAGGCGTCAGTTTTCTTAGCTTCACGTATCATTCTTTGGATAAGGGCTGAGGCCTGCCACCCGCTGCAGGGGACGCACTTCCGATCCGAGGGTGGAGATAGAAAAGAGAATTCATGGTGGAATCAGAAAAAACTACAGAC
Organism: uncultured Verrucomicrobiales bacterium; assembly: GCA_913058215.1. Lineage (GTDB taxonomy): Bacteria > Verrucomicrobiota > Verrucomicrobiia > Verrucomicrobiales > DEV007 > Arctic95D-9. Next base: position 13,881 of record CAJXQE010000159.1, read on the forward strand.
CCGAAGCGGGGTCGGGATTGGTATTCTCGTCTTGTTCGGCCGCCTTCTTCTCCACTGCAGTCGCGATGTTAATACTACTCCAACTTACTTTCATGGGTATACCTTCAGCGCTTTTACTTCCCCAAGGGATATGTAGGATATGCAATTGCAAAAGTCGGTAAGGGGGCAAATTCAACCGATCTGTTGAGTAAACACTGTTTCTTTGATTTATTTCATGCTTCCACCAGGTGGCTAATCTGACGTGAACTGGAAATCCTTCTCTATCTTTCAATTTTTTTAAGAACTCAGCACCCCTTCCAGACATGTCTTCCGATCCGAAGCCAACTTTGGCTTGGTTTGCAAGCCAGATTCCAACGACTTCGTCCCCATTGACGATTGCGCTTCCGAAGACCAATAGAAAGGTCACTGTTAGAATAGTCTTCAATTTTTCAGGGAGAACGTCAAAGGTGATCCGTCGCCTGCAGGCAGCGCCCCTCCGCAACAGGGTTAAGGGTTGAACGTTCATTTGGGTTTCGATTCCACAGCGGCAGGGCGTTGATCAGCGACTCCTTGTTCTGCGCCATTCTTGATCTTCGCAATCGCCTGCCACATCGCCTTAGCCCTCCATACAGGGGCTTTCAGTTGAGCATCCCAAATTGCTATACCTATCGATTGATTCTCCACGACCCATTGAAGGTTTTTCTCCACGGGTATCCCCTGCCACTCGGCAGCCCCCGCGCCAGTCTCTGCATACCCCATCACGTGGAGGGCGTCGACGTGAGGAAGAAGTGCTGGCCACCAGTTCTGATTCGGCGCGTTCCATTTGTAGGCAAAGCTATCAACCGTAAGCTCCTTGCCTTCCGCGTGAAGACGCTTTGATAACTCTTCAATGAATCGGACAAAAGCCGCCCGGGATTCGTCAAGTTTTCCATTGCCCTCCAGATCAATATCGATGCCATCGAGCTTCAAGCGCAGGGTCTCGGAAACCAGCGCTTCCACGAATTTCACCCGGTGTTCTTCGAATGCCGTCATCGCCAAACCCCAATCCCAACCCGAGCCGCTACCATTGTAAACACAGAGCATTATCCGTACACCGTGCGCGTCCCCCCACTTCCGGAATTCTGAAATCGTTGATTCATCGATCACTTTGAATCGATCGACCAATTCAATTCCGCCTTTGCTGGTTGGACTCCAAAACTGAAGGCCGAGGTGAGTTAGGCCATCCTTCATTCCGATGCCGTCGAAAGATTGGTTCAGTCGTTCCTTGCAGGCGCTCACTGCATAAGGTGGAACCCATGTCATTACACGACCGCTTTTCGGCGGTTCCTGGCCGTGAATCACTCCGATCATATGAAGGGCGACAGCGGAGAAGATGATGGAGCTTCGAATACTCATTTTCTTGGTAGAACGTCGCGGATCAGACGCGGCTACAAGCCGTCGCCTGCATCCGGATTGTTATGGTCTTCCTTCTCCGAGATTACGATTCTGCTTGAAACCATTGCTTCGCGATCATCTGTGACAGTAAAGAACCAAGCGGTGGCATTCTCCGGGGGACGTTCTGCAGTGACCGAATTCTTATCAATGGTTGCCGGCTTTTTGATCCAGGTGCGACTGGCATACCACTCCCTGCCACCTTTACTCCTATCGTACGATGTGATTCCTATGTGAGAATCCGTTGTGTAGTAGAGCTTTGCAGAGACAAGTGCCCTCCTTGTCTCAACTCTTGCGGTCACATTCTTTACTCCAATCTCAAGAGCAGTGATTCTGGCAAGAGGCGTTCCACCCTTGAGGTGATGATTGACAAAGATCTCAATTGCTTTGGGACGGTCAAATATATGGCCGTGTTTCAAATCGGGTGTGAATCCAATGTTCTTGTTCTTTACTTTAACCAATGAATAGGTCTTTGCATAACTATCCGTACGGAAGCAAAAATCTTTACCTCCGTTAACAAAGAACATTGGCATGGTTGCCGAGCCCACGTATTGGGAAGGATCCCAGAGTTGTGCCCATTTTGCTCTACTCTTATGAGACATCTTTTTAAAATCATCAAGCCAGGCGCTGTTCTCATCGAGGAAGCCACAACCGTAAACGGGAACGGCTGCTTTGAAGCGGTTGTCTAATCCCGCCACGATGCAGGTCAGATAGCCACCCCAGCTGATCCCGGTAATGGCGGTCCGTTCCGAATCGACTTCAGGGAATGAGCGGATCAAAGAGCTGTCTCTTATACACATCTCCGAGCCCACGAGACCGAGGCTGATCTCG
>CAJXQE010000160.1 GCA_913058215.1 uncultured Verrucomicrobiales bacterium
TCTACACTATCCTCTTCGTCGGCAGCGTCAGATGTGTATAAGAGACAGCTCCTGCTCCGCACCAATTCGTTCTTCGGCACCTTTGCATTCTGTTAATTCCTCGCGAATCATCCCGACCGTTTCCGAATCCGTGCCCAATCCTTCCGCTTTACTGGCTACTTGATGACGATACTCAATGCCCTCAAAATGACTGATGATAACTCCGTGTTCCGTAACATTCATGGACACCAACCCATTGAGTGACTCACACGAATTCACCATCTCAATCATACTATGCCAAAAATCGATAACTTCTGATTCATCCCCCTTCAGATCCAATAAATTCTTCCTATGCTCAAAAAGTTCGGATCCGAGAAGCAAACTGGCCATGCCTTCGGCAAGCTTTTTCCGATAGGATTCGTTTGTTAATGAACCTGTTCCAGATAACTTCCCCATCTGCAATACCGGACGCGAAGGAATTCCCCTTTGTCCACCCTGAGACACCAGGTCGACCTTCGTACGATCAGCCCAATCATTAGCTTTCTCGCCCAAATCGTTTAGTAATTCATCTGAAGACTCAATCTGCGAAGAGGTTATTTCCACACCCGCCCCGGCCAAACGCGCCTGTTCCCACATGTAGAAAGAGTCCACCATTTCTTTGGCCAGCAGAAAATTTGCGCTGCCTGACTCGAATTCCTGCTCGATTCCAATAATCTCAGGATCGGTACCTTTTGCTTTTTGGCCAAGATATACAACGGAACGACTGATCGACTCACCAGCAAGCGTCAACAGACGGTCAAAAAAGCCACTCACGGCTTCAAATTCTTTTGTTGCGGCTTCATCCTTCAGGGCAGCATGGAGGAAATTTGCCAGGGGAATGGTATCGACTTTCGCATTGAGACGCGTCGTGTTTTTGGTCGTCCGGAAATAGGTGTCGATAACCGCGAGTCTCCTCAAGTGATCTCTTGATTTTTCACCCAATCCAGAATTTTCGATGTAGCTCAAGAAAGAATCGCTGTGCAAGCCTGTTCCGGCGCACGACGAAAGGGCATCACCAATAATCGCCCTCCTTTCCTGGTTCTCTCTTTTTTGCGAGTCGCCCATCGAGTCACTTTCCTGAAATTCCGGAATCGAGGAGGGAAGGAATCCTGGATTCCCCAACCTTGATGCGAGCGTTTCTGCGAAAATCCGCTTCTCTACCCCATCCCCTTCCCAAACGTGAGCGGCACTCGTTCCGGGATAGTGTGACATTATCAGGGGGCGATTTGTAAGAAAAACGTCCTCTTCGTTACGAAGACGGTCGATAGCCGCCAACAAGTCAGCATAAAATAAGACTGCGCCATAAGAGTCAAAAAGAGGGACCTGCCCCGAGCAGATCTGTTCCCCCATCAGTAGACGGCAAAAAGCTTCTGCAAAAAATCGATTGGAGTGGATCTCCGACTGCTCGAGTGCCGGATTCGTTCTTACCGAATCAGCAGATTCAAGGTGGACACTCAGATTAGAAGATGCGGCGGATGACATAGGAAAATGGAGGAAAAAATGAGCCCGACATGATAGGGCTATTGTATGATTTCGACTACATTCCCGGCAAGGCTCATCACTAAGAATACATGCGTATTGACAGAATCGATTTCTGCAAAGCCAAACGCTTTATCTCGAAACCGATCCAAACAAAGCCGAAGAAACTGAATAATTTACAGAATCAGGGCTGCAAATTGGTTAGTCCTGAGGCTAACTAATTCTTTAGGATTTCGAAAAGTCTGGCCCGGAAGCGGGTTGAAATCATCTTCAGACTCTTCGGTGAGAGAAGGATGAAGATAAGAAAATGCAATCAATCCAGGAGATTATCGATCCGCCCTGCGAGATCAAAATCTGCATCAGTGAGCCCGTTCACTTCGTGGGTAGTCACTCGAAGAGTCACCGTCGCATACCGGATATCAATATCTGGATGGTGATTCGCTTCTTCAGCAATTTCCGCCACTCCGTCAACGAAGTCGATGCCTTCCATGAATTCATCGAACTCCGCTACGCGGACAAGTTCTTTCCCTTCAAGCTCCCATTCGGGAACTTTTTTAATGAGGGTTTTAATTTCGTCTTCGTTCAGCAAATCTGACATCACGTACCAGGTGTTTCGTGTTTAAAAATTGGATCAACGCCAATTGCAGCGCTCTCACGTAATCGCTAGAACGCATTTTGCGGGGTGCAAGCGGCAATTCACGCTTTTTTTACGAAAGGCATCTTCGCAAAATCCCATTGCACCGTCGGCAGAATTTGGTATAGCAACCTTAAGAAACATCACTGGCCTTTTAGAGGCCTTCATCTTGAAAACACCGGAAAACCATGGCACACGGAAAAATATACAACAATATCGTCGAAACAGTCGGCAGCACCCCTCTCGTGAAACTGAACAAAGTCACTGAAGGTCTGGACGCTACGATTGCTCTTAAATGCGAATTTTTTAATCCGCTCGGATCAGTGAAAGACAGAATCGGAATGGCTATGATCGAAGCTGCGGAAGCTGCCGGTCAGATCACATCAGAATCTGTGATCATCGAACCAACTAGCGGAAATACCGGAATTGCTCTCGCTTTTGTCTGCGCCGCCAAGGGATACAAACTGATCCTGACCATGCCGGAGACAATGAGTCTCGAACGTCGCACCCTCCTCGCCCTGCTCGGAGCGGATCTCATTCTGACGGAAGGCCCCAAAGGAATGAAGGGCGCGATCGCCAAGGCAGAAGAGATTGCAGCTAACACCCCGAACTCATTTATCCCTCAACAGTTTTCCAATCCAGCCAATCCGGCGATTCATGCAAAAACTACAGCGGAAGAAATCTGGGTGGATACAGATGGCAAAGTCGACATCGTTGTCTCAGCCGTCGGAACGGGCGGAACCGCCACCGGTTGTGTAGAGGGACTGAGAGCAAAAAATCCAAACATCCAGGTCATTACTGCGGAGCCGGTTGATTCTCCTGTCATCTCTCAGACACTCGCCGGAGCTGAATTGACCCCCGGACCACACAAGATTCAGGGCACCGGCGCAGGGTTCGTACCTGATAACCTTCGTCTGCAAAACGAATCCGGTGAAAATCAAATCACTGAATGCGTCAGAGTCAGTAACGACGACGCCTTTGAAATGGCCCGTCGGATCGCCAAAGAGGAAGGCATACTCGGTGGTATCAGTACCGGAGCCAACATCTGTGCTGCCATTGAAATTGCGAAACGTCCTGAAAATCAAGGCAAACTGATCGTAACGATTGGTTGCTCGACCGGTGAGCGTTATCTTTCCACCCCACTAGCAGATGAAGCACGGGCTGCAGTTGGTGCCTGACAAATCAAATAAACCCGCTATCTTTCGGGCCGCTGCGCAAAACTGAGCTGCAGCACTTTACTCTCTACTTACTTATTGATTCCCATGGCAGACGAAAAGGATACGCCAACAGACACCTCTGAAGACGAAATCGATGCCGTGGCAGAAAGCCACGCTGATATTGTTGTCGATACACTCGATCGAAACCGGGGCATCATCCTGATCGGGATTGCAGTCCTCGCAGTTGCGGTTTGTGTCGTTCTGGTTCTGAAACAGGTAAACAAGCAAAAGCACCTCGAAGCAGGTAGCGCCTATTCTGCTGCTGCTGCTTCCAAAGAGATCCCGGCACTGGATGGAGTTGTGGTCGAGTTCCCCGGTTCTATCGCTGCGGGTAATGCACTGCTGACGAAAGCGGAAGTTCAAATTGATCAGGGGAAATCCGCCGACGCTCTCGCAACTCTTGAAACCTTTGTCGCCGATTTCGGAAGCCACCCGCGCTATTCTCAAGGTCTTTTTGCGATTGGGAATCTCCATCATGTTTCCGGTGCAGCAGACAAAGCGAAAGAGTTTTACGACAAAACGATCGCCGAGCAGGCTGATGGTGAACTGACTCCACTCAGTCGTATTCGACTCGGTGACCTCTCTTTAGCAGCGGGCGACGCGAAGGTGGCGGAACAGCATTACGAAGACTCCTACACACTGCATCCAGGGACGCCTTTCTTTCAAATGGCTCAGGAAAAGATTCAGCGTCTCAAAGTCGGAAATCCTCCGGTAGTCGACGCACCGAAGCCATCGGAACCCAAGCCTGATCCTAAAAAGGACGCCGCAAAAGCAGCTCCGGCGAACGGTAAACCTGCACCAGGCGCGGATGCTGCAGCTACTCCCGCTGCCAAAGGAAAAGGTAAGGCCAAGGCCAAACAAGGAACTACTCCGACCGCGAAACCGAAAGGTAAGGGCAAAGGAAAAGCAAAAGGCAAGCCTGCTCCTGCGAAGGGCGGTCAAAAGAGAAACAACAAGGGCAAAGCAAAAGCTCCTGCAACTCCTGCAGCGCCCAAATCGAAAGGCAAGGCCAAAGCACCTCCTGCGGCACCTCAGCAGCCTTCCGTTCCTCCCACTCAGCCAAAAGAGTAAAGACTTTGCAGTCCCGCTGCATTCTGGCATGACCTCATTCAGCGAGTGAGGTTTTCGCACGCATCTTGAGTTTCCCCTTTCTTATCTGATCGGGCAATTCTACCTTTCCCAATGGGGAAAATCATTGCAGACGTTCAGCTCGTCACACCGGGAGAAGCTGTTCGCCGCGTTTCGGTTTCGCTGACTGATACCGGTGAAATTGGCGACATCATCGAAGCCTCTGACACGAAAGCCGGCGATGAAATTCTCTTCGACGGCGGTGGCGAATTGACTCTCTGGCCCGGTTTTATCGATATTCACACCCATGGGGCCAAGGGGTTTGACCTTTCGAATGCCACACTTGAAGCCGTCGAGACTATGGCCGAGGCCAAACTGGCAGAGGGAGTCACCACTTTTCTTCCCACAACCTGGACCGCCTCCCAGGAACAAAAACTGAATATGGCGCGAGCCGCCGGAGCCTATCAGAAGAATCAGCGTTTCGCCCGTGCTCCCTACCTCCACATCGAAGGCCCCTATCTCAATCCGGATCAGGCCGGTGCCCAGGACCCAAGTTATATGCGCCCACCCAGCGTCGATGAAATTCTGGAGATCCACGAAATCTGTCCGGTTCGACTTGTTTCCCTTGCTGTTGAACTCGAAGGCGCGCTTGAGTTCATTCGAAAAATGTCGGATACCGGAATCGTAACTTCGGCAGCCCACAGTGCAGCGACATTTGCCGAGTTTCAGGCTGCCAGAAAAGCAGGGCTCCAGCATCTAACGCATTACTGCAATCAGATGTCACGCCTGCATCACCGTGAAGTCGGGTTGGTCGGAGCCGGATTGCTCGATGATGAAGTTTATATCGAAATGATCTGTGACAAAATTCACCTTTGTCCGGATATGATTCAGCTGGTCTTCAAACATCGCAGCTGCGACCGGATCATTCTCATTACCGACTCCATCGCCGCTTCCCACCTTGGAGACGGTGAATATCCGCTCGGCGATACCAAAATCATTGTCCGCGACGGGGAAGCGAGAATACCAGAAGGAAATCTCGCGGGATCCATCGCAAAATATAACGAAGTGGTGCGCAATGTCTACGAGCTGACGAATCAGCCGCTCAGCGAAATAGCAAAGAGTTCGTCTGCCAATCAGGCCCGTTCTCTGGGCCTTCACGACCGCGGCACGATTCAAGAGGGTAAGCTAGCCGATTTGACACTCCTGGATGCAGATTTCAGTCCGCAGGCCGTTTTCGTTGGCGGGGAAATCCGCTACTCGAAGAATTGAACCAGACGGTCAACAGACCGATTTGCCAGGTTCTGTGGCAAACTGGAGAATTTCTTAGCGTCCCTGCGGGATATAAACACCAGCTGGTGCCGCGATATAAACCTTGGGAACTCCCAGCGATTCATCCTGCGCTAACATCAAATCTGACTCAGATGGCGATGAGGCCCCGAGAATTCGCGCTACCAGAATCACGCCCACATAGAAGACGAATCTACTGATAACTCTTTCTTTAGTCGATATTCCGAGATTACTCACACATTCAGTAATGCATGAGAAATCTCAACAAATCCAGCAATTTCTTCTCAAGAGTAGGATTATTCTCAAAAATGCTACTCAGTTGCGCGAAGGATGTCGATTTTCTGCCAAATCTTTCGGCTAAGCCCTGTTGTGAGCTCTTCAATTTCATTCACTGCTGCGACAACCGTGCCGTCTTCGAGGCTTTGCAGATGCAATGCAGCCACTTTGCTGACGAGCGAGAGCATTTCGCTGCAATAATCGAGATACCTTCTCAAATCGAACGACGACATCTCGATTTGAGGCGATGAACTCGTTTTGATCCACTTTCTCATAATGCGATCGGGATCTTTGGTAAGCTGGTGCATATCGATGACATGGGCAATCGACCGAAGCTCATGCAGCGCCCGCATTGCCCGGCGCCGTTTCACCCGCGCTTCCAGATTCCAGACAAAAAAGACCGCCAGACTGATCAGGACAATGTCATTGATTCCCGCCTCAAGGGTTTGAACCCAATCGACAAATCCCAGGTCCTCGGAAAGACCTTCTTTCAGCAGACCGGTAATCGAAACGAACAGCCCGAGGACGATCAACACGATCAGGCTGTAGCGAAGAATTCGAAGTGTCCAGATGGGCTTGCCGATCCATTCAATCCTGACTCGAGAACGCTGACATACCTTTTCCAATTCCAGACAAACCTGCAGCAAACCGGATTCCGGGAAACGCTCAGATATCCGTGCTCGCAACGACGAGACGGTGGCTACAACCCTTTCGGAATTCAGAAGAGTAAATTGGGGCTTGGGTTCTTCGTCAGGCACAGCTCCAAAGAATGGCTTGTACCCCGGCATTTTACCAGTTCTTTCGATTAGATCTGTAGAGGAACTTGAGCCTTTGACAAAATCCGCTATTTTACTTGTGTGAGTACCCAATCCTCAGTCGACGCCCCTTCTTATCAGGTCCTTCTCTACTATCGCTACGTGGAGATCGAAGACCCCGAGGCTTACCTTGATTCGCATCGGGAACTTTGCGCTGAGCTTGGCTTGCTGGGACGAATCATAGTCGGCAGAGAAGGAATCAACGGAACGGTTTCAGGCTCTTTCGAGAATACCAATAGCTACATGGAGGCGATGAAGGCAGATCCGCTGACTGCAGGAATCGAGTTTAAGATTGATCCGGCTGAAGGGCATGTATTTCCCAAGCTCTCCGTTAAAGTTCGCAAGGAAATCGTCTCGCTTGGTCTGGACGAAACGGCAGATATCGATCCCAACGAAGTTTCCGGGGAACGGCTTTCCCCCCGGGAATTTTACGAAGCCATGCAGGAGGATGGCGTCATCCTTATCGATGGCCGCAATGACTATGAAGCGGAGCTCGGTCACTTTAAAGATGCGGTCTGTCCGGAAATCGGAAATTTTCGTGAGTTTCCGGATTGGCTCCGCGAGCATAGCGAAGATCTAAAAGGAAAAAAAATCCTCACCTATTGCACCGGTGGCATTCGCTGCGAAAAACTCTCAGGGTTTTTAAAAAAAGAAGGCTTCGAAGACGTCTACCAACTCGATGGCGGCATCGTGAAATACGGAAAAGATCCCGAAGTCCAAGGCCGGGACTTCGAAGGGCTTTGCTACGTCTTTGATCAACGAGTCGGCGTGGAAGTCAATCGCACGGAGACGCGCAAAGTGATTACCCATTGCAGACGCTGCGGCATAGATGAGCCCAATTTCTGCAACTGCCAATGGCCGAAATGCAACGATCAGATTTTCATCTGCCCCTCATGCAAAGAAGAGCACGGTCAATATTGCGAGGACAAATGCCGCACCGAAGCGGCCAAAGATATTGCGACCGCATCAGCTGAAGAAACGTGAAACGCTATTCCTATTTGTCTTTCGCAAGAATCTGCACCTGCCCGACATCCCGAACGCTTGGGTCCGTAGTTGCGAATGCGGAGAACCGGAGAGTATGCCTCCCTCGACGTTTTTTCCCTCTGACCTGGCACCGGCACAACCATTGTTCATCAATCGCCAGTTCTCCGGTTTCCACTCCTCGCCGGATAGATCCTGTAATATTAGCGCCACCACCGGTAATACGAATCGCTTTGAATTTATAAATTTTCTTCTTCGGCGGAGTTACCTGGAGCTTGAACGAACGCGCGCTGAGTCCGTCGTTCTGCACCCACAAATAGAAAGTCGCCTGGCTCCGCTTCCGGAGTTTCAATTTCAAGCGCTGCGAACGTCCATTTGAGGAATAGCTGTTGTTGCGCAGTGCGGTGGAAAAATTGTTTCGCTTATTAAGCAAGAGGTCTGAACGAATCAGGAGAGGATTATCTCCCACAAAGATATCTCTATGATTGTTGCCATCCGGAAGAACAAGATTCGATGCATCGGTTGCAAACGCGATGTCGAGGCATCCCCTGAAAAATCAAGAAACAGGCTGGCGGCACCATTGCCCCCAATCCCGGCGTCACTTGCAGACGCACGGAAGATTGCTTTCAGATGGCGATCATAAATGAATAGATCGGGCTGGTTGTTGTTGTCGTTTGGAACGAGATCACTGGCGCTCGAGTAGAAAGCCACATGGCGCCCGTCCTCCGAGATTCTCGGTGAAAATGAATCGCCATTTGCACCTTCGCCTCCTGGATTCACCGATATCCGCTCCGTCTCTCCACTGGTCCGGTCACGAACAAAAATATCGTTGAAGCCTTTGGTATCGCCGGAAACCAGATTCGTCGCAGCGCTATAAAACGCCACGATGCTTCCGTCACCGGAAACAGCAGGGCATTGGCAATCTGCGTCAGCTACCACCTTATTGCTGTCGACCGAAGCCAACTCAAAGGAATCGGAAAGACGATCGTAAACGATCACCTTGTCCCATGACAACGTTCCGGGCACTAGATTTCGGGCACGCGATAAAAATACAAGCACCTCGCCATTGGTCGAAAATGCCTGTGACCCGGAAACCCCGTCACCGCCAACTCCGGTAGCCGTCTCCGTCACTCGAGTCCGAACTCCATTCCCTTCCATGAAAACATCAGAAAATCCCTCAGAGTCACCATCTACCATATCTGTGGCTCTCGAAGTAAAAGCGACCCAGCTCCCGTTTCTGGAAATGGTGATCGAAAAACTATCGTCATCCCCGTCGTTCCCATCCTTATCGACACTCACTCTCGATATTTCCTCGGTGACTACGTCGTAGAGGAAAACATCGGTACTGGCGTTCCCATCTCCGGCGACCAGATCGGTAGCAGAGGAACTGAAAACAATCTTCGAACCGTTACCGGAGATGGTCGGACTGTTGGAAAACCCATCGGTCGCTTCACCATTCGTATCGAGTGTGATTAAATCGATCGTATTTGACATGCGGTCAACCAGATAGATATCTCGAAAAGAAGCGTTGCCGCCCAGGTTGTTTGAGCTGGATTGGAAAGCCAGATAGCGACCGTCCTGCGACAGAGATGGGCGGTCAGAACCTCCGTTTCCTTCGGTGCCGTTTGCCAGCACAGGATGTTTCTCCAGAGCTCCTAAGTTCGCAACTGCGAGGAGGGAGACGCCAGTTACAAGGAGAAGAAGAGAGAGTAGCCGAGCCTTCATATTGCTTTAGTCTTTCTTGGTTTGTCTGATCGATTTCAAATAATCGTGAATTTATTTTAACCTATAGGTCAACCGCTGGCTGAAGACGAACTGCCCAATCTCACCACTCTTCCCGCAGAAGTGGATCCTGAGCCAAAAAGAAATCACGCCCACTCAACAAAAATGGTCAGAATGTCGTAAACAAGCAGAAGACAGAATCCGGGCGATCACCTTTCAATTGGAACAGCCTCAGAGAGACCGCCCTTCCATCCCCGATAGTGTTCGGAACAACTTCCAGACATTTCCCCGAACCCGGGGGGATTGCCTATCAAGCGGACAAAGTTGAGGAAGTCGAACCGGAGAAACCATACCCGGGACTTCCGTAAAACCTTCCTTTGGAAATTACTCAATCAGTTTCGGCTCAAGCTGATGAAGCGGGTTTCCGCTTTCGTCGTCATGCTACTCTTGACCCCTTCAGGCCAAATTACTGAAATCTTAATCTCCCCTTTCAAATCGTTGGGAACGGCGAATAGCAAATCCGTGCTCGACTGGGAAAGGTAACCTCCGCCAGCGCGGACTTCGTCCATTTGCAAAGGCAGCCCCTCCGCTTCAATGCCGACCTTTGCCCCGATTGCCGAAGGATTCCCCTTCGCTCCCTTGATTCGCACACGAAGAGGATGATTCGGACCATTGGTGTTCCTGTTCAGGAAAATCATAGGGTCGCCGTTATTGATTCCGATAATATAATCCTCAAGTCCATCGAGATTGACGTCGATACTGGCTAAGCTCTTGGCATCGCCCGGGACCTCCAGCCCACTTTCCTTCGGCCATACCGGAACGAACGGATTCTTCGAATCTCCGGTTCCTTTCAGCAAGAGACTGAGACCGCTGTCCATCGGACCAGTTTCTTCCTGCGGAGTGAAAAAATTGTGAACGATGTAGCAATCAGCATACCCATCCAGATCAACATCACTAAGCGCGACTCCAAAGCCCGGGGAAATTTGCGCGAGGTGCGGAAGAGGCGACACATCAAAGTGCCCCTGACCGTCATTGATCATGACGACAGAGGACAGATCAGTCGCTTTTCTGACGATGGATTTCTGAATCAGATTCACATCGTAAATCTGAGTCAACTTCGCAGAAGCAAAGTTATGATAAGTCTGCATTTTGTCCCGAACCATCGGCATGGCGTGACTGGAACAACTCAATCCCCGCAGCGGGTAACAAATTTGTTCTCCGTCCTTCCCTTTTTCGAAAAGAGCCTCAACAATATTTGCACGTCCGGACTTATCGAAATCACCATAGAAGATCAGGGCCGGAGATTCCACGGTCGGCTGATACTGAGTATTCGTCCCGAAATTGGTCGCTACAAAATCGATGTCTCCATCTCCATCCAGGTCGCGACCGTCAATCCCGTTGAACCAACCGGTCATCTTTCCGAATCCGGTCGACTGATCGTTCTGGCGAATCAGTTTTCCACCGCTATTCACATAAAGGCTAACAGGCCCCCATTCGTTGGTGACCAGCAAATCCTGCCACCCATCCGTGTTTACATCCGACCAGATCGCACTCGTTACAAGGCCTCCCTGCGCCAGTGAATCTGAAACTTCCCGCGCCACCTCATCAAAGGTTCCGTCCCCTTTATTCCGTAACAACAAACTCGTCGGCATTACCGGGTATTCACCGGGAACGACACGTCCCCCGACAAAGACATCAAGATCTCCATCGTGATCAAAGTCACAGGCCGTCGCCACCCCGCCACTGACCATTGTAGAAGGAAGGCTTCCTGTAGCCTTTTTAAAATCCCCTTTCCCGTCATTCAGATAGAGCCGGTCCTGCAATAATTCAGATCCCGGATCGCATTCGACGCCGCCGCTAACAACATACAAATCGACATCACCATCGCCGTCCGCATCAAAAAAGAGCGCGCCCATATCCTCGTGAATGATATCGGAACTGAGCGCTGCGGTTGGAACTGGAATCAAGACAACTTCCGAGCTACCGGGTTTGGTATTATTTCGAAACAGCTGCCCCGACTGACCGGAGGCGCCTCCCAGGAAAAAATCAGGATCGCCATCCCCATCGATATCTCCCCACGCCTGGCCCGGCCCGAGCTGCGACAGTTGGATCGGGAGAAGGGGCTGTCTTTTGAAATCATCGAACTCGATTTCCTTGTGACTAAAACCTTTGAGCGGATTTACTTGGGTAAATTGCGTATCCGTCGCTTTTCTCGATTCGATTGCCGGCTTCTTCTCAAGCTCCCCTTTCGGTTCGGTAACCGTATACTTCTGGTTCACTTTCAAATCGCGGAACACTTGAGTCTGTCCACTGGGCCAATCGACCCTGACGGTATCCACTTTTTCGAGGTCCCCGAGACCGAAATGAACAATGGTATCGTCACCATCGAGAAATCCACCGACGGGATAATGCTGCCGAACCTGTTTTCCGTTCGCCGTCTCAATAGAAACCTGACAGCCAATTCCTCGTCGGTTGCTCTGGGTTCCCACAAAATCAAAAACCATCCGGTTCCCGCTCGCTCCACGATTTCGGTAAAAGCTGGTCGGATCCTGCAGATTGGCCACAAGAAGTTCAAGATGCCCATCGCCATCGAAGTCGGCATAAGAAGCTCCGTAACTCATTCCGAGATGATCGACTCCCCATTTCTCACTGGCATCTTCAAATTTAAAATCGCCTTTGTTTCTGAAAATCATGTTTTGTTCACGCCTCTCGGGTGTTCCTTCATAATGGTCCCAGTGCGTCTTTCCGACGAGTGAGTCATGATTAATTTCCGGAAGATCCGAATGATTGAACTGACGGGGAATTCCATTCGTGAAAAAGACATCGCTCAAACCGTCGCTGTCAAAATCAGCCGCCCGGATCGCCCAGGTCCATTCGGTCATCGAGAGTCCTGAGAGCCAGGATCCCTCCATGAAACGGTCCGTCCCTGTGTTGATATAGACAGCGTTTCGCATCAACTGCCGGGCACCGTCGACGTATTTCAAATCCTTGAGCCGGGACCCCATTGAACCCATCGATGCCTTCTGCATGTAATGAGTGGTCGGAAGCATGTCTGCCAGCACAAAATCGGTGAGTCCGTCGTTATTCAGATCGCTCTGCACAGCCCCCATCGAAAACCAGGTGGTGTGACGCAGCAGACTCTTCGAACTCTCTGTAAAGGTTCCGTCCCCGTTGTTTCGGTAGAGAAAATCAGGACTCTTAAAATCGTTGCCCACATAGAGATCAGGCCACCCGTCATGATTGTAGTCCCACCAGGTCGCGGAGTTCCCCCACTGGGACTCCGTGTTGATACCCGCCTCTTTCGTCACGTCGACAAAACCAGCGTCACCGTCATTTCGGAAAAACCGGTCCGGCCGACCGATTTCCGTATACATGATCTGCCCTTTGTCTCCCCGTTCGCGTTCGACTTCGTAGTAACGTTGCCACGGTGTATCCACATTCAACTTTCCGGTATCATCTTCAATGATCCGGATCGGCTCGACAGGCCGACCTTCAGCGCGATACAATTGATGAGTCAGCACATACAAATCGAGATCTCCATCCCGGTCATAGTCAGCGAAGGACGGCATCACCGAGCCGTCCACCATGTCGATCCCATACTTTGCCGCACTCTCGACAAAGGAGAGCCCGTCCTCGCTTTGCTGACCGTCTTTGATCAACTCATTGATGAACAACTGATTCGCCGAATCGTAATTGCAGATATAAATATCGAGATCGCCATCGTTATCAATATCGATCATGGCGACACCGATCGCCCATTGCTCATACTCCCCGGCAAGGCCTGCCTCTTTTGCAATATTATCGAAGGAAAACACATCTTCTTTTTTCCCGATATACAGAGAATTCCCCCGGGCTCCACTTCCGACAAAAATATCGAGAACCCCATCGAGATTCAGATCGCCAATCGCAATTCCCGAGCACGCAGAACTGGAGTGATAAACCCGTCGCAAAGGATGCTCACTATCGATGGGATTCACATGATCAATACCGGTTCGATCCGCTTTTAGAGACTCGAAAAATGTTTGACCTTCCGTCGCGGGTGAATCGGTCGTCGAGAACGGAACGGAAGAAAGGCCTTCGGGAGAGGCAGCGCCCTCCTGTCCCCACGCAGGAGCATACGAACTAAGCGTTACGAAAATGATCGAAAGGATTCGATTGAGATGTTTCGCAGTGAGTAAAATCATCATGAAGGTATTGTAAAAAAGGTGATTACGGAGGGCTAGGTTCTATTGTCGCGTCCACCCAAAACGTGTCAACCAAACGACACCTTCCATGGACGACAGCCCCTTGTTTCACCTTACCACAATAAGGCGGGTAGAATCAGACATTTACAGGGAAAATCAGTTCGAATTTTGCCACGAAAAAATGAGGTCTCTTCTTCCGATCGAATCGGCAATTGGCTTTACACGGCAATGTCAGGACTTAACCTAGCCGTGAAATGCTTTCTTTCCGACGGCCAGTGATCTCCATATTGGTGATCGGACTTTCTTTAACCCCTCTAATTTGCGGAGGTGCTGAAGTCGATCTGTCTAAGCCCGACAGCCACGAAAAACTGGCGGAACAGGTTGGATACTCGCAGACGACACAGTTCAAGGAGACCATTGAGAAGTACAACGAATACCTCGAGAAAAACCCGGATGATGCCGTAGCTGCAACCGAAAGATGTTTGTTCGCCTCTTACTTCTACTCCTCAGATGATTTCTTCATCGAAGAATCAGAACCGACGCTGGAATCGAGCGAGGCTTACCTTGAAAGGTTTGAAAACAACCCGGTTGTCGAACTCTACCTCCTCGACCGGGCCTTCGGGGATGACTTGATCGACAAAGGCAATGAACTGCTCCTCAACAAAGACATTTCCTGGTCGGATCCTCAAATTGCGGAGATTCATCTCACCCTCGCCACCCAGTTCAACTACAAGGAGAATCTGGATAAGGCGGGCGAACATGCACTGAAATCTCTTGAGAAAAATGCGACGACGGCGGCACAGCTCACAGCCGGCCGTTTTTATCAATCCAAAGGAAATAAGGAGAAGGGTGTTTCAGTGCTGCTGCTCGAATACCCCGGGGAACTGCCCTACCAGAAGAGCCAGCGGATGACCCTGCTCTCCGATTTCGGCGCCACCTCTGAGGCACTTGAACTGCTGAGGGAACTCAGCCTCGGAGAATCCGAAATCATAAATTCGCTGCAGTCCGCCATGATTCTTGCAGAGGCCGACGAAATCGAAGAAGCCCGTTCCTCTTTCACTAAAGCAAAAGAGAACAACTGGAACAAAGTTAAGGTCGCGAGAGAATACTTCTTGTTTGAGAAAGACAAAGGGACGGCGGAAGAGGCACGGCAGGCCTACACCGAGTTGCGTGATCTGGGATTGGGGAATGACCCTTTTCTCTACCGCAGATTTCAACTCTTCAGTAAATTCCCGGGCCTGTCGTGGGATTTCCGGGATGCCCTGGGTTTACTCTCCCTGCTGGGTTTGTTACTCGGTGCATCTTTGCTTCCCCTGCTATTTTTGATTCCCCTGCACTACTGGGGATTGCTTCGACAACGGGCGGGAAAGCCGGGGTTCCGGCTGACTCCGTTCTGGAATCTGCGTAGAGCCTGGGGAATTAGCGCACTGCTTATAGTGAACAGTATCGCGATGTCCTATTATTTTTCTTATGACATTATCTTTGAAGGATTCTTTGATGATTACGTTCAGGAAGAATCCGCTATGCCGGAAGAAGGTCTCGCAGAGATGGTCCTGGTCAGCGATTTGATCCTGCTGATTGGAGTCGGATTGATCGCCGGCCTTAAGAGGTCGAGTGAATCCTTTCAAGCCGAAGAGTGGTCCGTGGCAAGATGCATCGGAATGGCGGTTCTCTGGATGATTCCTTTGCGAATGGTTGCAGGAATTATGGAGGCCATTTATACGGAACCGGCTACCGCTTTTCTCGAGGTTTCGATTACCATCCAATCGCTTCAAGCAGTTCTGAACGAATATGGCCCGCTCGCACTTTTCATGACGCTTGCTGTCATCACTCCCATTGTTGAAGAAATCACTTTCCGCGGTGTACTTTTAACCTCATTTACCAACCACATCCCCTTCTGGGCCGCCAATATTCTTCAGGCTGTGCTCTTCACGGTGATGCACGAAGCATACGAGTTCTTTCCCTTCCTCTTCGCATTCGGAATTGTTACCGGACTTATTCGAAGGCGTTCGGGCAGTCTGCTGTCCTGCATTTTCCTCCACTCCATTAACAATGGCCTGGTCGCATGGGGAATGATTGCTACGCGCTGAACCCGGTCGTCACGGGCTCAATGGTCCACGTTGCTCAGCACTTCTTCGATGGTGGTCTCGCCGGAAGCCACTTTGCTCCAGCCATAATCTCGCAGAGTCACCATGCCCCCGTTGATCGCAGTGCGTTTCAACTCAGCATAACTTGCATGGGCAGTTATCAGCTCTGACATTTCGGTGCCTGTCTCTTATACACATCTCC
>CAJXQE010000161.1 GCA_913058215.1 uncultured Verrucomicrobiales bacterium
TCTCCACTATCCTCTTCGTCGGCAGCGTCAGATGTGTATAAGAGACAGGTGCTGTTTCAGCGCCGATGGTGGACATCGAAATCAGTAATCATATTGCGGCCATTGACCTCGCCGAATTTTACGTGAGCAAGTCCACCGTCGAACCAGAAAATTTTGCGGTCATCAAAATGGGGGATGTAGGTGGGGCTGGCCCGCTTCCAGGGAAGTTTGGCAAGGGCTGCCGGAGTGGCAAATTGAGCCGCTTCGCTCTGGCTTCCCCGAATATAGGAAGAAAGAAAGCGAAGGGACAATTGTTCGTTGCTGTAATTGGGAAGCGGAGCAACCGGCACATCTCCCTTAGTTGCTGCAGTGGAGTCAACCAGGCTGGATTCGGGAACACAGGAGCACAAGATCACAGAGAGAATCAGGGCTAAGCTGGATAAGAATGTCTTCTTTAGGGATACCTTCATTCAGGTGGGGAATCAGTTTTCGAGTAAGACGGGTAACAGGGGAGAGTTCTTAGGGAAAGAGGTTCCTATGTCAGCTTAGATTTGCTTCTTTGTAAAAACAATAAAGTTAAAAAGGGTTCGTATTCTAGCTATTTCACCGCTATTTTGAACGCGCGTTGGAAAGTTTAGGCCCTTGAATTTCGAAAACTCCCGCAATTTTTATAAGGCTGGATTCATGATTCCTTTTCCCATTACAGAGTCACCATCGACAAATTGTTACCATGCCGTCTGAAAACAAGGAAGCTGAGAGCGATTCGCGTTTTCGTCTCCCCCTCTGGATGACGCGTCCTCATCCTTCCCTGGTAGGAGTGATTGGCATCCTTGTGACAATTCTCATGGCCCTGGGTTTGTACGATGTAGAGAGGCGGAACAAAGCGGAGCGATTTGAGTTAGAGGTTCAGAGTATTGGCAGGGCGGTATCCAAGAGATTGGATGCTTACGAGCAGGTTCTCAGAGGAGGAATGGGGTTGTTGCAGGCCAGTGATGAGGTGACTCCCAAGGAGTGGTATACCTATGTGAATTCGCTGAAGGTCGATGAATTGTTTCCCGGAATTCAGGGGATCGGATTTGCGAAAGCTCTGAAAAAGGAGGAAGTCGCAGATTTTGTAAAAACGCGACGGAACGTGGAGGGTTTAGAAGATTACAAGATCTGGCCTGAGCATGGCTTTGAATTGAAGTCTGGAATCCACTTTCTGGAGCCGCTCGATTTGAGAAATAAGAGGTCGATCGGCTTCGATATGCTTTCGAGCGATACTCGAAAGGAGGCCATGATTGAGGCCGCCCAAACGGGGCTACCGGCGATGACGGGTAAGGTTGATCTCCTTCAGGAAACCGAGACAGATGTTCAAGCCGGGTTTCTCCTCTATCTGCCATATTTCAACAAGGGTTCGAATCTTCAGGATATTGAAAGTCGGGAAAGAGAATTGAACGGCTGGGTATATAGCCCTTTCAGGATGAACGATTTCTTGAATGGGATTTTAGGAAGTTCTGGGGAATTGATTTCTGTTCGAGTTTTTGATGGGATCAGAAAAGAAGAGGGTCTGCTATTATTTCAATCAACGGTGCAGAGTGAGAATGCGGGATATCGGAAGGATTTAGCATTGCCGCTACGCGGAAACACCTGGCTGATCGAGCTCACAAGCTTGCCAGCTTTTGAGGCCATAGAGAATTTCGCATACTGCTGGATTGCTCTGGGATGCGGCATGCTGGTGACTCTTTTGGCCATGGCGATTGTGGGAGCCTATCGTCGCACCGAGAAGATGGCGAATTCCATCGCTGTAGATATGACCCAATCGCTCGCCGGCAGCGAAGAGAAAATCAAGAAACTGAACGAAACTCTCGAATTGAAAGTGGAGGAGCGAACCCGGCAACTTTCAATCGCCAATGAAGATCTGAAGGAATTCTCACGGACGGTCTCTCATGATTTGAGGGCTCCACTGAGGAGTATCCGCAGTTTCAGTCAAATTGTATTGGAAGATCACAGCGGAGATTTGGATGAGGACGGAAGAGGGCTTTTGGTAAGGATTGATAATGCGGGATTAAAGCTCGAGCAGACCATTGAAGATATTTTAGGTCTTGCGACCATATCTAACCAGAATCCGAATCGCGAAGAGGTTAATCTTTCAGCACTTGCGATTGATATTCTTGGGATGTTGCAGGATGGAGACCCGAAGAGAAGTGTGACGACGGTTGTGGCTGAGGGTGTCGTCGTTCAGGGTGATAAGGTTATGCTGGAGAGGGCTTTGCAGAATTTGCTTCAGAATGCATGGAAGTTTTCGGGGAAGAAAGAGGATGCACGAATCGAATTCGGCGAGGAGACCGGGGAGAAAAACCGCCATTTCTTTGTGAAGGACAATGGAGTTGGATTTGATTCGAAATATAAGAAAGAGATTTTTCAGCCATTTCGAAGACTGCATCGCTCAAGCGACTTTGAAGGCACGGGATTGGGAATGGCCGCAACCCGGAAGATGATTCAACGGCATGGAGGCCGAATCTGGGCAGATTCTACAGAAGGAGAGGGAGCCGCTTTCTTTTTCACCTTGGGACGTCAACGACGAAAGCGGGGCCAAGAAGAAGAATCCGGAACGGATGCTTCAGTTCCTGCCTGATTTCTGATTCGTAATTCAGGAAAGCAGATTGAGGATTTGCACAGAAGAGAAATCAATTTCCGCTTCCTTCATATTATGGTATTTATAATAAATATTGTAAAACATGGTTCGATATGGTTAATTTTTCGTGAATATGCCTGCCGTTTCCATGAAGGTCACTGAACAAACTACCGCCTCATCTCACCATTCCGAACCAGATCTGGTCGAAAATCGCAGCGGTTCAACTGAAGGCAATCCCAGGGTTTGGATTTGGAATCCGGGAGATTCCGGAAGTGCTAAAACCAAACTCGGCGGAACCCGCATGCAGTTGGAAGGTGTATATACTGATCTTGATATATCCGATTCATCAATCCCCGGAGCGGTGGATGCTTTGGTGTTGGAATGCGGCAGTGAAACCGCAACTTTTCAAACATGCATGCGGAGGATTCGAAAAGTTCGGTCTCTCGATCAGGTGCCTGTGATCGCATTTCTAGAGGATCCGAATGACACCCCGCCTTTGGATGATATCGATGAAATACTTTTTGCCGAAGCTGATACTGAAGAGCTGGGGCTTCGCATCAGTCATATTGTTCAGACCTTTCGTAAGAAAATGCGGTCCGGTTCAATCGAGGTTTACAAAAGAAATTTAGTGGAGGCCATTGCGCATGATGTGCGTTCGCCCTTGCACACCGTCTCATTCGCTCTGGATCTTATCCTCGAATCGGCCGAGAAAGAAAACTCCCGCTGGGTCAAAATGATCCATGCCGCCAAAGAGTCGACCGGCCAGATTACTGACATCATGGACATGATGGTGAGTATTCAGCGTCTTGAAGAAAGTGGTGGAAACCTTGCCCTGGCGGATGTGGATGTCGCTGACATCATGTCACAGGTCGCAAGTTCTCTGGACACGCCCGATAATCTTACTGTTTGTGTTTCTGCAGGAACAATAGTCCGTGCAGATTTGAATCTTGCAGTGAGAGCAGTTGCGAAAGTGATAAAGAACTGCCTGCACTATGTCCCTATGGGTGAGGGGAAAGTTGAAGTTTCAGTCGAGATAGAAGGAGGGGGGCTGACAATCTTGATTGAAGAAAACAGCAAACCATTTCCAGATCATTTTCTCGACCAGGTGTTTGAGATGTTTGCCCGGGTGCCGGAAGAAGGAGGGAAGCCGGGAAGATCATTTGGCCTCGACTTTGCTTATAGCAGGGCTGCGATGCTTGGGCAGGGCGGTTCTTTGAAAGTAGTCAAATCAGACACAGGAAATGTCTTTCAAGCGACATTCGCAATTCCGGCTTAGCAAAAGAGAAGCAGACCACATCACGATATTCAGGCTTGAGTTTGGCCGAAGCCTGCTCAGATAGTTGAAGATAGTGGAACGGCCGAGTAGCTGATAGGAAACCTTTTCTTCTCAGCCGGCGATCACGCCATGGACGCGCTGGGAGTGGGGACCCGTGCCACAGCTGTCCAGTATTCCGTAAAGTTGATCACCATTTTCTTAAAGGTAGCGAAATCAAGAGGCTTGGTGATGAAGGAGGATGCTCCAGATTTGTATGCGGCATGAACATCTTCTTCGCGAGAGCTGGAGGTGAGCATGACTACAGGAATTGAAGCAAATTTTTTATCTGATTTGAGTTCATTCAAAGCCTGGAAGCCATTTTTCCTTGGCATGTTGATATCCATAAGGATCAAGTTCGGCATTTTCGCCCCTTTTTCAGCAAGAGTGTCTCGCAGAAACTGAAGAGCTTCTTCGCCGTCTCTCACAAAAATAAGATCGTCATTGTAGTTCGCGTGGAGGAACGCGCGCTTAAGCAGGAACAAATCGTCATCGCTATCCTCCACTACGAGAATGGAGACAGGGCTTGCAGAAGCAGATCCGCATGAAACGGGGTTTGGCATACCCAAAATTACCATTTTGTGGGCAATTTGCAATGAGTGAACGCATCCAAACAAGAAATGAATTCCGGTAATTCATATGATGTAAGTCGCAATAAATAAGCAAGTTATGGATGGTTTTAGAGGGTGGGGTGAAAAGTTTCCGAATAGATTCCCGCGCTAATTATCATGGAACTAAGGCTCACTAGGACATAATTGTTGTAAATATGGAAAATACAACTATCCTAACAGTAAGTAATTGTATACGAGTGTTAGAATGACTTCCCACACACCCAAAAACTATCGAGTTCTCTGGATGGAGGACTCAGAAGAGGCCGTGCTGATTTTTACCCGGCATTTAAAGAAAGAAGGAATCGAGCTCGATTCTGTCCGCCTTGAATCGCTGGAAGAGTTGGGAGAAAATCTACGGGGTAAAGAATGGGATGCCTTGATTTCCGATTACAATTTGCCCGGATTTGGACCGGAGGACGTCATCAGAGTAGTTAAGGATTACGACCAGGACCTGCCGATCATTCTTCTCAGTGGCGTTCTTGAAGCGGAAAATGCAGTCGACCTAATGAAGTCCGGGGTGCACGACTTCGTCGCTAAACACAAGCCTGCCCGACTTGGGCCCGTGATTGAGCGGGAAGTAAGAGAGGGTAAAATTCGGCGCGAGAATGTCCTGGCCCAGGAACAACTGGTCCAAAAAAACCGGCAGCTTGATGATACTTTGCAACGGCTTCACGATGCCCAGCGAAATGTGGTGAATCAAGAGAAGCTGCGATTGATGGGAGATATTTCTTTTGGTATTTCTCACGAGTTTAATAACTCACTGATGAAAATCCTCGGGCTTCATTGGAAGATCGAAGCGGATTTGGGGAAAGAAGTCCCTCTTGATAAGCATAAAGATACGATCCACCAGTTGGGAGTCACCCTGGGCGAAGCGACGGAGGTTGTGAAGAAGCTTGGATCCTTTTACCGTGATAGTGTGGATGGTCATAAGGAGAGTGTTGAGTTCAATTCTCTGGTCCGTGAAAGCATCGATTCCGCTGGGTCTCATTGGAATAAGCGCGAACCTGAGAAGCAGATCGCTGTTGAATTGGAATTCTCGGAACAGAGTGGCATCATCGAAGGGGACCGCTCAGATTTGATCGGAGCGATTTCTAATATTCTGGCGAATGCCGCAGATTCGATGCCGGATGGAGGAACTATCGTTGCCAAAACCAGCGTCTGTGATGACAAGATCATGCTGGAGATTATTGACCTCGGATGCGGAATGGATTTCGCTGAGAAAAAGCAATGCATGGAGCCGTTCTATTCTACAAAAGGCGAGTTTGGAACCGGGCTGGGAATGTGCCTAACGGAAAATATTGTTCTGGAAACCGGAGGTTCAATTTCTTTTGAATCTGAGAAATCAAAAGGAACTACGGTAAGAATGCGGTTCCCTGTATCTGAATTAATGATACCTGACGCAGATCCAGTTGAAACATCTGACGTAGAAGACCGGAGTGATGATCAGTTAAATATATTGATTGCCGAAGATGAGCCGATGGTAGCGATGGTGATCGAAGAGTATCTGACTTATGCGGGTCACAAGGTGCGTGCCACAGCGAACGGCGGGGAAGCGATCGAAGCTTTCGACGAAGAGGTTTTCGACCTTGTGATTACTGATCGGTCCATGCCTGTCTTATCCGGAGATGAGCTGGCAGTTCGAATAAAAGAGAAGTCGCCAACGACTCCCGTCTTTCTTATGACCGGCTTTGGCGATCTCATGATCGCGCGGGGAGAAGTCCCGGAAGGCGTCGACAGAGTTATTCCCAAGCCAATCAATGGGAAGGCTCTCCAGGAAGTGATTCAAGAAGGACTCGCGCGTTAGTCGTGTTGGTTTTCTCTTGAGTTTAATCAAGCCTGAAGAATGAATTAAAATCCGCAGGATTGTCTCCTGAAGGTACCTGCGCGTCATGTCGGCTTTTAGAGCGATATCTTTCGTCACTTTCCTTCCATCGATAATGGCTGAGCACCTCTCCGGTGCTCCCCGAAAACCAGAGGATACGTGAAGGAAGGGGAGGAGAGTGCACATCCTCTCTGCCAGATCTATTGATCGTGCATTGCATTACGCAATTGCAAAATGCAATACCTTGCAAATTGCACGTGCAATTTGCAAGGTCTTGCATGCCTTAGTCGTATCAAGCGTCGAAAATTTACCGATGCTTTCAAAGTAAATTCACTTTTTGGGGAAATTATATCAATGCCGCTTTGGGTAAATGGAGTCGCCATCGACGGTAAAGAAGCAGTGATTCAGAGGGGGTGGCTGGCTAAAATGCGGCGGCTCCTTTCTGATTCGCTCCCGTGAAAATCCAGCTGCTTCAAAGTGGCCCCAGCGTGTTCGATAACAAGATTGAAGGCACTTGAATTATTTCGTAACTTCTTAATAAGCAAGTGAATAGGACGAATGGAATTGAGGCGATAGAACGCATCATTGGCAGGGGAGCCATCCTGGAATAGGTGCTTGCATACAGCAAGCCGAATGCTGGGTTTACCTTGTGATCGGGGGATAGTGGGGGTAGCACTGATCGATTCCGTCCAGATGGAAGGATGAAGACCGTTTCCATTCCACTTGTTCTCATTGATGAAATTTTCAATAATTACGTAATTTATGAAAAGTTGGCACAAGGAATGCAAAAAGGGTAGTTAACCGAACGGACTGAGTGCTCGAAAGAGGCTCGCCGGAAGATCGGGGACACAAACGAGGAATACAGCATGAAACGTAACAGAAACCTAATCACTCTCGCTCTTGTAGCGACAGCACTCTTTTTTGCCGGTATTGAAGCGAATGCTTCGGAGCCGAATGCTGAGAGTCTCTCCCAGTTGAGTGTGGAGGTTTCTAAAGCATCTCCTGCAAATACAAGTCTGAATCCAATGGCCGGGTATACCGGACGGAAAATGACTACGAATCGTCCAGTATCCCCTCAGGCTCCACAGTTTGTATCTCCGCCCTCCGTTGCTCGTTCAGTTACTGCCGATTTTCGTCCGGGCAGAATCACTTCCCACAAACCAGTGTCCCCTAAAGCACCAACAGCTCCGTCACCAGCTTCCGCCATGGTAGCTTCAATCTGAGACCGCTTCTTATCCCTCGAGTTTTCTTCCCTGGATAATTATTCCACATTCTCCTGGAATGAGCCCCTGATTCTGAGAGCTGATACCTGAAAAAGTAATAGTCTGGATCCCTGAGGGATGCTTCCTATGGACGGTTCCCCGAAGGTGTTTTCAGGAAAATCAAAATCCCGCTCTTATTTACCTTTTTCAAGGGCAGGCAAAATCACTTTGCGGCGCAGGAGCCAGCAGACACCAATCAGATCGTAGATGCCGCGTAGAGCCCGGTCAAAATTGGTGTATTTGGAATCGCCAGCTTTGCGCTCCCGGTGATTGACATCCACCTCTGCTGTTGTCAGGCCTGCGTGAGTGTAAATAGCCGGAAGGAAGCGATGAAGGCCGTTGAATGGAACGAGAAGGTCTACATGATCTTTACGCATAGCCTTGAGCGAGCAGCCAGTGTCGCTGATACCGTCGTGAATAAACGTGCGCCGGACCTTGTTGGCTATTCTCGATGCCGCTCGACGACTCCACGTATCTTTGCGGGTAGCTCTCCGACCGCAGGCAATATCGTAGTCACCTGAGCGGAGCAGGTCGACGAGTTTTCCAATATCAGCCGGGTCATTTTGACCATCACCATCCAGCATGACTAAAATGTCTCCCGAGGCGTAGCGCAGGCCGGCATAGAGGGCACCGCTTTGCCCGCGGTTTTCAGTGAGCCTTAGCGGGGTCACTCCTGCAATCCCCTGCATTTTCTCCCAGGTTGAATCTTTGCTGCCGTCATCGACTCCGATGATTTCGGCATCGGGCTGACATTCTGCAATTTCTTTCAAAACAAACTCAACACATTCCTCTTCATTGTAAAAAGGGACGACGATACTGACCGTCGGGCTTTCGGAAGGGCTGCCGTCGCGAAGTCCCGAGGCGAGGGGAAAGGGAGACTGGTATCCGGTGGGATTACTCATGAAAAGATAACTCTACTTTTTGGCCTTCTGAAGTGGCCTGCCTTTCGGCCAGGACTTCAATCCACTGCCCCGGATTACAAAAAACTCGCGAGTCCGATCGTAGCCGTATCGCACTTTAAAACTTCCCACAACTTCAAATTTTTCAAAGGATCTGGCAAGTGGTCGGGGGAGTTTAGAAACATCAGGGGACAGAAAAAGCCCATCCTTTCCGGCATGGCCATCTTCGAAAGGATTCGGCCACATTTCGTATTGTGAGCTAATTCGATCGAACTGCTCATAGCGATAGACCCGGGGTTGATCCTCAAGATAGAAAGCAAGGAAACTCGAAAAATCTCTATGGTTCGAAGCGGACAAGAACATCTCTTCGTAGCCCGGGATTGAAGTCCGGATCTTGTTGAACTCGTCGGCAAGAACATCGTGTCCCACCAGGCGGCGGTTTGGATCCGCTTTGTTTCCGTCTTTACCGACAGCTTTGAAGAGAAAAGTGCCGAAGTAGAAAAATCCTACGAGGAAGAAGCCGATGATCAGTCCCGGCTTAAACAAGCGG
The DNA here is from genome assembly GCA_913058215.1 of uncultured Verrucomicrobiales bacterium. Classification (GTDB taxonomy): domain Bacteria; phylum Verrucomicrobiota; class Verrucomicrobiia; order Verrucomicrobiales; family DEV007; genus Arctic95D-9. Next base: position 9,053 of record CAJXQE010000161.1, read on the forward strand.
CGCCAGCGGTCCGGCGGAAACGAATGGGAAAGTTTTCCACAAAACCACGCTGCGGCAAGAATGATCCCGGCGATGTAGAATACTGCGGGCCAGTTAGGCTGAAGTTTCTGCCGCATCGCCAAAATGATCATCATGGCGAGAGGAATCCCGCAAAAGGCGATGAGAAACCTGACAGCCGGAGTCGCTTTTTTCAGCACTTTCAGGCCCGTTAGAGAAAGTCCGAATACAACAATCGCGGTGACAGGGGAGAGCACTCCGAGTTGCGTTCCGAGGAATTCAAAAAACTTCTCAACCCGCTCCAGCAGGAAATGCTTGTCCGTCGGTGCGTTTTGAAAATGGTGCTTTGTGTGGACGAAAGTTATCCACTCGTTTTTTGAGTTCCAAACAAGAAAGGGAATCAGGAAAAGATAGGAGCCGAGAAGCGAAATCCATAAGCCGACGCGTTTGAGATAGGGCCTGGTATCCGAAGAAATCGCGAGGTAAATCACGATCATGACGGGGAAGAACCACATCATTTGTTTCGACAGGTGCCCTAAGCCCAGAGAGAGAAACAGTATGAAAAGAGAGAGCCCCCGGTCTTTATCCGAAACGAAACGCCACACCATCCACAATGAAATCGACCAGAGCAGCACCAGTGGCGCATCAATTGTAAGGAAAAAGCTAAGTACGGAAATCGCCGGGGCAGCCAGTGATAATAGAACTGCGGTGAATCCTGTCTTTCGGTCAAAGAGATCGCAAGCGAGGAAATAAACCACCAGTAGCGAAAGAGTGCCGAGGACAATGGCAGTTGCGCGAATCGCAAAAAGGCTGCCGGAACCTATCCAGTCGACCACCGCATAGAGCCAGGCGATCACAGGGGGCTTTGAGTAGTAGCCGAATTCCGGCCGGCGACCCCAGTCCCAGTAATAAGCTTCGTCACCTGCGAGGTTAACCGGATAAACCAGGGCGTAAACCAGACGGAAGAGAAAAGCTCCGGCTATAAGCCAGAGCGCCTTTCGATGAAATGCCTGTTGTTGAGAATCGTCCACAGGCCAATGGGTAATAACAGATCACGCACTCTGCAACCGGAATCAGAACCCAGAGCAGGCAAAATGATGAAAAGAAGCTCTAGCGGACCTGTCGGAGGATCTTATCGGCTGCGGAAGTTGTGCGTCCTCCCACTTCGTCCCAGGACGAATAAGTTTTTACACCGTTGATCATCCTCGGTCCGGAACTCTCGCCGTTGCTGACTGGCGCGGCTGGTGCACTCGTGGCACTGAACCCGTCGTCTTCATCTTCTACAAATTCACCGTTTTCCATTACCGTTTCAAAATTGCTGTAGTCCACATTCTTCTTCCGGCGAACTTTGGGCTTGGTCATTCCGGAGAATAACCCTCCTCGATCATTCTCAGTTGATTCGTTGCCAATGAGAAGGGAACCCGGGTTGGACTGTTGCGCAGCAAGGTGACTTGGGTCAGCTGTTATAATGACTGCGCCATCCTCGGTCTTTTGCATGGACTGATCTGCCGGGAGAGTCCGTGCTGTGTTTACGTTCTTCTTTTTGTCTCTCCAGGAGAAAAAAGAAAAACCGCCGCTCTTTTCCTCTTCTTCAACTCCTTCAAAAATCGGTTCTTCAGAGCTTGGCTTTCTTTCTGATTCCACCGGAGTCGCGGTAATCTGCTGCTCCACTGATTCGGCGGAGGGTGGAGTCGGTCTCGCGACTGGTGCGACTGGTGCGGCTACCGGAACCGGATTTGCAGTGATTTGTCCGGGCATAGGGGCTGTCGGAGGAACGGGGACAGGAATGAGATTGGCATCGTTGCCGGATTTCTTCTTTTTGCCAAAAGGAAAGACGAATCCACCCTTTTTCTTGTCTCGCTGGACCACAGGCTCTGCTCCTTCGCGGAAAATCCCTTCAGCCTCAATTGCCTGATCCTGACTGAAGCTTTCTCCGTCTTCACTGAGGCGGGCTACCGGACGGGGAGTTTCGATTTCCTGAGAAATCAATTCGGCTTGCGGCTGACTCGATTGATCAGGAAACAGATCCCCTGAAACCTGGCTGCCTTTTTTCTTAAAACCGAATAAGCCGCCAGACTTGACCGCCTGAGCCTCACTGGTAGCGACACCGAGGTGGAGAAAAATGGCTGTTAGAAATAACGGAAACGCTCTCTTCATACCTGAATATAATGACCCTCCTATTGTGTATTCTCTCAGAGAAGACGCACATTTGCAAGAGGGATCCAAAATAGAGACGTTTGGAACCCGTGTTTCATGGCAGAAAAATCACTTTTTCTTTTTCTGTGAGGCAAGAAAGGCAACAAGGTCCCTTGTCTCTTTCTTTGTCAGAATGAATGCCATCGGGGGCATTGCGGATACAGGGGGCTGTCGGGATGCGATTTCTTCCAGAGAAATGACACGTTCAATCTGCTTCGATGAATCTTTTTCGTCAGGGACGCGAACTGTGATCGATTTCTCATCCTCTTTCAACAGGGCTCCTCCGACATTGTCTCCATTCTTCAAGGACACCAGAGTCAGTCCGTATCCCGGAACGACGACAGCGCTTGGGTTTACGAGGGATTCGAGAATGTATTGTCGATCATGACGGGCTCCGAGGTCCGAAAGGTCAGGGCCTGCTTCTCCTCCGTCACCACCGAGTTTGTGGCACTTGGCGCATTGTCCGGCGGCGTGAGTCATGAAAATGGTTTTGCCTCTCTTAGCATCCCCTCCTTGCAGGGTGGGGAGAAATGGAGCCATCAGATTTGCCGGATCCAGTGAGGCATTGTATGCGGCAAGGGCACTCACTACTGCTTCCTCTTTTCGGAGAGCGGCTCCTTCCAGTAGGTCTAGCTTTGCGCCGGGTTTGACCTGATCGAGTTGCTTCAATCCGCTGAGAAAGAGTTCAGCGGCGCGCGGATCATCAGAAGTAGCTAGCAAAGTGTAGGCACTCTGCTTGTCTTTCACCACTTTAGACCCTGCGAGTTTGAGTGCTTCGCCAATTCCACGATCTTTGTCGACTGACATCATTGCTCCAACTGCGGCCGAACGAATCTTTGAGTCTTTCGATCCGATGAGGCCAGCCCATAGAGGATCGAGAGCTTCAGGTTGCTGGCGCGCGAGCCCGGCAAGTGACCCGATTCGGGATTCCGTGTCGGCGCTTTCATCAGCAATTTGTTGAGTCAGCAAATCGACAGGAGCTTTCGCCCCATACTTCAGAGCCACCCGGGTAGTAACTCCCAGAAGCTTTCCTGAGGCGGAATCAAAAACGGGACCGATTCCTTTTTTTACGGCCTCTGCGATGTCGACACGGCTTTCGTGATCGATGGGACGATAAAAGCCTGTAGTTGGATCGACTGGAGTTGGATTCGGCCATTCCTCAATCGCGAGGAGTGCCTGTTCACGAAGCAGTTCCGGTAGCTTCTCCTGCGCCGCGTAGGCGAGAAGGCGTTCCGCATTCTCTGGTCTGCCGACCCGGAAGTTGGCATTGATAAGGCGGGTCTGAATAATACCGTCCCGATGATCTGCCGGCATTTCCACTTCGGAGGAAGCGGCGGCAAAGGCGTCGATTTCGGCTGCAAGGTCGGGGAGGGCCGTGATCAGATTGAGATCATTGATCGCACGGATCGCCTCGTAGCGGATGAACTTGTCATCGTCTTTGAGGAAGTATTTCACCCTTGGATCCTCGAGTTTTCTCAGAGTCAGAAGAACGCCAAGACGAACTGCAGCTGAGGGGTTTTTGGTCTGCTTGAGAATCTTTTCCCGTTGATTCAGATACCACAATCCCTGAATGCAGGCGTGGCGGAGATAGACATCGGCATTGTTGTTTGCCGCCAGCATTTCAATGAGTTTGGGAAGAGCTGTTACAATATTGCATTTGCCGACCCCTATCGCGGCGAAGCCTTTGACTCGTGAGGATTCATCGTCGAGAGCGGCGACCAATGCGTCACCCGCCTTTTCCGTTCGAGAATCCGAGAGAATTTTGGCAGCCTGGGCACGGACTTCAGCATCAGAATCGCTGAGCAGTGAAATGTGACTGTCGAGCAAGGTCTCGTCCTTCCGCGCAAGCTGACCGAGTCCCCAGACACCGTGAAGGCGCTTGAGCTGATGATCAGTTTGTTGGGTGGCTTTGAGAAGGGCTTCTGATTCATCTTTGTCAACGAGGGCAAACTGAGCACGTTGTCTTACCCGAAGATCAGCGTGGGAGAGATGTTCCGATAGTTCCCCTGGATTCATTTTGGAAAAATCACTGAGCAGCAGCGCTTCAGTCGATTTCAGGAGATCACTTTGCGCGCCCTCTTTTTGAGAGAGGGCATAGACATTCCCGATGTCCTGTTTGTACCAACCGTTGTTGTTGAAACAGCTCAGATACATTTTCCCGTCGGGGCCGAATTCCACGTCGGTGTTGCCCAGGCCGACCATGAAGATTTCGTGATGGTCGAGAGCAAAGCCGGCTCCTTTTTCTTTAACCGAAAACGCTTCCAGATCGCCTTTGGCTCCCCCGAAATTACAGATCCAGAAATGATCGGCATATCTTTCAGGCATGGTCGTTACCCCGTAATTGTAAACCAGGCCGCTCGGTCCCCAGGATACCGCGTCAACCGGCGGAAGAGCATAGGCAACTCGCTCGTCGTGGAGGTTCTCCCACAGCGCTTCCGTCATCCAGGCGTTCATTGGGATTTCTTTGTGATCCGGATGCTGATAATCAGGAGTCCGCAGATTCAGTTGATCACGGAAATTTAAAAGCACCTGATGGCCATGATGCCATCCGCTCTCACCACCTTCGAGGAGGTAAACGAGCCGTCCTTTGTCCCAGGCGTCGGCGTCATTGTCACAGGTGAAAAGATTGCCGTATTTGTCAAAGGCAAGCTCCTGAGGATTACGAAGACCACGGTAGAATTCCTCGACATTGCTCCCATCAGGATCGCAGCGAAAGACTGCCCCTTCGTAGGGGCGTGAGTAGTGACGGCCCTCTTTTGTGGTGAAATGATATCCCCGGTCACCAATGGACCAGTAAATTTTTCCGTCCGGACCGCGAGCGAGTCCGTGCATGTCGTGACCGGAAAGACTCATCCGAACCCCGAAGCCGTCTTGAATTGATTCGCGTTTTTCAGCGGTTCCGTCGCCATCAGCGTCTTCGAGTTTCCAGAGATGCGGAATATTGGTATAGAAAATGGTGTCGGATCCGTCAGCCATCAGTCCGATCCCGGGACCGTCGAGTGGATCATTGAATCCCCCGGCCCAAAGAGCGGATTTGTCAGCTCGGCCGTCACCGTTCGTGTCTTCAACCCGGACAATTTGATCTGAGTATTCGGAGTAGAAAGACAGTGGGCGACTCAGTGCGTCTTTCTCATACATCGCGAGGCGATCTTCACTGGTCACGGTGGAAATGTCGTCAAGAAGGAGTCGTTGTTCATTCCGGATATCCTGAACCCCGGCCCGCCAGCGATGAATCTCCGCGATATACATGCGGCCCTTGGAGTCGAAGCAAATCGCGCTTGGATTTTGCGTCTGCGCAGGATCTGCGAAAAGCGTGGCGGACACATCGTCCGGCAAAGTGAAAGTGTTGATCCGAAGTTTTGCCTCCGCGTCGTATTCTTCGTGGGACTTCAGCTCAGGAGCCGGCGCACCAGCTTTTCCGGCTCGACCTTCGACATCCGCTGCCCGGGTGACAGGGGGAGTGAAGAGTGAAAGGAAAAATCCGAGGAGAATCAATTTTTTCATAATCATGGAGAAGAGCCACTAAGGCCGTGAGCGTAATCCGGTCGGCTCATTTTTCCAGCGCGAAAGGGGTGGATTGTGGGAATTCCCATTGGAGAACGGATGAGGAGAACATCACTCTTGATCAGTCTCTTGTGGGGAGCCCCTGTTGAATTGATGATTCAACCCTGGAGGTTCGAATTATTTTTACGAGGATGCAATTTTCAAAATTATTCTTTGTGCACTTTGACTTTTCAGAGTGGATAAGGTCATCTCTATTCCAGCTATGAATAAAGCCGTCACTTTCGTTCTTTTCTCCATTCTCCTTTTCTTCCTTTCAGTTGAGTGTCCTTCCGCAAGAGCAGCGGATAGCGATCCTTCCTGGATCTGGTCGCAGGCCAGGGCCGGCGAGAAAGATGTGGTCTACATTCGGAAGCATTTCGAAGTTCCTGCCGACTCGACCCGCGTTCTGGTGCTGGTGACAGGTGACAACATGTTCGAATGTTATGTGAACGACGAAAGAAGACCCGTCGCAAAAGGGGAAACCTGGAACAGTCCGCAGGTGGCTGATGTTACTGATATTGTCAAAAGAGGTGGTGACAATTTACTTTCGATCCGCGTGGAGAATGGCGGCGGTGCAGCAGGTGCCCTCGGCCTCATCGAAATCACTGGGAAGGACGGATCGAAGACCCGCCTCGGAAGTGGACCGTCTTGGAGAGTCGCGCAGAAAGCCGTGAAAGGGTGGAATCGTCTGAATCCAAAAGAGGACCCGAAAGTCTGGAAGGAATCAGTGGTCTTGAGTCCGCTGGGGGGAGGTCCCTGGACAACGGTCAATGCGGAGCTGATTGCTTCGTCCCTGGAAGTCCGAATCCCTCAGGCGACACCCGTGGAAAATATCAATCTTGCAGAGGGGTTCAAAGCTGAGTTGCTCTATTCCGTTCCGAAGCCGGATCAAGGCTCGTGGGTGGCGATGACGATGGATGACAAACAGCGGCTCATCGTTTCGGACCAGTATGGCAGTCTCTATCGTTTTAAAATTCCCGCGCCCGGTGAAGTGCTTTCTCCCGTAGATATTGAAAAAATTGAGATCGATATCGGCGGTGCACAAGGACTGCTTTATGCCTTCGGTTCCCTGTATTGTGTTCTGAATACCAAGGAGCATGGAGGGCGGGGAATTTACCGTATCCAAGATACTGACGGTGATGATAAGCTGTCTCTTATACACATCTG
>CAJXQE010000162.1 GCA_913058215.1 uncultured Verrucomicrobiales bacterium
GGCTTTCTTTTCGTCACCCCGCAAAAGAGCGATCAGACCGCGATTAAAACGTGTCCACGCCCGCGCCGATGCCGACAAGGACTCCTCTTCAAATAGAACATCAAAAGTCTCGGCGGCTTTCTGATAGTTTCCTTCCACCATCATTCTCCGGCCCTCCAGAAAAAGCTGGGCATTGGTATTCTCCCCGACACTGATGACCCTGTCATCGCCTCCACTTCCGCCAATCAATGGATCATCACCTCCACCGCCACCGGAAAATGCCAAAATCAAACCGATCACGACTACAAAAGCGGCTACTCCAAGACCTATCTTGGCACGAAGAGGAAGAAATCCACCGGATTCCCGATCCCGGCCTTTTCGGGTTTTGCCAAAAGATTTGACCTGCAGCTCGTCGATCTCCTTCAGCAATTGATCATAAGACTCAGGCCTGCTCTCCGGCGTGTAGGCCATCATTCGGTCTACCAGCTTGATGGTGCTTTTCGAAAGAGTGGGAGCCGCATCTTTCAGGGTGATCGGCTCGGCCTTGATCCGCTTCAACTCATCCATCGATGAAGTGTTCGCTTCGAACGGTGGCTTGCCCGCAAGCGCGTGATAAATCGTCGCTCCGAGACTGTAAATATCTCCAAGAAAGGTGTCCGGCGCACCATCCAGCTTTTCAGGTGGAACGTAAAAGGGAGTTGCCCAGAGATCCTCAGACTCGTCATCGAGTCCGTGCTGAACTGCGAGACCGAAGTCCACGAGTTTTGTGACGCCGTCCTCGGTCACAAGCATGTTTCCAGGCTTAATATCGCGGTGAATCAGGCCTGCCAAATGCGCAGCACGAAGTCCGCTCGTGACATCGTGGGCGATATCGAGAACCTGAGCCTCCGCATGCGCTCCCTTATTTGCAATCAGATGCTCAAGGCTCGTAGCATCCACCATCTCCATCGCGATGTAGAAATAGCCCTGCTCCTCGCCAACCGTGAACACTTTCACCACATTCGGGTGGTGAATCGAGGCGGTCAGCTTCGCCTCGCGCTCAAACATCGCGGTCAGGGAAACATCCTTACTCAAATTCTGATGCAGAACCTTGAGGGCCACTTCCCTGCCCAGATTGACATCCTTTGCCTTGAAAACCTGACTCATTCCCCCTTCACCCAGGAGAGCGGTGATATAAAAATGCCCAAGAGTCGTCCTTACGCGGACAGCCGTCTCACAATGCGGGCAAACGATTTTTGAAAAGGGCGAGAAATCTGTAACATCCAGAGAAACATTACACTCTGGACAATGATTTACGACCGTCTCCTGAATTGCATCAGGCTCTGTTTTTCCAGATTCTTCCATGGGGAAATTCGGCGACAGTGTATAGCGACGCATATTTTGTTCCAGCTAAATCGACGCGGGTTTGTGGGATATTGCAATCGTCGACAGCGGATGATTTTTGAAAAGGCTGTAGTATCTTTCCCGCCGCCTTTAAAATGAGGGATTGCTTCCTCCCAAGCGCAGCAATCCCCTGTCTGTTACCGCTCATAATCCGCCAATGCATCGTAACCATGACTCTTTCGTATTCAGCCTTTAACGAAGATAAATGGCACGGTGGATATTTTCTATCAACCTGCTGTAGAACTACGGAATTTTGAATCTCAAATCAGGGTTCGAAAAGATCCCCTATCGCTCATTAGAGAATACCGGATCCGAATTTTTGGCCCCTCGACCGCCAGGAAGTATCCGATATCAGGCCCAACTCTTCTACTATTGCGGACCGGTGCCGGTAGGTGAGGAAGTCATATGCTCCGTTTCGCAATAAACACAAAACCATTTCCTCCTGACTTCTACAGAAGTTCATTGTCTGGCTTTGCCTTTCCAGGGGATTTCTTGCGAATGATCGGTGCTCCGGAAGCAATGGGAACCCGCAATGTTATTTTCCGGGATCTTCACCTCAATGGCTCCAATACAATTCCGGGAATGTGAAAGGGGAAACACCGTCGACTGTGAAACGGACGGAGAACCGGCAAACAGAAGGGCCGCGGCTTCGCGAAGGCTGCTTTTTCTTGTTCCGCTGCGATTCGTTGGCATAGTCGACCTATGAGGCAATTTCGGAAGAAGAGTCCCGGTTTGCATCTGTTCCGGGCGATGACACTGGGGATTATTTTTGCATTTCCGCTATCAGTTCACTGCGGCGAGATCAATGTCAGCAACGCTGCCGAATTGAGAAAAGCAGTCGCAAATGCGCAAGCGGGCACAACAATTCTTGTCGCCCCGGGGAACTATGGTAGCGGCTTCTATTTCGAAGACGTTTCCGGAACGGCGGCCGAACCGATCATTATATCGGGGGCCGATGATACCGAGCTTCCGCGGTTCACCGGGGGGAAGGGGGCGATCCATTTGTCGAACTGCAATCACCTCGTTCTCCGAAATCTGATCATATCAGGATGTACTTCGAACGGCATCAATTGCGATGACGGTGGAACCTTCGACACGCCGTCGGTGGGCATTGTTTTAGATAAGATCAGGATTGAGGACATCGGCCCCGACGGGAATATCGACGGATTGAAGCTGTCGGGATTGAAAAAGTTCCTCGTCAAAAATTGCGTCTTCCACGGGTGGGGCGGATCGGGGATCGATATGGTGGGCTGCCACGAAGGCCAAATCGAAGGCTGTCACTTCCTAGGAAAGGATGGCTATTCCCAGACCACCGGAATTCAGGCAAAAGGCGGTTCGGAAAATATCCGGATCGAGGGAAATTTCTTTCACGAAGCGGGTGATCGTGGAATCAATTTGGGAGGCAGCACTGGTCGCCAATTCTTCAGGCCCGAACTCCGCGACTTCGAAGCAAAGGCCATCAAAGTCGTCGGCAATCGTTTCATTGGGAGCGATGCCGCGCTCGCCTTCACTACGAGCGTAGATTGCGTGGTCCGTCGAAATACGATCGTCCATCCGGGGAAATGGATTTTCCGAATTCTCCAGGAGCAGCCGCTCGAGGATTTCCAGCCCTGCCGGAACGGGGTCTTCGAGAATAATCTCATTGTCTACGACCAGCGAGTGAGGAGCTTCGTAAATGTTGGGAGCGGAACGAGTCCTGAATCGTTTACGATCCGGGGAAATGCCTGGTTCTGTAGCGACAGCATGCGACGGCCATCGCTGCCTGTCGAGGAAACCGACGGCATTTACCAGATCGATCCGATCCTAGAAAATGCGGATTCGCTCGACATGGAGATGCGTTCGGAAGATCCGCGTCTCGAGTCCGTCGGCGCACAAGCGCATTTCGCGAAGCACGACAAAAAAGGAAATTAGCCCTCAACTGCTGCAAAGCGCTGCCCTGATTGCGACGAAGATGAAGCTCTTGCTAATCATTCCACTCCCCATCCTCAGGACGTTTGTGCTCCCCGGATTGGCAATCTTGAAAAAAAATCGAAATTCGTGAGAGTAAAGTCTGCTGCCGGGTGCTTTCGATCGACAGCTCTTTTCGATACCGGGGATGAGTGATTTTTTGAGAATTCCCCGAACTGTCGATTGGAATTCGACTGACTGTCAATTCCCGGGTCGGAGCGCGAAAAGGATAATCGCTTTTGACCCGTGAAATTTCCATACTGCCCATCCCGGGTCAGTGTCCCACCAAACTTGCGACGCACCCGACTCGCGTTTAGTTTGGTCTGATGCTTAATTCAGACGAGCCGGTGAAAATCGGTGATTACCAACTGGGCGGCGACCGTCCGCTCTTCATCCTTGGTCCCTGTGTGATTGAATCCGAATCTTTCATCCGGGAAATCGGCCCGCAGATTCAGGAGATCGCTGCGGAAGCAGATGTCGATTTCGTTTTCAAAGCGAGCTATGACAAAGCCAACCGGAGCTCGGTGAGTTCATTTCGGGGAATGGATTGCCGTGAAGGTTGCTCGCTTCTCGCAGATATCGGTCGCGAACTTGGAGTGCCGGTGACCACAGACATCCATACAGAAGAGCAGGCAACCATCGCCGGAGAGTACATCGATGTCCTGCAAATCCCTGCTTTTCTCTGTCGTCAAACTGATCTGATCGAAGCCGCGGCGAAGACTGGACGGGTGGTTAATGTAAAAAAAGGCCAATTTCTTGCTCCCTGGGACGTTAAAAACATTGCAGAAAAGCTCGATTCCTTTGGATGTCTGAATTATTTTTTTACGGAGAGAGGGACCAGCTTTGGTTATAACAACCTTGTGGCGGATATGAGATCAATTTGTTGGATGCAGGAGGAAGGGCTGAAAGTAGTTTTCGATGCGACGCATTCGGTGCAGCGCCCCGGCGGACTTGGCGCCACCAGTGGAGGCGATGGAAAATTTGCTCCGGTTCTTGCACGAGCCGCCGTTGCCACCGGTTGCGACGGCGTATTTATGGAAACCCACCCCAATCCAGAAAAAGCATTGAGCGACGGTCCCAATCAGGTGCCCTTGGATCAATTGGGCGGCGTCTTGAAACAATTGAAAAGCTTTTACTCCCTTCTTCGTTCCACTGACTGATTACTCAGCCACCGGATCAGGATTTTTGATGACCTACACTTTCTCCAGCTTCCTTCGAACAACAGGATTCGCCCTGTTGATGTTCGTATCGCCCTCCTTCGGGCAGGAAGGCGATTCTGCAGAAGGTAAGGAGCAAAGCACCTCTCTGGCTGAAAGCGTTGTCAATTCTGCTCTTCCTCCGGAACTGGCGGAGATGTTTCCGATCGGAAGGGAATTCAAAGGAGTCTCCATTCCCTCCTACACCGAAGACGTTTTAAAATCGGTCATGACCGCAAGCCTCGTCAAACGGGTCAGCGAGGAATATCTCGATCTCTCTGATCTTGTCGTTAAAGTTTATTCAGGCGAAGGCGAAGGCGAAAAACGAACCGAAACAATTATTCGAATGGCGGAAGCGGAATACCATCTTCTCGATGGCCGTCTCATCAGCAAAACCAAATCTTACATCGTGCAACCTGAGTTCACGATGGAAGGCAAGCAGATGATTTTTGAGACCAGCACCCAAAACATGAAAATGATTGGCGACGTGCTGGTCATCGTACCGGATGCCGGCAATTTTACTCCTGATTTTCTCGACGACGAAAAGTAACTGACAGTGTTCCTGTTCAATCAACTCTGACTTAATAGATGAAAACTTTCCCACTTTCACTCAACATCCTGCTTCTGGCAGGTTTACTTCCCTTTCCGGCCTTTGCGCAGGATAAGGCAGACGCGGAAGATTCATCCTCCGAAGTTAAATCCATTCTCGCCGATCCCCGACTTCGCAATATGCTGCGAACTGTCAAAGAGGATCCCGAAGCCGCCGCCAAATCGTTACAGGAAGATCCCGGTGATCTCGTAAATTCCGCAACCGCCCTCTTTCAGAAGCAGATTAAAGATAAAGAAAAATCCGGTAAGATCCCGTCGACCGACTCGATGAAGAGCACTGCAGGTCAGGCGCTCGAAAAGCTGAAAGGAATGATTCCTTCAACGGCCACTTCGAGTCCCGGCCCTGGCGAAGTTCCTGCAACCCGCTCTGCAGTTCAGGCAGCTAAAGCGATCACCCCTGGAGCATCTCAACCATCAGTTTCCGCCGATATGCCGGCAGTGCCCAAGCCACCGGGGAATACTCCCGTACCATCTGCGGACGTGCTGGCAATCCCTGCGATTGCAGAGCCGCCCATTCCTTCCATTGGAAACACCGTCACGACAGTTCCGAATACTCCGGCCCTCGCCGCAGACGACATTCCAGCACCGAAGCCTCTCAAAGCAAAAAGCAAAAGCGCATCCGGCAAGAAGGGAAAAGATCCCGGAAGCATGGAAATCAGATCGCGTGAAGCGGAGATGAACAAGGAAACGGGTAACATGGTCTTTCGGGGAGATGTATTCGTCACCTACACAACAATGACGATCAAAAGCGATAAGCTGGAAGTTTTTATGGACGGCGAAGCGGGAGCTGACGGACTCAAACGCGCCATCGCCTCCGGGGGAATGGTCGAAATTAAGCGAATCAATCCAGACGGAAAAACCCAGATCGCGATGGCTCGTAGGGCTGACTACGACGGAGTGACTAAAGATGTGATCTTATCAGGAGGCCCTCCTTATTTACAGGACGGAGGAAGTTTCGTAAAAACAAGTTCACAGGACTCCAAGATCATTCTTCGCGGCAACGGCAAGTATGAAATCACAGGGTCGGAACGGAATCATATCGTAATTCCAATGAAGGGCGGCAAATCGATGAACAATAAATTGGGCTTGAAGGAAAGTCTGGGAAACTTCGGCCAGTAATCATTACTTGATTCAAGAATCACCAACTGCCCTGCTCCTCGTTCACAAATGAGTTATACAGAAGAAAGGGATGAGATCGCCGAGTTGTTCGGGTATTCATCCAAGCCGAAAAAGGGCTACAGCAAAGAAGTGACTCCCGAAGAAGCGGAGTCGGGAAATACAGAGCCGCCTCCTGTCACCTCCCCTCCGCCTCCTGCCGCTGTCCCGGTCGCAATGACGCCTCCTGCAGTCGCCGCTCCAGCGCCTGCTCCCGCCCAACACCCGGAGACTCCAGCCGCTCCGGAAATTGAGGATGACGAAATTCTTGTTTACGACGAGTCGGATCCTCCGGATTTCAGCACGGAAGAGTTTTACGCCTTTGAGAAAGAAACCGTTCAAGCCCCCCCGGCAGAGCCAATTCCGGAGCCGGCCACTGGCGATTCACCAGCCATTTTTTCGCAAGCAGGCAGCCTCGAACCGGCTGAAACTGAAGTTAGACTTCGCCCTCCAGCTGAATCTTTTGTGGAACCCGCACCGGTAAAGTCCCCCGAAGAAATCGCGCAGGAAAAACAGGCTAGCAAACTGGCTGCGGCAGCCCGAATTGTTGAGGAAACGCCCGTGGAGAAAATCGCAGCAGCGGCGTCGATGAAGGCCGTCGAGAGAGTTGAACCTGCGAGAACTTCGGAGCCCGCGGCAGAACCGAAAAGCGCCCCTTTGGATTCCGGAAGATCCTTCGTTCGGGAAGAACCAAAAAGTGTCGAAAACCAGAAGCCCCTTCTTCTCGACACCCGGGGCCTCGTGAAGATTTACGATGGCCGGACAGTAGTAAATGGCGTCGACATCAATGTTCGTCCGGGGGAAATCGTTGGACTTCTCGGTCCAAACGGAGCCGGAAAAACGACCAGCTTTTACATGATGGTAGGCCTCGTGCCCCCCAATGACGGCAAAGTGTTTTTTGACGGAAAAGACGTTACCAAGCAGCCCATGTATCAAAGGGCCCGGCTCGGGATGGGTTACCTTCCACAGGAGGAATCCATTTTCCGAAAATTGACAGTCGAGGAAAATATCATGGCTGTGATGGAGACCTTAAATATTTCCAAAAAAGAGAGAAAGGCTCGATGTCAGGAACTTCTAGAGCGCTTCAGCATCACCCATATTCGCAAAAATATTGCACTGACCTGCTCGGGCGGAGAGAAACGCCGGGTGACTATTGCGCGTTCGCTGGTCACTAAGCCCAAACTCCTGATGCTGGATGAACCTTTCAGCGGGGTCGACCCGATCGCGGTCAATGAAATTCAGAATATCGTTCAGGGTTTGAAAGATTCCGGCCTCGCTATTCTCATTACGGATCACAATGCCCGCCAGACCCTCGAACTCGTTGATCGCGCCTACCTGATCTACGAAGGCAAAGTACTTCGCGAGGGCTCCCGGGACTTCCTGATCAACGACCCGGTCAGCCGTGAACTTTATCTCGGTGATCGTTTTACGATGTAATCCCCCCTTCAAAAAAACGTCATACTCTAAGACACTCAATGCTTGTCATACCGAAACGGAATATGCTATTATTCGAAAGGATCAATACTCCCTAACAAGCAAACAAAAGAACAAACACACTATGCAAGTAACCAACGTCAATCTTCCGATCACCGTCACTGGCCGCCACGTCTCCGTCACAGAGGCCATGAGAGAGCATGCAGAGAAAAAAGTATCAGGATTGCATTTGGACTACCCGAAAATCATCGAGGCCAAAGTCCTCCTGAATGTTGAGCAAGACCGCCACATTGCGGAGATTATCCTCTTTTGCGCCAACCACATCGTGATTGAAGCGGATACAACGACCAAGGACATGTATGCATCAATCGATGAAACCGCTTCAAAAATTGCCCGCCGGATGCGGAAATACAAGACGCGGATGCTGAAGTCTCATCGTCCAAAGAACGATCATGTAATCCAAGAAATCTCGGAGGAAATCTTTCTTCCCGAGCTCCCCGAAGAGCCGGATTCTGAACACGAGCCTGCTTTCATTCACAGAGAGAAGTACAAGCTTAAAACGCTCTTCACGGATGAAGCAATTATGGACATGGAAATGAACGAGAAGCCCTGCCTCGTTTTTAAGAACGCCAAGTCCGATAAATTGTCGATCATCTACAAGCGAGAGGATGGGGATTACGGAATGATTACTCCCGATCAGTCAGCCTGATTCGGACTTAGTCGCCTGATCACTTCCCAGACTGCTCTTGCCAATGGCTTTCCAAGCGACGCGCCCCGTTGGCGAGGGCTCGAAACTGGCTATCGTTGCACCTGCCGGCCCCTTTAACCTTGAGGCCTTCGAGGCCGGTGTCTCCTGGTTGAGGGAACGCTACGAAATTTCCTACAGCGAAGAAATCTTCAGTAAGTGCGGCTATTTTGCCGGAACCGATGAGCGGCGGCTTGCTGAAATTCGCAACGCGGTGGAGGACCCGGAAATTGACGGTATCCTATGCGCCCGTGGTGGGTACGGAACCACCCGGCTCCTTCCGAATATTGACATTCAGTCCCTTGCCGCCGCCAACAAAACCATCATTGGGTTCAGCGATATCACGGCACTTCATTCTGCCTGGGCCAGAGCGGGTGTTCGTTCGGTTCATGCCCCCATGGTAGCGGCACTCGGCAATGCGCCGGAACCTGTCAAAAATGATTGGATCGAAGCCGTCGAAGGAACAGGAAATCACTCGCCCCACCAACTCGAAGTGCTTTGTCGCGGCTCTGCTTCCGGTCGACTTTCCGGAGGCAATCTTGCCGTCCTCGCGGCCTTGACGGGCACTCCTTTCATGCCTCCGCTGGAAGGGACTATTTTGTTTCTGGAGGATGTCGGAGAGCGACCTTACCGCATCGATCGGATGCTGACGAGCATGGCACAATCGGGGTGGTTTCAAAATATCGCGGGCCTCGTTCTCGGGGCCTTTACCGAAGGAGACCCCGGTCCCGATGGGGTTTCCATAGACAATGTCCTCGAAGACCAGTTCGGCTGTTCCCCTTTTCCAGTTGTGCGGGGACTCTCGGCGGGTCACGTAAAAGACAATGTCCCGCTACCTTTCGGATCTACAGCTTCCGTCGAAAATGGCCAACTTCTATTCGCTCATTGAGCGGGCGATTTAATTCTCCGGTTTTCCAAAAGATAGAGACCGCTTCGGCCCGGACATACGAGATCGAGATCGCCGTCATCGTCAATGTCCACAATTTTAGGATCGAGCCCCCAACCGACACCGTCTCCTTTGGTAATCTCTCGTCTCAACCATTCTGATTTCTCTTTCTGAAACTCATAGCTGTAGATGACCAGAGGATCTTCTGCTCCCGGATCTTTTCCATCGTGAGCCATATAACGTTTTCCGCTCACCAACTCGCCAATTCCATTTCCGTCAAGATCGGCCCAGAGAGGAGTGTGCCCTTGCGACCACGAATCATCGATCACCCGTTTCTCCCATTTCCCCTTCCCTTTGTTTTCCATCCAGAAAACACCGTAGTCATGCGCGCTGGACCAGACTAGATCTGCATCACCGTCACCATCCACGTCCTGAACCTGCACAGGAATTCCGGCTCGTTCTTCGAGAAAAAATTCAGGATGCCATTTCCAAATTTCCGTAAGCGGATTGTCCGGCGCTTTCGCCCATCCCCTGATACCAATCAGGTCCCCCCGCCCATCACCATCGACATCACCAAATCCCAATCCATGCCCGGCCAACTCTTCGGGCAGCTCCTGTTTTTTAAACTCGATTCGCTGCTTGTCTGAATTTTGAATCCCTCTCCACCAGGCCGAAAACTTTGCCCCGTTGGGGAGGATATCGAGCCGACCGTCTCTGTCGACGTCGCAGAGGAATCCTGTCTCCATCGCGCCCGGGAGAGCAATGATGTGTTTCTGCCAGGGCTGATCCAGAGAATGGGGACGTTCGATCCAGTAAATGGATTTGCTGCGGTAATTGATATTGATGAAATCCTCATCACCGTCACCATCCATATCGAGCGGCAAATGGGAATAGCCATCGAAGCGACCCCGGATCTCCTCCACCTTTCGCACAAACACTTTCTCCCAGCCCGGAGATCGATACCACCATCCGCCACAAATCACGTCGAGATCGCCATCCAGATCAATGTCGGAGACTCCACAGGCGCTGTAGGTGGACCCGGCGTTCAGGATATGCTTATTAAAAGGAAACGCGCCGGAGCGGGGACAGAAGCAACTACTGATCAGTAGCAAACCAAACAGACATTGCCTCAAGCTCATTCCTTAGCGTGCAGATAAATTTTTCTGCACCACCGCACCTTCGCTGAGGGCCAGTAGTTTTCGTGAAGCCTCGGGAACTTCTTCTACAGTTTTCTGTAAATTCCCAATCGAAGTCGTCGCCGAAGCGATGGTTCCGTCCTCATTCTGAACGATAAAGACGTAACCGTAGTACATCCAACCTCCTACATTACTTGAGTCTTTGTCCGAATCATAGGATGTCACCAGCGGCTTGCATTCGTATTCAAATTCCCTTCCCGCTTCCACATCAATGTTAAACTGCTGTTTCAACAAAATCTTACCGTAGTCTTCATCACGGTTGGCAAAACGCGCCGTCTGTCTCGCTACCAGTATGACAGTCCCTTTCCCTTTCGAAAAATTAATCTTCCGGGATTCATTCTCCACTTTTGCTTTCGCCGTCACCGTCTGATTTTTCATGTAAGAACTGTCTCCCTTCCGCTCACGACGCTTCCCGGCAGATACACTGATAGCGAGCCTTGCTCTTTCCGGAGGTGCTGCCGCAATGATTTTACCCTGTGACTCGGTATCGAACACGTTCAGGTTGACCACAAACACTTGCCCGTCCGACCGGGACATCTTCACCTCGCCCGTCGACTTGGTATAGCCGAGGACCTTGATCGACATCTCCCGACCTTTGACATCCTTAACCGCAATCTCAGCGATCGACGAAAGGCTGAAGCAGAAAAACACCAGAATGAGGGATACTGAAAACGATACCTTTTTCATAGGTAGCAGCTTAACAAAGAGTGAGCCTGCCTGCTGTCAAAAAGATGTAAAACTTTTGGACAGAGAATTGCCTTTTAAAATTCGATCACGATCTTTCCAAAGTGGCTTCCGCTCTCCAGATATTTATAAGCAGCGGGGGCTTCGGAAAAAGAGAAACTGCGATCGATGACCGGACGGATTTGATGCTCCGTAAGAAAGGCATTCATCCTTTCAAACATGGCGCGACTTCCCACATAGATTCCATTCAGATTCACTGCTCGAGCGACCAGAGGGAAAAGGCTGGTCTCCGGTGCATCAAACCCCGTCAATACCCCAATCATCGAAATGCACCCCCCGGCAGCGACACTGTTCATCGACTTCTCCAAAGTTCCAGGCCCGCCGACTTCGATGACATGATCAACACCTCGCTTCTCTGTGATGCGATGCACTTCCCTATCCCAGTCTGGAGTCTCCCGGTAGTGAATCCCTTCGTCGGCTCCGAGTTCTTTAGCCCTGGCCAACTTATCATTCGAACTACTGGTAATGATTACCTTTGCCCCGGCCGCCTTCGCAATTTGTAAAGCAAACACAGAAACTCCGCCTGTGCCCAGACACAGCACAGTCTCTGATTCACTCAAACGCCCTTCCCGCTCCATCAAGCCCTGCCAGGCCGTCACTGCTGCACAGGGAAGAGCCGCTGCCTCGGCGTAAGTCATGTATTCGGGAAATTTCACCACGCTATGTGCCGGAACTCCCACGAGTTCAGAAAGCACTCCATCACAGGATCCGCCTCGCGCAGCTTTGTGATAACGCATATTAAATCGCCCATCTTCCCAGTCCTGGAAAAATGTCAGAGCAACTCTGTCCCCCACTTCGTAGTCAATGACACCCTCACCCACTGCAACCACTTCCCCGGCGCCATCAGAAAGAGGAACGACCTCCCCGTCGCCACCCGAAGCTGACTTCCCACTCTTCATCAGCAGGTCCCGGTAATTGAGCGAGCAGGCTTTCATTCGAACCAGTAATTCCCCGCTTCCGATTTCAGGATCCGCGGCCTCGACACAGACCGGCGCAAGTTCTCCGGACTCCTGTTTTTGAAGAAGATATCTATTCATAAAGTCGTAAAATAAGAATTCAGCAATTGAGAAATTCCTCAACTTCACCGAGGGGCAGCGTGTTGAAAACATCCTTCCGGGTCAGCCATCCTTTCCGCGCCAGCTTCGCGCCAAACCAAAGATAGTCGAGTTGCCCGGTCGCGTGAGCATCCGGATTGATGGAGCATTTCACGCCTTTTTCTTTGGCCAGTTTCCACCAGCGCCAGTCCATGTCGAGTCGCCACGGATTGCAGTTTAATTCAATGATCGTCCCGGTATCGGCACAGGCTTCGATTACGGCGGGAATATCCACTTCGTAGGGTTCCCGCCTTAAGAGAAGCCGGCCACTCAAATGCCCTAACATGGTAACATTAGGATTGCTGACCGCTTTGATCAGACGCTTCGTCATCTCAGCTTCCTTCTGCGTCATCGCATTGTGAACGCTGGCGACGACGTAGTCGAGTTCCCCGAGAAGGTCGTCGTCAAAATCAAGGGAACCGTCTTTCAGAATATCCACCTCATTGCCCGCGAAGATCCGAAAATTTTGCCCACCCTCTTGATAGCCTGCGTTCAGTGCTCCAATTTCCTCAATCTGCGCCCTGAGTCGTTTTTCGTCGAGGCCATTGGCCTGGAAGGAACTCTTGGAGTGATCTGCAATTCCCAGATATTGCAGCCCAAGTTCCATCGCTGCCGCAGCCATTTCTTCCAGAGTATTCTTACCATCACTGGCGACGGTATGATTGTGAAACGTCCCCCGCAAATTCTCCAATTCCACCAGTCGGGGAAGTTCGTTCTCCGCCGCCGCTTCGATTTCTCCGGTATTCTCGCGAAGTTCCGGAGCAACAAAATCCATATCCAGAAAAGCATACAATTCCTCTTCCGATTGAAACACAGGAGCTTCCTCCGAATCCGACCCTTCCCGGGGTGCCAATCGGTATTCATTCAAGGTGTATCCACGATCATTAGCCCTCCCACGCATCGCGACATTGTGTTCCTTGCTACCTGTGAAATAAGCAAGGGCGCAGGCAAATTCGTCGTTCGACACTGCCCGCAAATCACACTGCAAACCGTTTTCCAGATATACGCTCGCTTTGGTATCACCTTGAACGATCACTTTTCGAACCCAATCCTGCCCTGCAAAAAACTCCGTCAGTTCCTTCGGCTTCGAAGTCGCGACAAGAAAATCCACATCATGCACCGTCTCTTTTGCCCGGCGAAAACTTCCCGCCGCCTCAACTCGCAAACACTTCGGGTGGGAACGCAAGGCCTCGAGAATCATTTCAACCGGCTCGGCGACATCCCCGAGTCGGAAACGGTCCGCGTTGCTTTCGCGAAATGCGATCGCCTCCAACACCTTTTCTGCCGTCTTCTTCCCGAAGCCGGATAGCTCCGCCACGGCACCGCTTTCACAAACCTCCTTTAATTTCGCAACGGAGTCGACATTCAGGCTCTCGTATAGAGCCTTGATCTTCTTGGGGCCCAGGCCCTGAATCTTGAACAGTTCAAAAAGCGACTCCGGGAATTCCGCTCTCAGGTTTTCGTAATATTCCAACTTCCCCGTCGAGGCAAGCTCGTGAAGTTTTTGCTGGAGGGCATCGCCAATCCCCTTGATGCCTTTCAAATCACCCTCTTTGGCTTTTGCTACAATATCGCCGGCAAATTGCCTGACGGTATCGGCCCCGCCTCGATAAGCACGAATCTTGAAAGGATTCTCTCCTTTTAACTCCAGGAGCAGGGCAATCTCCTCCAGTGTATCTGCCAGTGTGTCGCGTATCATTCCGGACGCAACTTATCGACACTGACGGAAGGCGCGAGGCAATTTTTCTGCAATGAATCGTGGCAAAGCACAAAAACAAGATCTTTTGAAAAAAGCCCGATTTCTCTAGGAAATAGGTTGTATTCCCCCTTATATTTTGGAATTGATGAACAGTCCTGCCCTTTATACCTGAATGTGCCGCCAGCCTGAACACTAATACATGAGCGACCGCTACGAGATTCGAGAACAAGTTGGCAAGGGAGGATTGGGTGCAGTTTACAAGGCTCTGGATACCCAGTTGCAGAGGGAAGTTGCAATCAAACGCGTCCTTTCCCCGGATCAGGCGAGCGAAGATGAAGTCGAGTCCGCAGCCAAAAGCTTAATCGCTGAGGCTCAGACACTTTCCTCTCTCAACCACCCGAATATCGTCACCGTCTTTGATGTCGGTCAGGACGAAAAAGGAGGGTTTGTTGTCATGGAACTCCTCAACGGGGAAACTCTCGACGAAACGGTGGAACGTGGAGTGCTCACTCAGGAGGATTTTACCGAGATCGTTTATCAGACAATGGAGGCCCTCATCGCTGCGCAGGCTTCCAATGTGATTCACCGCGATATCAAGCCCACCAACATTATGGTGGTCTGGCAGGCCAGCGGGAAATTTCAGTCCAAGATTCTCGACTTCGGTCTCGCAAAGTTCAGCAAGGCTCCATCCGTCCAGACCATGGATCAGGATGAATCCGTCATGGGCTCCATTTTCTTTATGGCGCCGGAGCAATTCGAGCGTGGAGAACTCGATTCGCGGACAGACCTTTATCAGATGGGCTGCGTTTACTACAACGCTCTCACCGGGCAGTATCCCTTCAACGGGGAGACGGCTCCTCAGGTGATGAACGCTCACCTTCAACACAAGGTGATCCCTCTCGAGCAA
Source organism: uncultured Verrucomicrobiales bacterium (assembly GCA_913058215.1). Taxonomy (GTDB): domain Bacteria; phylum Verrucomicrobiota; class Verrucomicrobiia; order Verrucomicrobiales; family DEV007; genus Arctic95D-9. The sequence continues at coordinate 14,975 of CAJXQE010000162.1, forward strand.
ATTCGTCCCGACCTTCCACCTTCGATTTGTCAGTGGGTCATGTGGATGATCAACAAAGACATCGATCACCGGCCCAAAGATGCGCGCGACGCCTTGAAGCACTGGCCGAGAAATCCTGAACCTCCCGGTGCCATTCCGGTCGAAGTGTTGCCAGTTGAGGAAACACCGCAAGTTGCCTCGGGCGAAGTCAAAATTGTTACCGGTGCCAGTCAGGCATCCGCACCACCGGCATTGATCGTTACGAAATCGACAGGAGGTGTTGGATCAACAACCGGCCGTCTCGTGACCGGCACAACCGGCCAACAAACCGTCAGTGGAAGTCGTTCCCAACGCCTCACTCAAACCGGTCCCCGCACCGGCGGCATTGCTCCGAACAAATCGGGGAGCAAAGCAAAGCTTTGGATCATCCTTGCAAGTTCCCTCTCGGCCATTTTGATTTTCTTTGTGATCAACTCGATGAAAAATTCGAGGAAGAAGAAGGAGAAAGACCGCATCATAACCATGTCCTCGGAGGAGAACCTCAGTGGAACTGTTGACGACGCCAGATTGTCTTTGAGATATTTGAACGACCGCGAAGTCACGCGCTCTCTACGCTCCGACGCTCTGAAAATTCTGCGCCGAATCGAAGGAGCGGGAATCAATGAAATGCTTCTCGAAGAGCTGCAGACCTCAGAATTAACTTCCGACAGGATCCGAATATCGGATATCCTTTCCGGTCGTGAGTATGCGCCGGCAGTTCCAGCGATGATCAATGCTTTCTCGAGTGCGAGTAAAGATGATGACCGCGTGGATCTTCTCAGATCCGTGCGCGGAATTGCCGACATGAAGAGCATCAACCAAATGCTCGATGCCTTGCAAGGGAACCACAGTCTGACCGCTGTCTCTTATACACATCTCCGAGCCCACGAGACCGAGGCTGATCTCGT
>CAJXQE010000163.1 GCA_913058215.1 uncultured Verrucomicrobiales bacterium
GATCAGCCTCGGTCTCGTGGGCTCGGAGATGTGTATAAGAGACAGCTCCTGAACATTATCCGAATATCGTTTCGACCCACACTTTTCAGGACCGTCTCAACACCGTCCGCAATGTTCAGAATGCGGGGATGTCGGTTTGTTCCGGCGGGATTCTTGGTCTTGGGGAAAATACCGAAGACCGCATCAAAATGCTCGAAGTGCTGGCGGGATTCAATCCACCGCCTGAAAGTGTGCCGATTAATTCTCTTGTGCCTATTCCCGGAACTCCGCTCGCGGAATCGGGAGGCGTCGATAATTTTGAAGTCATCCGCATGATTGCTCTCGCCCGGATCGCGATTCCAAAAGCGAAAGTTCGTCTGTCCGCCGGTCGAACTCAGATGAGCGAGGAAATGCAGGCCCTCTGTTTCTTTGCCGGGGCGAATTCCATTTTTTACGGAGATAAACTTCTGACGACTGCCAATCCGCAGTCCGAGGCAGATCTGGCCTTGCTGAAAAAACTCGGCATGATGCCGCAGCAACCGAAGCCGGACATGAGTTCACCCGAGCCCGAGGAGAGCAAGCCACTCGAGCCTGCCTTGGCTTAGAAAGCACCGTTTTGGAAGCCCGGCTTCACTCGTATTATTGAGGATGAAGTGGCGTTGTCAGGACACCGTGTTTGATCTCTCCCGTGAGGGAGTCATCATGGGGATTCTGAATGTCACCCCCGATTCTTTTTCGGATGGGGGAAAGTTCGACCGCGTCGAAAATGCCGTAGCCCGTGTCGGCGAAATGTTGGCCGAAGGCGCGGGGATCATCGACATCGGTGGAGAATCGACCCGGCCCGGTGCAGATCGAGTCAGCGATGTGGACGAAAAAGATCGCGTGGTCCCTGTGATCGAAACTGTCCTCAAAGATTTCCCGGAAACGGTCATTTCCATCGACACTTCCAAAGCTTCTGTCGCGGAGGCAGCGATCTCTGCCGGTGCAAAGATCATCAATGACGTGACCGGTTTTCAAGATCCGGAAATGATCCGGGTAGCTGCCGAAACCGGAGCCGGAATCGTCGTCATGCACATGCAGGGAACGCCCGGCACGATGCAGAAAAACCCGACCTACAAGGATGTCGTTTCTGAGGTGCGTGCCTTTTTTGAGGACAAGCATCATGAGTTGATTACTGCAGGAGTTGATCCGGAAACCGTTTCCTACGATCCTGGAATTGGATTCGGAAAAACGCTGGATCACAACCTGACGCTACTCAAAAATATCGAGCGTTTGGATGTCGACGGTCGACCGCTTCTATTGGGCGTGTCCCGAAAGTCTTTCATCGGGAAAATTCTAGGCTCCGACAAGGTTGAAGACCGGAACTGGCCGACGGTGGCGATTACTTCCAATGCTCGTGAGCAGGGAGTGAGGTTGCATCGCGTTCACGAAGTGAAGCCGAATTTTGAGGCGCTGCGGATGACGGAGGCGATAATAAACGTTCGAGCATGAACGTTCTGCTCTTAACGGTTTTCTGGTAGTTCGTTGAGTTCGAATTCGTCCTCGTCGAAAAACGACGGTGATCTGTAGATTTTCGACCGCCAAGGTAGAGTCGACTCCAGGGTTTCGAATCTTGTGAGCGAACGATTCGCGAACGGCGATTGTGCTTTTCGGGAACGGTTTCAGTAGGCTTCCACCATCGCTCCATCGATGAGCAAATTCTGCCCGGAAACGTATGCGTTTGCTTCGGAACAGAGAAAAGCAACGGTCCGACCGAAGTCCGCCGGTTCGCCGTATTTTCCCAGCGGAATTGAAGCCTGGGATTTTTTCCGTTGCTCCCCGTAAGAGATCCCGGCTCTTTCCGCCCAGATCGTATCGAGCTGTTCGACCCGCTCAGTGTCGATGCGGCCGGGACCGACGGTGTTGACGAGAATCTTATCCGGTCCCAGTTCGCGGGCGAGTGTTTTCCCGAGCCCGACGAGCCCGGCCCTGAAAACATTGGAAAGTATGAGGGAATCGATCGCCTGCTTGGTCGACACCGATGTGTTGTTGACGATGCGGCCGCCACCGCCGGACTTCATATGAGGAATCGCGGCGCGAATAGCACGGACGTAGCCCATCATCGTCAGCTCGAAAGCGGACTGCCAGGCGCTGTCGTCAAATTGCTCAAATGTCCCTGCGGGAGGTCCTCCGGTATTATTGAAAAGCGCCCAGAGGCCATCAAATTCAGCGGCAGTTCTTTCGACGACCGCAGCGACATCGTCGGCATTGGTGATGTCTCCGGCGGAGAATACAGGGGTATTTCCCGTTTCCTCTCCGATTTCATTTGCCGTCTGCGCCAGCTTTTCTTCCGAGCGGGAGAAAAGCATCACTCTTGCGCCTTCGCGGGCGAATTCTGTGGCGACGCCACGACCGATTCCGGCACTGGAAGCCATTACCAAAACACCTTTGTCGCGTAGTCCAAGATTCATGTGAAAAGGGTAGCGGAACTTTTAGGGTTTTCCCGACGAAATCAATGATTAGAAGAAATGTGATCTATTCCTCCGGACCGATCGTGATTTCCGAAATCAAGTCACCGTTCTTCTGTGAATAGCGATAAATCGCAATCACTTTGTTGTCCTTGTAAGCCTTCATGTCCGGGCCGTTGTATTGAGCTGTCAGAGAGGGTTTCATTGCTGTCTCAAGTTGCTCTGCGGTAATGTCAGGGAGATCGACGATATGGTAGTCGTAGGTAAACAGTTTTCCGGGACCGGCTTTCACTCCGACGAGAATGGTGTTGTCGTCCACTTTGATGGGAAGATTCTTCGTCATGCTCTCCTCGGTCACCTTGAGGATCTCTTCGATTGAGCTGTTTGGGGAGAGCCCTTTCACAGCGTCCTCGAGATCGTCGGCCGTCTTTGAGAACTCCGGATGGTCCTTCACTATCTGTGAGAGATCCACGTCGTTTGAGAAGAAATGAGAGACGCCGTATTTAACAGCAAAGAAGGCAAGGGCTCCGACGACAATTGAGATAATGGTTTTTCCGTTCATAGATTTGGAATCTGTAGCATGTTTGTATTCTGAAGAGAAGCAAAACCCGATTCTGATATTCGACGGCGTGAACAGGTAAGTGCGCGAACATCGGGAAATCGCGATTGCGCCAATGTGCGGTTCGGTCTGGATCTGACCGAATCCGCCCCGTAAGCTGGCCTCATGATTTCAATCGATCTATCCGGAAAGACCGTGCTGATAACTGGCGGTGGCCAGGGATTGGGAAAAGCGACGGCTTCGGTTTTTCAACAAGCAGGTGCACGGGTGGCGATCAGTTTCTTCCGGGACAAGGAAGGGCTGAATCAAAAGACCGCCGAATCCACGGCCTCGGAACTGGGTGAATCGGTTTTTGCGGTCGAAGGCGATGTCCGCAGTCGGGATTCACTGACTGCCATGTTTGATGAAATTGGAGGAGTCGACATGGTCATTAACAATGCGGCGATTCTACGGGACCGGTCTTTTTCCAAAATGGAAAGTGGGGAATGGGACGCAGTCATCGAGACCAATCTCACTGGCGTTTTCAATGTCTGCAAAGAAGCGGCCAATCACCTTTCCGATGGAGGTAGAATTGTAAACATGGCTTCGATCTCCGGCTTCGTGGGATTCTTCGGTCAGGCAAATTATTCGACAGCGAAGGCGGGGGTCGTTGGATTAACCAAGGTGCTCAGTAAGGAATTGGCGAGACGGCAGATCACTGTCAATGCGGTCGCTCCGGGAGTGGCTTTGACTGAAATGGGAAAAACGATTCCGGAGGAGTCGCAGGTAGAAATGTTGAAACAGATTCCGCTGGGTCGTTTCGGGGAACCGGAGGAAATTGCCAAGGCGATACTCTTTTTGTGCAGTCCCCTGGCGGATTACATCACAGGCCAGACGATTCATGTGAATGGAGGCTGGTTCGGATCATGACTTGCCGGCGGGATGAAATGATCTGCACAGCCGGGGAAGCGGTTCAGTTGATTCGGAACGGCGATACCGTCGTGTGCGGAGGGTTTGTGGGAGCGGCGCATCCTGAGGCGCTCACGGCGGCATTGGAGCGACGTTTTCTGGCCGAAAATAATCCTCAGGACCTGACTTTGGTATACGGAGCCGGGCAGGGGGATGGAAAGACGCGGGGACTGAATCACCTCGCTCACGAAAGATTGATCAAGCGGATCATCGGCGGACATTGGGGCCTCGCTCCGGGACTTGGCAACCTGGCCATCGAAAACAAAATCGAAGCTTATAATTTTCCGCAGGGAGTCATTTGCCAGATGATGCGTGATATTGCGGCGGGACGACCGGGCTGCATTACTCACGTTGGATTGGGAACTTTCGTGGATCCGGAAAATGATGGTGGTCGCTTGAACGAGAAAACTACTGAAGCCCTGGTGGAGCGGATTGAACTCGAGGGGAAGGACTGGCTTTTTTACAAATCTTTTCCGGTAAACGTGGGATTGATCCGGGCGACTTCAGTGGATCCTTTCGGGAACCTGTCGATGGAGGAAGAGGCGATCTTTGGAGAAGTGTTAGCTATTGCTCAGGCCGTACGTAATAGCGGAGGGATAGTTATGGCTCAGGTGAAAAAGCTAAGGGACACGCCGATTTCGCCGCAGGCTGTCAGTGTCCCGGGAATTCTTGTCGACAGGGTTGTGGTGGCGGAGGCGGATGAACATGACCAGACTTTTGCGGAGAAGATGAATCCTTCCTACTTCACTTCAGGAGAATCAAAGGAGGGCGAACTCGAAAAATTGCCGATGAACGAAAGGCGGATCATCGCGGCGCGGGCTTGCGATGAATTGCGGGCCGGCGACGTGGCCAATCTTGGAATCGGAATGCCGGAGGGGATTGCACGGATTGCTGCCGAGCGTGGCCTCTTGGAGTCGGTTACGCTGACCGTGGAAAGTGGGCCCATTGGTGGAATGCCGGCGGGTGGGTTGAGTTTCGGGGCTTCTGTTCATCCCCGGGCAATTGTCGATCAGCCGGCACAGTTTGATTTTTACGACGGAGGAGGATTGGATTTCGGTGCTCTCGGCGCGGCGCAAGTGGATGCCTCAGGAGATCTGAATGTCTCCAAATTCGGGACAAGGCTTGCGGGGGTTGGTGGCTTTGTTAGTATTTCTCAGAATGCCAAGCGGCTCATTTTTTGCGGGACGATGACCTCGGGTGGTCTCGTGACAAAAGCGGAAAAGGGGAAGCTGATCATTGAGAACGAAGGCCGCGTGAAAAAGTTCGTTAAAGCGGTCGATCAGATTTCGTTCAATGGAGCTCTGGCGGTGAAATCGGGACGACCGGTTCTGCTGGTGACGGAGCGGGCCGTGTTCCGTCTCGTCGAGGAGGGGCTGGAGTTGATCGAGATCGCTCCCGGTATCGATTTGCAACACCACATTCTTGACCAGATGGAGTTTCGTCCTGTCATGAAGGAGGTCAGAGAGATGTCCGCGAACCTGTTTGAGGAAGAGGTTTCCTGAATCCATGAAATCTGATTACACTCCCGTCTCATGAGCGAAGACCCCGAAACTCCTGAATCGAAAAATTCCGTAAGAAAAGTGGTTCTCGCCAGTTTTGTTGGAACGACAATCGAGTGGTTTGACTTCTTTATCTACGGGACGGCCGCTGCGCTGGTTTTCGGTGAGCTGTTTTTTCCGAATGAGAATGAATTTGTCGGTCGGATGGCGGCTTACGGGACATTCGCCATCGGATTCTTTGCGCGTCCCCTCGGAGGCATTGTCTTTGGTCACTATGGAGATCGGATCGGACGGAAAGCGATGTTGGTGACGACCCTGATGATGATGGGAGTGGCCACATTCCTGATCGGCGTTCTGCCGACCTACTCTTCGATTGGAATTGCTGCTCCGATACTTTTGATTCTCCTGCGATTGGTTCAGGGATTTGGAGTTGGGGGAGAATGGGGCGGTGCCGTTCTCATGGCGGTCGAACATGGACACGAAGGAAAGCGGGGCTTTTACGGAAGCTGTGTCCAAATGGGAGTGCCGGTGGGCCTGCTGCTTGCGGCCAGTGTCTTTGCCGTGGTGACGCGGATGCCGGAAGAGGCATTTCTCAGTTGGGGGTGGCGAATTCCTTTCCTTCTCGGAATTGTGCTGCTGGCGATCGGAATGTTTATCCGGCTGCAAATTATGGAGAGTCCTCTTTTTCAGGAAGCTCAGGAGAAGAAGGGTGTCGCGAAGCTACCCATTGTTGAAGTCTTCAAGAAGCATCCAAAGAACGTGCTCCTGGCGATGGGCGCGCGTTTTGCGGAGAATGCCTGCTTCTATATTTTTAGCGTCTTTGTGTTGTCCTATGCGGTTGATCATCTCGGCCTGGAAAGGCCCACCATTTTGACTGGAGTGTGGATCGCAGCTGCAATCCAGATTTTTGCGATCCCGGCCTTTGGGATATTGTCGGACAAAATCGGCAGACGACCGGTCTATCTTGCCGGGGCAATATTTATCGCTGTCTTTGCCTTTCCGTTTTTCTGGCTGATCGAGACGAAGGTGACCATTTTGATCTGGTTGGCAATTATCCTGGGGCTGGTCGGCCATGCTGCAATGTATGGACCGCAGGCGGCCTTTTTCTCGGAACTCTTCGGAACGCGGGTTCGCTACAGTGGTGCATCGATCGGCTACCAGTTGGCCTCGCCATTTGCCGGCGGTTTGGCTCCCCTGATTGCCACAGCTCTTCTGGAATGGTCCGGCAACGGATCGTGGGCGGTGTCGACTTATCTGGTCGTAACTGCAGTGATTACTCTGGTCGCGATCTACTTTGCCGCGGAAACGTATCGATCGAATCTTGGGGAAGACGAGGAATCGTGATCCGCTCTATTTCTCGCTGATCGCTTCCCGTCCTTTTTCGTCGAACCATTTCTGGAGAGTGTCTCCGGGACAGTCCGTCGCGGCAACCATCCGGTGGGTGAGGACATCCTCCGGCTTGAGATCGTGCTCTTTCAGTTTTGCTTTTACGATTCGAATCAGAGCAGCCATCGCCGGATCCTCCGGCATTCGCCTGGTGAAATCACCGAGGACACAGATGAGCAAGCGTCCGTTGAGATCATACTGAGTTCCACTATCGCCCTGAAAATTCCAGTCGCGGCCCTGGTAGATTCTTCCCGAGGCTCCAATCAGAAAATGGTAGGCAATGTCGCCCCATTCTTTGTCCTGGATGTGATATCGCTGAACTCCACGCAGTCGGGCGAATTCCATGGCCGGCGACTCATTGGGTGACTGAGTGTGATGAATCACGATGGAGGTGATTTTCCCTTCGCTGTGCTTTTCCATCCGTTCCGGTATTGGAGGGGTGCCGTCTTTGGACCATTTCGACTGAGGAATCGTGACCACGGCTTGAGGCGTTTGATCCGCCTCTATCCACAGGAATTGAAAGCTTAGAACCAAGAAGATAGCAAAGTAGCGATGGGACAGCATTCGAGAGTCTAAACGATGAAATCGTAAAGTCATCAAACTCAGAAATTTGAGATAATTTATCGTATTTAATAAAATTACCAGAAATAAGTCTTGATTCTTGTTTTTATGTAAATTATGATCAAGTTCGATAAAGATAGAACGGGTCGAAAGATACCATGACAAATGCATAAGGTTCTCTCATGGATCGTCTTTGTCAGGGAATCGCTCCTAACCCCCAAATCAATATTCTCAATGAAACGATTCACTTCAGTAATAAATAAAGCGATCCACGTGTTCCTTCTGGCCGCGATGGTTTGTTTCTCACCCTTTACCGGGTATGCATTCGATACAGGCGGCGTCTATGACTTCCGTTCGATCACCGGTGATGGCAATAATCCCGATTATCCGTCTCGCGGAACTACGGACTCACTTCTTATCCGAATTGCCTCCCAGGCATACGGCGATGGGATTGACCTTCCGCGTGGCGTTCCGGTTGAAGACGAAGGCGACGGTGATGTCGAAGGCGAAGAGCAAACGCTTGTCAGTGCCCGTGAGATCAGTAATGCGGTTCATGACCAGGGAGAGACCAGTATCCCAAGTACGACAAAGCTGAACCAGCTCTTTTTCCAGTTCGGGCAGTTTCTCAGTCACGATACCGGCTTGAGTGAGCCTGATGGTTCTTTCCCAACAGGTGGCGCTACCGGAAATGTCGGTAACGAATCATTCAATGTTGAGGTCAGCGCCCTGGATCCGGATTTTGCCTTTTCCGAAATTCCTTTGACGCGTTCGGCTGCAAGAGCCGCAGGGAGTTCACCCACGAATGTCCGTGAGCAAATTAACACGATCACTGCTTTCATCGATGGATCCAATGTATATGGATCGACGAAAGAACGGTGTGATGCACTTCGCTCTTTCCATGGTGGATTGCTGAAAGTTCAATACGGACCGGATGGAGTTCTTCCACCGAACAATACTTTCGGGCTTGGTAACGCCAACGCGCTTCGACTTCCGGAAGAAGACCTCTTCGCTGCCGGCGATGTCCGTGCCAACGAGCAGGTTGGACTTACCGGGATGCATACCCTGTTCATTCGTGAGCACAACCGTCTTGCCGTCGAGATTGCGGCTCATGAGTATCCTTACGCAGATTTGTATGACTCCGGTGTCGATGAGGAAATTTTTCTCAAAGCCCGCTCGATTGTTGGTGCACTTCTTCAGAAAATCGCATTCCACGAATGGCTCCCTGCTTTGATCGGGAAGTATGCTCTGGACGATTATTATGGGTACAATGCTTCGGTAGATCCTCAGATTTCAAACGAATTTTCCACTGCTGCATTTCGTATCGGGCACACCATGCTTCCCGCTGGGTACACTCCCATTGATGCATACGGCAACAAAACGGTGCTTGAGCTGGGAGATGCATTTTTCAATCCCGATTACGTCAGAGACAATGGTGTCGAAGGTGTTCTTCGCGGGCAGATTAAAACTCTCCAGCAGGAAATTGACCGTTTCATCGTTGACGGTGTGAGAAATTTCCTCTTCGGCCCCGGCTTCGGCGGACTGGACCTTGCGGCCCTCAATATCCAGCGTGGCAGGGATCACGGAATTGGATCCTACAACAGTGTGCGCTCGGCCTACGGCCTGGACCCTGTTGCTGATTATGATGGAATCGGATGTGATTCAGAAACTGTGGACGCGCTCCGCAGTGTCTATGGAGCCGACAACATGGAAGACCTCGATCTTTGGACTGGAAGTCTTGCTGAGCCTCATCGTATCGGGACAAATCTCGGGGAAACTTTCACGGCGATTTTCATCGATCAGTTCACGAGGCTTCGTGATGGAGACCGGTTCTACTTTGAGAACCCGGATGTGTATTCTCAGGAATTCATCGACAACATCTGGAGTACAAGCTTTGCAGACATTATTCGCCGGAATACAGCGATACATGGCAATGAGGTGAATGATCACGCGTTTTATATTCCGCGGTTTCATCCTTTTCAGCCTGACTTGACGATTGGGCCCAAACGCGGTTTGAGAACTCACAAAGGCGAGAATCGCTACAACGATACTGCCGGGGGTCAAAAGATCCGAATTTTCAAAGGGGTTCATGAAAATGCGGCCATGCATTTCTCACTTGGAAATGACGGACCTCATCGCAGTGATATTTCGGCTTCCACCAGTTATCTGTCCCGCCGCGATTTCGTGAGCAAATACTACGAGGAACGAGCTGGTGGACGTAAAAATATCACCGGTGCGCTTCGGACGGGCCGCTACAAACAGAATCTGGATCCGAATGAGCGCCGCCGCCTCCTGTCCACCCTCAAGTTGAGGAAGCATACCTACGGATCTGTAAGAGCTTTGGTAAAAGTATACGCAGAGAATTATTATGATTCTCTCGCCCGTGATCTCGTTGCAGCGAAGCTTCGCTTCCGCCACCATTGAGATCTGTATATGCGGGAAACCCCTCGCAATTGTTGATACCACCAATACAAAACGCCGGAGTGAAGACTTCGGCGTTTTTGTTGTTTGGTGAAAGGAAGGGGATCAATTCTCAGGGTCAATATTCCCCTCTGCGTCGTCTTTAACCGGGAGGGTGGTGAGGGTTCGTCGCGAGGCACAATAAGATGCTGATTCATCCACTTTCAAAAGAGCATCGAGATCCACATCGTTCAGCGCCTTATCCTTTCCCCAGCCGAAAATTTTCTCGAATAAGGGCAGCCAGGGCTCGTTCTCAATCGACTTTTGAAAATGAATCTCGTGTTCCTTTTCCTTCACTCCCATTTCGTAAAGCGCTTCATCGTGATCGTGAATTCCGAGAGACTGAAAATACTGCATCATCACGAAGTATTCGCAGACGTTTCCGCTCTCGAGTTTCCCGGCAAAGAAATACGGCATAAACCTTCCGATCACATAGCAACTCAAGCCGATGAATTTCCCAATGGCGTAAAATTTCCATTCGTACCAGCGGGAGACGGGGATTTTGTAGGTCTGAAGAATCTTCAGCACCTCATCCCGGTGATTCCACTCGTCCAATTCGATCTGTTTGACGTGAGCTTTCTCCTCCGGATCTTTTAGGGAACCGGCATGCCCGATGTAAGCAAATGACGCGGCCCTCTCTGCGGAGTAGGCTTTTCTCAGCAGTGCGATCAGGGGCGGGTGATCCAGATTCTTTGACTCCATTTTTTGGCTGAGGGAGATTACCTTGGAAAGAGGGATAGCGCACCCTGTTAAATTGCGGAACTGCCCGATTGCCAAAAAGGGGGATTTTATGTCACAGTTCAAGCGAGACATGCCCACTGATAGTAGATAAAGAATATTCCCGATGAAGAAGTCATTCGCTTTTCGCCTCCTCCCATTACTCGCGGTCATTGCCTCTGTGCAGATCAGTGCGTTTGCCAATACGATTACGATCACCCAGGTTGGATCCGGTAAATCTCTCGATGTGGTCATCAAGGGAGTGGAAGGTGGAAAGGTGACCTTTGAGATGGGGCCGGGGAAATCCTTCACCGTTCCTCTTACTAAGCTGACACCTGAAAGCGTTCAGAAAATAAAAGAACACCTCGCGAGTGGTTCGAAGCCATCCGCGGAATCTCTCGCAGCAGCTTCCAAAGTAAATGAAGTGATCGGACACGGTCTTTTTGGAGATGCCGCTTCCCTTTGGGGTGAAGATGCTCAGGAGGTCGCCGGACGTCTCAACTGGAAGCTGGAGAGCCGGAAGAAAGATTCGAGCAGCTACCGGCTCTACACCAAATTGGATTACCTGTTCCTCGGAGCGCACCCCTATTGCGTGACATTATATGGGGGCGAAGGAAATCGGCCTGAACGAATTTCTCTGGTCTATGCGAATAAAGGGGATTTTGGAAGTCGTCTCGGAATGGGGCCGGATCATTTCAAAGAAATTTATCCTGATAAGGAACCACCTGGAAATCTGACGGAAGCAATCGAGTTCGATGCAAAAATCATCGCGGAGTATCTCACCAAAGGGCTCGGCGAGCCGGAGGAACAATACTACGGGGAAAAGGAAGACAAAAGGAAAGTAAAGCGGTGGAATCAGGAGGATCACGCCTTCCTGCTTTCGAGTATCGAAGGTGAATACACCAACCTGCTTGTCGTTCCGAAAGAGGATGCCGATTTGCAGGGGAAAGTGGAATTTGTTGTCGATTCCGATCTTCGTAAAATCCAGGTGACCAATGTGGTCACGGAGTTGAATGGTGATGTTTGGATCGATAACATCCCGATGGTGAATCAGGGGCCGAAGGGCTACTGCGCTCCGGCAACTTTTGAGCGGGCAATGCGTTACATGAAGGTTCCTGCCGACATGTATCTCCTCGCAACCGCAGCTACGGCGGCCGGAGGTGGGACAAATACCACCAAGCTTTCAGAAGATTGTAAGAGGATCGTTCGAAGTAAAGCGCGTCGGATCAAGGAGCTGGAACTTCAGGAGGATTTTGAGATCAAGAATCTGAAGAAATTCATCGATAAAGGGGTCCCCGTTCTCTGGCAGATGCGAAGCCTCAACGAATATAACAAGTTGGTTAATGAACGTTCCGAAGCCCGGGAGTCAGTTGATGATCTCACCAAGTGGGCCGCTGAAATCAGTGAAGAGGCGACCCGTCTGTCTCCTTCTTTCAAGTCCAACCAATCGAACTTCCACATTTGTATGGTGATCGGTTACAATGAGAAGACCCGTGAAGTGGCGGTGAGTGATTCCTGGGGCCCTAAATATGAGATTCGTTGGGTTCACGAGGACTTGGCAAAAGCAGTGACGAGCCGCGGTGGTTTCGTCATTGATTTTTAGGAAGCCTTCGAAGAAAAAATCCCGCAGCCTTTTCACAGGACAGCGGGATATTCCTTTCTTCGCTAATTGTCAGATCCCGCCGCTTGCGCCGGTCCGATTTCCTCGAAAGGCGTCGCGACAAATGCTTTGAGAATAGCGCGACCGTAGGCTCGACAACTCTCCACATCCGCCTTCCTGCCTTTGGGAGCGAAAGGAACTTCGAGGGTGGCGGACATCATCATTCCGTTTCGGAAAGCAAACCACCGCGAGTTCTTCGGTGAGATTTTCACCTCATCCCGGAGCCACACCAGGGGACCGACGGGCGCTCCTTCCGGCAAACGGCTTTTGATCTCTTTGGCGAATGCAGTGACCTTCTCAAAATTCTTCGGCGGGTGGATCTTTGCACCGACAAAATACATCACCTGATGGTCGGCCATTACCAGCGTAGGGCAGTGGACATCGAGCGCATAAACGAATCTCTCTTTGGTGTGCAACTGCTGAATGGCTCTCACTTCCGGATAAATAGGCTCATCGGTGTAATCGCGATTGTGATCGTGGGGCTTCCGGTTCTTTCCCTGGTCCCCTTCCTCTACTCCGTCTTTGTCAGTAATAGGAACGCAAAACAGAACGTGGCGCTCACGAAATTTCTCACCCGCCTCGCTCTCTTCATCCATGGCTTCTTCGAGAATTCCCTCCACGACAAAACTGGCCATGGTTTCGGCGGCATGATGCCTTGCTGTGACCAGAACCGGCTCCTTTGATTCTCCGCGATCCCCAATGGTAAGGAGTTCGACTTCGCGCCCATTTCGGCTTTTGGTCAAGTTGCTGACTTTAAGGAAAGGATTCCCTTTTTGCGTGGAGAGAAATTTATCCAGATCCTCTGTGGTATAGGGAATCGTCACGGCCAGACGAATCGTCTCTCCCGGTTTCGAAAACTCGAAGGAGAAGGTGTTTTCCACCACCTTATCCGCGCCCATCCACTCCCAGGTTTTTCCGCTGTCCTCTGAAATCGCGGGTCCCTGAGGGCCGATTGCCCCATTCTTGTGTCCGGCTACTTTCTCCGGGAAGATGAAAGTCACCTTTCCGGGGGTGAGTGCCTTTGCTTCGAGGCACCAGTAAAACCACGGGCGGTCGCCACGAAGGTCTGGCTCCAGGCGAATAGTCGATCCTTCATTTTGAACGATCTTAATGTTTCCTCCGGGAAAGTCGGAACGGATGCGGACCGCTTCTTCTCCGTGTGAGAATACAGAATTGAAAATCAGAAGAAAAGCGAACGCTCGAAGAACCATACGGGAGTCTCCTCTCGATCAGCCTGATCTGGCAATCCCTTAAACAAGCAAAAACCCGGAGGGAGACCAATCCCGCCGGGCATTTGAATTACTACTATGAAAGTGTGTGGGTTCGTTAGAACCCTATCCGATCAGGAAAAAGTTTGAGTCCTGGTGCGGTGAGTTCCGTTTGAGTAAGTGTCGCGATACGTGACTACTGTTACGTAGTAGTAGTAAGCGTCACCGCAATGGTTGTAACGAACGCGCTTGTGCTTGCAGCGGTTGATTTCGCAGGTATGCACCTTGTAGACCGGAGGAGGGCAGTAGGTGTTTTGGTGGCTTCTGTAAACCGGACGGCAAGAGCTGTTTCCGGCTTCAGATGTGCTGACTCCTACGAAGAGGGCAGCGGTGGCAATGAGTGTGGCAAGGATTACTTTTTTCATGTTAATGATATTCAGTTATATTTTATTGAATGAGTTGGGCCCGTAGCGTCTCTGCTCTGTCGGCTCCTGTATTCATAAGGAAGACGGCTGTCCGGAAGTTTTAGTCAAAAAACTGAAAACTTTTTTCTACGGGGATGCCAAAACGGCGCGACGCCGCATTCCTGAGTCGGCCTTGCCGACGATTGATTCAAGCCTGTTGGGTGATCGATTTAACAGGCTTGGATGGCGAAGGTTTCCCGCTTAGTCCCGATACTCAATTCCTAGCTGATCAATCAGGAAGGCGTGAACATCGACGGACTGGGCGATCTTCTCATCCAGGGGAGTGCCGGCGCCGTGGCCGGAGTCAAAACTGGTCCGCAGGAAAATGGGCGCTTTCGGATTTCCCTGCACGGATTGAAGTTTTGCCGTCATCTTCCGGGACTGCATTGCTTCCACTCTCGGGTCATTGACTCCCGTCAGGAAAAAGGTTGCCGGATATCGAGCTCCTTCTTTCGTGTTGTGATAGGGGGAATAGGCCCGAAGGGCTTTGAATTGTTCCGGGTCCTTCACTGTGCCGAATTCGGGAATGTTGAAGCTCCCATTCGCTGAAAGCTCGACGCGGAGCATGTCATAGATTCCGACGTGGGATACCACGGCTTTCACTAGATGCGGCTTTTGCGTCAGGGTTGCGCCCATAAGTAGTCCGCCGTTGCTTCCTCCTTCGATAGCAAGCCGGCCGCTCGAAGTATAGCCGCGATCGATCATGTGTTTCAGCACTGCAGCGAAATCATCGAACACATTCTGTTTGTTGGTGAGGTTCCCTTGTCGATGCCAGTCTTCTCCATACTCACCGCCGCCGCGAATATTGGCGACCGCCAGAATGACGTCCTGTTTCAAAAGGACCGAATTCAGGGCGCTGTATCCCGGGGATAGGCTGATTCCATAACCGCCGTATCCGGTGACCCGCGCTGGCAGTGGGCCGCTTTTCTCCAGATCGAAACCCGGAGGGAGTATGATGTTTACCGGAACTTTGGTTCCGTCTTTGGAAGTGGCAAACTCCCGGACCACGGTGACGCCGAGTTTCTGAAGATCGACCAGTGGCCTGGAAGCCAGACCTGTTTTTACGGTGGAGCCCTTTTCAGGAACGTGGTGAAAAATTGCGCCAGGAACGACATAAGAGCCGTTGTAAAAGAGGATTTCGTCGCTGTCTTTGCCGCCGATGGGGGTCAAGCCTCCGGCATTGGAAACTGTCAATTGATCAGGCGCTTTGAGCGGTTTCCCATCCAAATCATAGGTCCGGACTTCTGAAGGTCCTCCCCGCTGGAATTGAACATAGAGTCGGTTTGCGGTCGGCAGGATGGAAGGAGGCCTTCCATAGAAACTGGTGACGAGGGTGTCTTCTGATTCAGCGAGAATTAAATCCGCCGAATCCACGTTCAAAGCTTCGGTGGATACGCGAACAATTTTGCCACGTGGTGATTTTTGACGGGAAAGTAGATAGAGAGATTTCCCATCACGACTAAAAGTGGCGTTCACGATCTTATCGCCGAACTGGCTGAACTGTCGCCATTCGCCGGTCGATGATCTCAAGTAGTGTCCAAATTCTCCTCCATCGCCATCCTGAACGGTGAGTAGCAATTGCCCGCTTTCGTGATGAGGCTCGAACTGAATCTCGGCGATGCGGGGGAAATCTTTTCCCAACTCGAATCGATCCTCTGCAGTATCCGAGCCCAGGGTATGGAAATAGGCCTGCTGGAAAAAATTTAGATCTTCATCCGGTTTTTCTCCTTCCCGGGGGTGTCGGGTGTAATAGACGCCCTTTCCATCCGGCGCCCAGGCGAGGCTGCCTCCCGCTGTTCCAGTGTTCACTCTAGGAACGACTCCATGGATCTGTTTCCCGGAGGAAGTTTCTGTCTCTTATACACATCTCCGAGCCCACGAGACCGAGGCTGATCTCG
>CAJXQE010000164.1 GCA_913058215.1 uncultured Verrucomicrobiales bacterium
CGAGATCAGCCTCGGTCTCGTGGGCTCGGAGATGTGTATAAGAGACAGGGGGATGTATGTCTGAGCCACCGATTTTGCTGTCGAAGTGGTATGAATACACGAAATGGCTTTTGGCGCGAGTAGATCAGTTCCCGAAAAACCAGCGATTCATCCTCATTCCTGCTCTTCGGCTCGAATGGGTTTGAACGGTTGCGGAAAAACCTGCGAGGAGCGACATTTTGCAATTGCTCGCTTGCGTGGATTTCAATTATTCCACAAACCCGCCAGGAATTCCCCTTTTTCCGGAGCAAAAACCAGAGCAGATTGAAGGTGTATGAACCCGCTTCAAGAACAGACCCGCCGACATTTTTTTGAGAAATGCGGTGTCGGTCTTGGCTCGATTGCCCTGAGTCAATTGATGGCTGAGGAAAGCGGTGATCGTTCTTTCAATCCCATGGCACCCCGGAAAGGGCACTTCCCGGGAAAGGCGAAGAACGTGATCTACATGTTCATGGCGGGAGGGCCGAGCCATCTCGATCTGTTCGAGCAGAAGCCGATGCTGCAGAAGTATCATGGCGAACTTCCGCCGGACTCATTGGTGGCCGGGAAGCGTTTTGCTTTTCTAGGCAAGGATGCAAAAATTTTGGGGTCGGATCGAAAGTTCGCCAAATATGGCGACTGTCAGATGCAGTTGAGTGAATTGCTGCCTCATCACAAAAAGATTGTCGACGATGTCTGCTGGCTTCGTGGAATGAAGACGGACGTGTTTAATCACGGTCCGGCCAAGCTTTTCATGAATACCGGGTTTCAAGTGCCGGGACGTCCCAGCATGGGATCCTGGGTCACCTATGGACTGGGATCGGAATCGAAGGACCTTCCCGGGTTTGTCGTTTTGCAGTCGGGCCCGCGTGGACCCCGGGCGGGGAACGCTTTGTGGTCATCGGGCTTTTTACCATCCAGTTATCAGGGAGTGCCCTTTCGCGGTAGTGGAGATCCGATTTTAAATCTGGCAAGTCCTGAGGGGATCACCAAAGAACGCCAGCGTGATTTCGTGGATGTGGTGGGTGAACTGAATCGCAAGCATCTCGATTCCACGGGGGATCCGGAAATTGCGACTCGAATCAATGCCTACGAGATGGCCTACCGGATGCAGTCGAGCGCTCCGGAATTGATGGATCTGAGCGATGAATCCCAGGCAACTCTCGATCTCTACGGGGCAGAGCCGGGAGGGAATTCCTATGCCAACAACTGCCTTCTCGCCCGCCGCTTGGTGGAAAGAGGAACGCGGTTTGTTCAGCTTTATCACACAGACTGGGATCATCATGGTGGAAAAGGACAGACCCTGGGGCCGGATTTGGAAAAAGTCTGCAAGCAGGTGGATCAGGCCTCAGCCGCTTTGGTTCAGGATTTGAAAGAGCGTGGATTGCTGGAGGACACCATCGTCATCTGGGGTGGGGAATTCGGTCGAACTCCCATGGGCGAAACCCGCGACAAGAAAGTCGGCGGCAGGGATCATCACATTGATGCCTTCACCATGTGGATCACCGGTGGCGGTTTCCAACCCGGTATGACCTACGGTAAGACTGATGATTTCGGCTACGAGGTCGTGGACGAAAAAATTCACGTGCACGACTTGCATGCGACGATTTTGAATCAGTTAGGGTTTGATCACGAACGACTGACCCGCCGTTTTCAGGGACGCGATTTTCGACTGACTGATGTTCACGGCCATGTCGTGAAAGAGATTCTGGCATGAAGAACGTGAAGTGGGTTTTGGCTATGGTTGGGATGGTAGGCTTCGGGCTTTGTCGTGCAGAGGAACGTTCTTTCTGGCCATTCGTCGAAGGGTCGCCGGAAGAGAATGTGGTTTCAATTCTGCGTCACCGTCTATTTTCAGATAAGGTGTTCACTGCTCTTCCGAAGGGAGTTCGATTGTTTCTCGATCCAAGTGCGGAGGCGGAAGACGGATGGCTTTTTGTTTCTTTGAGAGAGAATCATGAACCCGGGTCCGGATATGATCCGGATGTTTCCCCGGCGATTGAACACTTTCGGATTCGCGTCAGCGACGGGAAGATCGAGTGGATGGATGTAGTAAAAGGTCCTGGATTTGAGCCTTACTCTAAATTTCTGGAGTCCAGGAAGTAGTATATTGCTGCTTCACTGACTGGGCATATCAGTGAACAGGAGAGGCAGAAACTCTTCGATGTAATTTCTCCAGACCGGCCAGGAGTGACCACCCTCGGTGAGTTTGTAGGTGTGTTTCAATCCTTTTTGGTCGAGCCACCCGTGAAAGAAATTGTTTCGATCGAGAAGGAAATCGTTTTTGCCGCAGGCGATCCAGACCAGTTTGAAATCTGCAGACGGATCGAAGGTGGGATACCGGGCCGTCACTTTGTCTGCATCTCCGGGAACACCGGAACTGAATCCGCCGACCCACCGGAATTGTTCGGGGTGATTCAGACCAAAGCTGAGCGCCTGACTTCCGCCCATGGAAAGGCCGGTTATGGCGCGCATCTCCGGGTCCTCCGAGATGCGGTACGATTTTTGAGCAAACGGAAGAAGTGTCTCAAAGAAATCAGCCATCACCGAATTGTCATTGTTCAGATACCAGCTGTCACCTTCTGTGAGCGTTTCAGGGGCGACTCCCGGCATGGTCGCATGTCCATAGGGCATCACGATCACCATGGGTTTCATTTTTCCTGCAGCGATTAAATTGTCGGCAATGAAATGAACGCGCCCCACATTGGTCCACGCAGAGGCATCGTCTCCTGAACCATGGAGGAGGAAGAGGACAGGAAGCTTTTTCGATTTTTCATCATAGCCCGGGGGTGTGTAGACAAAGACTTCGCGTTTCGCTTTTAGAACATCGGAATAAAAATGATGATGATGAATCACTCCGTGCGGCACATCTGAAAATTGCCAGATTCCCGGGGGATCCGACGGAATCTCGAGCATGTTTGCGCTGCGCCGCCAGCCTTTGATCCAGCGATTGTGGGGATCGAGGGTAAGAACGCCGTCGACGAGAAATGAGTAGTCGTAGATGCCGGGTTCGGCAGGTTCGGTCGTGAATTCCCACCAATTGTTTTCACCGCGCACCATCCCGGCTTTATTTTTCGGAAGGACTCCCGATTTGATGACGACGGATTCTGCACTGTCTGCGATAAAGCGAAAAGTCACCGAGCCATCGGAATGGACCTCGCAGGATTTGGGGAAACCCTGGTCCGGATTCTTCGAAAAGAGCGCGGCGGGAAAAAGAAAAAACAGGCAGATGACGAACAGTTGTCGGTTCATTTCGCAATCCTAAGCGCAGCTTACAGAATTTCTGCACACGTTTTCCGGTTAATCTTTTGCTTTTCTTCCCGCACACATCGCCCTTACATTCGGCCATCTGATTCTATGAGTGACCAATCACCTCCTTCCGTTCCCCCTACTGAAACTGATCCTGAATTTGATCTGGAAAGGGATATGGCTGAAAAGCTGAAGAACGCCCACGAGATCATTGGCAAAGAACTGCGGAAAGTAATCATCGGTCAGGAAAAGGTGGTCGAGCAGATGTTGATCGCCATGCTTTCCGGTGGGCATTGTTTGATTACCGGTGCGCCGGGATTGGCGAAAACGCTTTTAGTCAGCACTCTCGGAAAAGTATTCGACCTTTCGTTCCACCGGATCCAGTTCACACCGGATCTGATGCCCTCTGATATTACGGGGACGGAAATTCTTGAGGAGTCGCCCGACGGGGGACGCGAGTTGGTTTTCAGTAAAGGCCCGATTTTTGCCAATCTTATCCTTGCCGATGAGATCAACCGGACGCCTCCAAAAACCCAGGCAGCGCTTCTGGAAGCGATGCAGGAGAAACAGGTGTCGGTAGCGGGAACGAGTCTCGAACTGGAGAAGCCTTTCTTTGTCCTGGCGACGCAGAACCCGATCGAGATGGAGGGAACCTATCCGCTTCCCGAAGCACAGTTGGATCGTTTCATGTTCAACATCGTGATCGATTACCTGAGCGAGGATGAAGAAGTCGCCGTGGTTTCACAAACGACCGGCGCTGGTGCAGAAGAAGTGCAGTCGGTATTTTCCGCTGAGGATTTGTTAAAGTGTCACGAAGTGGTGCGACGGGTTCCCATTGCCGAGGAGGTGGTGCGCTATGCGGTGAGATTGTCTGCAAATTCCCGTCCCGGCGAAAGTAATTCCAGCGAATACATCAATGAATGGGTCAACTGGGGAGCCGGAACCCGGGCCGGCCAGAACCTGGTGCTCGGTGGAAAAACCAAAGCTCTTCTCGATGGTCGAGCTCATGTTACTTTTGAAGATATTCGCGAAATGGCGGCTCCTGTGATGCGTCACCGGATCTTGATCAACTACCGCGCGGAAGCCGAAGGGATTACGGTCGATCAGGTGATTGAGAAACTTATCGAAATCACTTCTGAGAAGTAGAGCATGCCGGCCGTTTCCAGATGGATCGATCCCGACGCCCTAATGCGGGTGAAGTCGCTGGAACTTCGTGCCCGCATGGTCATGGAAGGGTTCTGGAAGGGGCTTCATAAATCACCGCTTCACGGTTTCTCTGTGGAGTTCAGTGAATACCGGCCCTACGTGAAAGGAGACGATCCGCGATTTCTCGACTGGAAAGTAATGGCCCGAAGTGATCGTGCTTTTATCAAAAAGTTTGAGGACGAAACCAATCTTCGCGCTCACCTCGTTCTTGATCGCAGTCGTTCGATGACTTACGGCTCGGGCACTTTCACAAAAGCCGATTACAGCGCGACTCTGGCGGCAACCATGGCTCACTTTCTTGCAGGGCAGGGTGATGCGGTTGGGTTGACGACCTTTGACGAAAAAATGGATCGCCATATTCCGGCACGGAATCGTCCGGGGCAGGTTCGAAGGATCATGTTGCAGCTTGAGCATTCGTCATCCGGAAGCGGGACCGATCTCGGAGCGGCGATGAAAGGGATTCACGAACTGGTCCGGAAGCGTTGCATGATCTTTTTGTTTTCCGACCTTCTCGCACCGGTGGAGGAACTCGAGAAACAGATTGGCTATCTTTCGGCGGCGGGACACGACCTGGTGATTTTTCAGTTTCTCGATCATCGGGAAATTCATTTCGATTTCGAGAAAGCGACCCATTTTCGGGACACCGAGACCGGAAAAGATCTTTATGTGGATCCGGTAAACGCGCGGAAGAGCTATCTCGAAAAGTTTGAGGCTCATCAGGAGGCCATTCGGACAATGTGCGCCCGTCACCGCGCGAATTATCGCCTGGTATCCACTTCCGAGCCCCTCGACCGGGTGATGTTCGATTTTGTTCAGGATCGACAGCAGGGGCGGTAGATTCATGTCTTCAAAGCCGCTTGCAAAGAGGCCGTGAATCGCCATGCTTTCGGTATGTTGACTCAGGATCAAAAAGACAAACTTATCGCCTTTTCCGCGGCGCTTGTGGATCAGGAAAACGCCCGGATTCTCGTGGAACCTCAGGATCGCAGTACCGGTTACTGGTTTGGTGGCGGAAATGTTGTTCAGGATCGGGACGGATCGATTCTAGTCTGCGGCCGCTATCGGAACTACGGCGATTCCCGGACAGGAGTGGGCGCCGGTGAGCGAGGTCTTGAACTGGCCATTTTTCGCTCCGATTCGATCGACGGAGAGTTTGAGAAAATTAAATCATTTTCGAAAAAGGACCTCGCCTGGAACGGGGTTGATATTGTTTCCATCGAAGGCGTTGCCCTGCATTTGATGGAAGATGGAATCGAGCTTTTTATCTCTACCGAGAAAGATGCCAAATATCCCGAGCGTCTCGCCAGCTATCAGAAGCCCGGAGCAGGCGTTTGGAGCATTGACCGGATCCATGCAGACTCGGTTGAAAATTTGTTGGTCGACAACATTGAAGAGATTGTGCCCTTCGGTAACGAGGATCCTTCCCGACTTCATTGCAAGGACCCCTGGGTCGCCGACTTGGAAAATGGCGATCTGCTGCTCGGATACTGCACTCATCCCTTCACCTGGTCGAGCAGTGGAACGGCAGCGATGATTCGCAAAGCCGGCACAGACACTTACGAAAAAGTTTCCAGGGATTTGCTTTCGCGTGGACCTGTTTGGGATATCGCGGCAGCCCGGGTGACGGAACGCCTGGTTGTTCCAAAGGTCGGGGCTTTCGCTGACAGTCCTGATACTTCGATCTACTTCTACGACAGCTGTGAGAGTCTTCGTCAGCTGGATGAAAATCCGACAGCTGTGGCTCGCCCTCGCGGATGGTCTTGTGAAGAAATTGGCGGAGTGGCGGCTGGTCTGAATTCAGATTTTCCTGCTGTGGAAAGTATCACCGTCGAATCTCCTTTGTTCGTGTCTCCGACTGGAACAGGATGCTCCCGTTACATTGCGACACTGGTTACGGATGAGGGTATCTTTGCGAATTGGCAACAGAGCCAGGACGATCTCTGCCAGCCTCTGGTGGGGCATTTTCTTTCCAACGAAGAGATCGCGAAAATTCTCAGTTAAGATCCATCGGAACAGAGACACTTATGAGACTTTCTCTTAATTCTTCGACCATCAAGCCAACCCCGCTGTTGGACAAAATTCGTGTTGCCGGGGAAGCCGGTTACAAAGGGATCGAATTGTGGGGCGTGGAAATCTACGAACACATTGGCCGGGGCGGAGAGGTTTCCGATGTGGAAAAAGCGCTCTCCGATTATGGCCTTGAGGTTCCCTGCTTTATTGCGGTTCGCAACTGGGGCGAGTCAACGGACTGGGAATACAAGCTGGCCATTGACGAAGCGAAGCGGCGATTCGAACTCGCTGCGCGTCTTGGATCCCCCTTGATGGTGTGCACTCCTCCTCTGATTCAGCCCGGGATCGATACGCTGCATGAAGGGTATTCCGATTTGCTGGAAATCGGCAGGGAAACCGGAGTCCGCGCTGTGCTGGAATACATCAGCTTTTTCGCAAGTCTCAACAATGTCCAGGATACCGTGACAGTCTTGGATCGCTGCAATGATCCTGACGGATGCACCATTCTCGATGCTTTTCACAATTGGAACCATTCGACGACGCTGGATGATATTAAAGCGCTGCCTTTAGAACGAATTGCTCACTATCACATCGACGATGCGGCAAAGGATATTCCGAGCGGTCAGCAGAAAGATCCAGATCGGGTCATGATTGGTGATGGGGCTATTGATTTGAAGTCCGAGCTCACCGTTTTGAAGGAAAAAGGCTACGACAAGTGGCTGAGTCTCGAGCTTTTCAGTCAGGAATGGTGGGACAAAGACCCGCTGGAGGCGGCAAAAGTCGGTCTCGAACGAATGGAAGAGATTGTGAGCGATGTCGGCTGGGAGATTGAGTGAAGTGGATTTCGCATAGAATTCACTTCCGGTTCATCGTCGTTTCACAGCGCTGATGGATCCTTCTACATGAAACTAAGCCGAAGAAAATGGATGGCACTGCTCGCATCAGGTGGTGCTGGAGGGGGATCATTCGCCTATGGAAGCCTGATCGAGAAGCGAAGCCTCGACTTCAACCGGGTGGATGTGCCGCTCCAAAAGGAGCACGCCCACCTTCATGGATTGAAGATCGCTCTGATGGCTGACTTTCATCATGATGATTTCGGGGACGACAATCTGATTCGCCGGGCTGTGAAGCAAATCAACGATGAGCATGTCGATATCGTGATGCTGGCCGGTGATTACATCACAGATGACATTCAGGGAATCAACCCTCTTTGCGAAGTGCTACGCGATCTCCGTCCCCGACTTGGGGTGTTTGCCGTTCTCGGGAATCACGATGTCTGGCATTATAATCAATCTCTCGTTAAATTAATGGAGAAGGCGGGGGTTCGCCTGCTGGTAAATCGAGGAGTGGATTTCGACGGGTTTTCCGTAGCTGGATACGATAGCGTCTGGGCCGGCCGGCCGGATGCGGGGAAAACTCTAAAAACCATTTCAAAAGAGAACCCTGTCATTCTCGGCTGGCATGAGCCGGATACTTTCGCGACTTACAACGATCCCCGAATCGCTTTACAGCTTTCCGGGCACACTCATGGGGGGCAGGTTTGCGCGCCCCTTATCGGGCCCCTTCTGTTGCCCGAATACGGGAGGAAATTTCCCGCAGGATTGTATCATCGAGAAGGGCGTTCACTTTATGTGACCCGGGGAATAGGAACGATGAATATTCCGATTCGATTTCTCTGCCCACCGGAAGTGGCCGTGTTGACGATGACGGATATCACTCGATCAACTTGAGCGTTTTGCCCTGTTTCGCGCTTTCGTAAGCGGTATCGGAAATCTGCTGGCCTATGCGTGAAGTCTCCACACATAGCGGACCTTCGACAGCTTTTCCCTTCTCCAGACAATCGAGGACATACTCAATGGGATTGGAATTCGGCGCCACCAATGAGGGTGCTTCCACTTCGATTCCTTCGGGGTGCTCTTTCGTCTGGAGTGTCACCCCTGGAGCATAGTCGGGACTGCAAATTGTTCCTTCGGTTCCGCAAACCACGAAGCCGCATCTGGGCTGAGGCTGATGCGTCCATGGATCGGAAAAAGTTCCCCAGCGGGTTTCGAATTTGGAAAGACCGGTATCGTAGCGGGCGATGGTGATGCTGTGTTCATCCACTTCGAGGCCATCGGGTTTGTTCCACATCGCGGTAACCTCGCTTGGTTTTTTTCCTCCATTGAACCAGGTTCCGAGAGTGGTGCCGTAGCCGAGATAGTCGAGCATGCTGCCGCCGCCGGCTTCCTCTTTGTAAAACCAACTCGCGTCCTTCTCTGCGGCGGTTGGTTCGTTTTCGATCTTGTCCGCTCCGTGCCAGAGCGGGCCGCGATTCCCGTCGTAAAAATGGACTTCGGTGACTTCGCCGATCTTTCCTTTGCGAATCAGTTCGTGAGTCTTGGCGTGTGACGCCACCCAGACGAGCGGCCAGTTGATGGCGAGTTGTTTTCCTGTTTTCCCCATCGCTGCAATCATTTGATCCGCTTCGGTCAGAGAAGCAGCGAAGGGCTTCTCCATGAGAACGTGAACATTGAAAGGTGCGACCTTTTCCGTCCACTCGGCATGATTTGCTGCCGCCGGGCAGAGAATCACAAGATCGGGCCGGGTTTTCTCAAGGCATTCGGCGTAGTCCGTAAAGACCTGATCGTCGCACAGCGAAAAATTACGCCGGGCGTCATCCATCCGTTCCGGTTGCTCGTCCGAAATTCCGACGATCTCCGCATCGGGATGATCCGACACCATGCGCAGCAAATCCCCCATGTGAAAATGGTCGAAGTTAATTCCGGCGATTTTCCACATGGCGAATGGCGATGATTCAATACGGTCAGGTAATCGATCAAACAGGATTCGTTCACTCGTCGTCGTTACCAACCTGGGTCTTATCCCAGAAGGTCGCGAAGAAGAGAACGGCGATTACTGCGGCCATGATTGCCGGAAACATCCAGAATGCTTTCCATTGTTCCATGGCCTTGGTAAGAAGACCGGTATCGACTCCATCGGGGAGATCGATCGAAAACATCTGAGCAAGCTTCTGTCCGAAAGTCAGCGTCTGTTCTCCGCGGGCATCAGTGATAGCCGTGGCGAGGCCCACGGAATCCGGAACGTCTCCAAGTTGGCCGTCGATCACCACCTTTTTCCAGAAAAGTTCTTTACCGAAGACGATGCTGTAGCCGATCCACATTCCGATGCCTTGCGTGACAAAAACAAGCAGGCTTTGCGCCTGTCCCCGGACTTCCTTAGGCGCAACACGATCCGTATACATGAAGCCGGTGACGAAGAAGAAATCGTAGCAAATCCCGTGGAGGGCGATGCCAAAGAAAAGCATCCAGGCAATTTGATCAGGAGCGCCGAAGGCAAAGAGAACATATCGGAGTACCCAGGCGAGCATTCCGATCAGGATCATCCATTTTACTCCGAGGCGGCGGAAGAAGAAGGGGATCAGGAGCATGAAGAAGATCTCGGACATCTGGCCGATCGTCATGGTGGATGCCGCTTCAGTAAATCCGGCGTTGGCAAGGAATGGTCCGGTGGCACCAAAGTAATAGGCGAGCGGGATACAGATGAGACAGGAACAGAGGATGAAGACGAAGAAGGATGGTTTCTTGAGGAGAGCCCATGCATCCATCATCAGAAGCGCCCGTAGATCGATTTTCTGTCCTTTTGCCGGAGCCGGTGTGTGTGGAAGCAGGAAGGAGAATGCGCCAAGAGCGAATGCGCTGTAAGCGGCCAGCTTCATGATGTCCAGCTTCGCACTCCATCCCAGGAATCCGACGAGAAGCCCTGCTGCGATCCAGCCGATGGTTCCCCAGACCCTGATTTTCGGGAAATCGATTCGCTTGAGGTGGGTAAACCCGATGGTGTTGGCGAGTCCCAGAGTAGGCATGTAACAAAGCATGTGAGCGAGAAATAACTTCGACATGAGTGGTCCGTTTCCGGCGACGGCAGCCATGTCTGCGGCGTAAATGAGAGCGCCCCCAACAAGAAAGAGAATTCCCATGATGACCTGGGACGGGAAGAAACGGTCGGCAATCACTCCAAGAAAGAGAGGTGCAAATATCGCCCCGAGTGGCACGGCTCCATAGGCGGCTCCGATAAATGCACCTAGTCCCGCGGTATCCAGAGCTACGTTAATCGTTGAAAACCATGTCCCCCAGACGAAGAACTGGAGGAACATCATGATGGAAAGCAGGATGAAATTTTTGGATCGTGAATTGTCGCTCATCGAAAAGAAAGTCGGTTCGTTAACTAATGGTGAATGCGAAGACCCTGACGAAAATCTCGTCGGGAAGCAATCGCTTTATTGCGCTGAATAATCACGCTTTCCGAAGATGGAGGAACCAACCCGGACGAGGCTTGCTCCTTCTTCGATGGCGACTTCAAAGTCGTGGCTCATGCCCATGGAAAGATGGGGGAGGTTGCTATCGAGACGGTCACGAAGTTCGCGGAGTCTGGCGAAATGTGGTCGAACGTTTTCCGGATCCGCGTCGAAAGGGGGCACGGTCATGAGCCCTTCGATTTGAAGATTGGGAAGTGAGTTGAGTTCCGCAAAATTGTTTTCAATCTCCGAGACTGGAAAACCGAACTTGGCGTCGTCGCTGGCGACATTGACCTGGAGGAGCACTTTTGGTTTCAGGCTCAGTTCACCGGCGATGCGGTCGACCCCCTGAGCGAGCTTCAAGGAATCAAGGCTGTGAATCATGGCGCAGAGTGGCAGGACTTTGCGGATCTTGTTCGACTGCAAATGTCCGATGAGGTGCCACTGAAGATGATCGGGAAGGACCGGGACTTTTTCGAGGATCTCCTGGACCTTGTTTTCGCCGAAAATACAGAGGCCTGCATCGACCGCTTCGGCAATGATATCGGCGGGCCAGGTTTTGCTGACAGCCACGAGTGATACCTCATCGATGGACCTTTCCGCCCGCGCGGCGGCGTTGGCAATGCGTTCCCTGACGGTCGATAGATTGTCGGCGATAGACATGGATGAAACTTTGAACGTTTAAGCTTCGCCGTTCAACTTGGAAAGTCTCTCTTTGTCCATTCGCACGATCCGCCATTCTTCAAGAATCTCGCCGCCCATCTTTTCGTAGAGATTGATTGCGTTCTGATTCCAGTCGAGCACACACCACTCATAGCGACCGGCGTTCCGTTCTTCCGCTATTTTCCCGACAGCCTTGAGGAGAAGTGTTCCGATTCCCTGTGTTCGGTAGTTCGGGCGAATGTAGATATCCTCGAGCCAGACACCGGCGCGACCAATGAAGGTGGAGAAAGTTGAGAAGAAGATCGCGTAGCCAATTTTTTCGCCATCCAGCTCACAGATGAGTGCTTCCGCCGCCGGTTTTTCCCCGAAAAGGCTCTCTTGATAGTCTTCTTCAGTCGCGGTCACCTGGTCAGCAAGCTTCTCAAACTCAGCCAGTTCGCGGATCATTTCTAAAAGACCGGGTATGTCTGCGGGGTCTGCGGGACGAATCGATGGATCACTCATGAAAAACTTTCATTCTCCCACGCTGGGTGGTGGCACGGCAAGTGCTTATTTGCCGGGAGTCTTCCGCGTGAGATACGGAAGATTTCTAAAGGGTTGAAACCAATAAAGGCGGCCCGGTTGACCATTTCACTGCAGGGATTAACGGGGGTTTTTCCTGCATATCGTCGACCGGGTCGTCCTTTTTTCAATGAGGTGAAAATTCTGTATCCGGAACCAGGTCGCCGGGTTTGCAATGAGCGGTTCTCCTGCGACAATTGGCTGGATTTCTCCTTTCATTCTGCGCAAATACGTTGATTGCGAAGATGGACTCGGAACACGAATGTCCGAAAGAATTTTGTGATGATTTCCCGGAAATTTCAATTACTTGCAGCGAGTCTGTTTCTCCTTCCTCTTTTCGCTTCGGCAGAGTTGGAAGAAGGCACTGCTGCTGTGGAGTTTTCGCGGGAACAGATCGAATTTTTCGAGACGGATATTCGACCTCTATTGGCTGAGCGTTGCTACGAGTGTCATTCAGGAAACAAGGCAAAAGTGGGCCTCCGTCTCAATCGGAGGTCCGGATGGCTGAAAGGGAGCGATTACCGGGTCGTGATCAATCTGGAGAAACCGGCGGAAAGTCTTTTGATCAAGGCTGTGAAGCATGTGGCCGAAAAGGGAGTGCCTCAAATGCCGGAGAAGGGTGCGAAACTCAGTGATGAAGAAGTCGCGCTTCTGGTTTCGTGGATAGAAATGGGATTGCCGTGGCCGAAGGAGGAGGGTGAGGAATTTACAAGATCGGATCCGAAGGAGCACTGGTCTTTTCAGCCGGTGAAGGCTTCCTCAATTCCAGAAAATGCGGGACACCCCATTGATTTTTTCATTGGAAAGGCACAGGAGAAAGCCGGGCTTGAGATGGCTCCGAAGGCTGACCGATATACCCGCTATCGACGGCTTCATTTTGATCTGCTCGGACTCCCTCCAAAATATGAAGAAGTTCAGAAGTTCGTGAAGGATCCACGGCCGGAAGAGGAAGCATGGACTGCCCTGCTTGATCAGCTTTTAAATTCTCCAAACTATGGCGAAAAGTGGGCGCGTCATTGGATGGATGTGGCCCGTTATTCGGATACCAAAGGGTACGAGGCTGGCGGCCGGGAGCGACGTTTTGTTTACAGCTACACCTACCGGGACTGGTTGATCCGGGCGTTCAATGAAGACATGCCCTACGATCAGTTTGTGAAATACCAGCTTGCCGCCGAGCAGATGGTTGACTGGAAAGGGGCGGACAAAGAGCATCTCGCAGCCCTGGGGTTTCTTTCCCTCAGTAAAAACGGGCGGACTGAGCTGGTGATCGATGATCGCCTCGACACCACCTTCCGCGGCATGATGTCATTGACCGTCGCCTGTGCCCGGTGTCATGACCACAAGTTCGATCCCATTCCCACTAAAGAATACTATGGGCTTGCCGGGGTTTTTCTCAATTCCATGACTGCAGAGCAGCCGGTGATTGGTGAGCCGAAGGAAGGGCCGGAGTATGAGAAATATCTCAAGGGTCTCGCAAAGGAACAGAAGGTGGTGGATGACTTTTTGGAGCCGAAGCTAAAGAAAATTGCGGAGGAAAATCCGAATATTGCCAATCGCCGAATTCAATTGGTAGCGAAGTTGGGTCGGGCCGACCGGAGGGAGTTACAAAATCTGCAGAGAGTGGTGGATAAGTTTGTCGCGGATGCCGGAATGGAGTCCGACAAGGCGCTTGTGGTGAAGGACCGCGAACCGCCGGTGAATTCTCACGTTTTGATTCGGGGAAATCCTTCGCGTCGCGGCGAGTTGGCTCCACGACAGTTTTTGGCTATTGCCAGTAAGGAAGGTCAGCCGGCAGTGTTTGAGAAAGGAAGCGGCCGTTTGGAAATGGCTGATGAAATTGCCAGCGCGGATAATCCACTCACGGCTCGGGCCATTGTTAACCGGGTGTGGATGTGGCATTTTGGTGAGGGCATTGTCCGGACAATTGATGACTTCGGAGTTCAGGGCGAAGCACCGGATCATCCGGAACTTCTCGATTGGCTCGCGAATTGGTTCGTCGAGAACGGCTGGTCGATGAAAAAGCTTCATCGTTTGATCCTGACATCCGAAACATGGCAGCAGTCAGCCAGTCATCCGAATGCAGAGGGAAATATGCTGGCGGATGCAGAGAACCGCTTGCTCTGGCGCTTTGATCGACAGCGTCTCTCGCTGGAACAAATGCGCGACGCGATGCTGGAAGTTTCGGGAAATCTCAGTGATGAAATGTTTGGCCGGACCGAAAAAATCCTGGAACCGCCCTATTCCAAACGGCGATCGGTCTACGGCTTTATCGACCGACAGAATCTGAATCCGGTCTTTCGTAATTTTGATTTTTCCAATCCGCAGGAGACTACTGGAAAACGACCTACTACAACCATACCGATGCAGGCTTTGTTTACGATGAACAGCAAGTTTGTTCAGGATCAGGGCGCCAGTCTTGCGAAAACGGCGGAGAAGGAGAGTGACCGGATCGCCGCCCTGCACCGCGCCGCTTTTGCGATGGAGCCTAAGGAAGCAGATCGTCAACTCGCGGAGAGCTTTATCAGCAGTTTTGAGTCAGAGGCCAAGAAGATTGGAAAACGTCAAACTAGCACGGAGTGGAGTTATGGTTTCGGTGACATTGACGACAAATCGGGGAAGGTGACTTTCACTTCGCTACCTCACTGGACCGGGAAGCGCTGGCAAATGGAAAAAGATTGGCCTCTGAAGGAGAATCCTTTGAGTTATCTTTATGCGGACGCGGGGAATACTCATTCCGGATATACGAGAAAAGAGAGTGCCATTTATGAGTGGCGTTCACCCGATGATCTCCGAATAAAGATTAAAGGGTTCATCAAGAGAGCGGCTGTCGGCAAAGGGAACGGTGTTCGTGTGAAAGTGGCAAAAGCGGAAGCGGGGCTTGTCTTTGATCAAGTGATGAAAGAAACGCGCGTGACCATGCCGGTTGATGTTTCGGAGTTCAATATCGCTAAAGGTGAGAAGGTCTATTTCATTGTCGACCCGCATGAAAATAATTCTGCGTTTGATTCGGTAAGCTGGAGTCCGCAAATTGTAGACCTTGATGGCAACTGGCCAATGTGGAGTCTTGCGGAGTCCTTTTCCGGTCCGGCGACACCGGCCTCATCATGGGATGCGTATTCTCACGCGCTGCTCAACACCAATCGCTTTCTCTTTATCGAATGAACGGATTTTCCAACAGACGGGATTTTCTCCAGCGAACCGGAATGGGAATGGGTGCTCTCGGGCTGAGCCCATTTCTTTCACAGTTGATGGGAGCCGATCGTAAACTCAATCCTCTCACGCCGGGAGATACCCACTTCTTTCCCAAAGCAAAACGGGTCATTCACATTTTTGCCAATGGTGGACCTTCCCAAGTCGACTCTTTTGACTACAAGCCGGCTTTGGCGAAGTACGATGGAAAAGAAGTTCCCGGAGAGCAGCTGAAGACCGAGCGGAAAACGGGGACGCTGATGAAGTCTCCATTCAACTTCAAACAGCACGGTGAATGTGGATTGTGGGCGAGTGACCTCTTTCCCCGCGTTGCGGAAATGGCGGATGATCTTTGCGTGATCAATTCGATGTACGCCAATGTTCCCAATCATGAGCCTTCGCTGATGCTGATGAACACTGGAGCGGAGCGTGTCAATCTGGTGCGCCCCAGTGTCGGAAGCTGGGTGACTTATGGCCCTGTCTCTTATACACATCTGACGCTGCCGACGAAGAGGATAG
>CAJXQE010000165.1 GCA_913058215.1 uncultured Verrucomicrobiales bacterium
GAGATCAGCCTCGGTCTCGTGGGCTCGGAGATGTGTATAAGAGACAGGGGTATCAGAATGACAGCGAACGCAAAAACTGGCCGTGGCGGGACTGGGTGATTAAGGCTTATCACGAGAACAAACCTTTCGACGAGTTCACCATTGAGCAGCTCGCGGGAGACATGCTCCCCGAGGCTACGGGTGATCAGATTTTGGCCTCCGCATTCAATCGTAATCATCGACAAAATGCCGAAGGCGGTGCGCTCGCTCCGGAGTTCTTCGTCGAAAATGTCATCGACCGGGTGGAGACGACCTCGACCGTGTGGCTTGGTTTGACGATGGGCTGTGCGCGCTGCCACGACCATAAGTATGATCCATTGAGTCAGCAGGAATTTTTCCAGATGTTTGCCTATTTCAACAACATCGGGGAGCGGGGAACCGGGAAAGGGCTCCAGGCGAATCCGGTGCAAAATTTTCGATCACCCTTAATCGATCCTCCTCAGGAGTTGCTGACCGCTCTGGAGAAAGCAAATGCTGCTGAAGCGGATGCGAAAAAGACGCTGAAATCGCGACGCGATGCATGGATTTCTGAGGCTGCGATTGCTCTTACGGCGAAAGAACAGAAGCAGGAGTGGACCCTTCAGGAGATTTCCAAAGCCGAAGTGGAAAATGCGGAGGGAACGCTTTCGAAAGAGGATGACGGGTCGCTTGTCTTCAATGGCCAGAACGTTTCCAAAGCGGCTTATCGGGTTGGGATTTCTTCAAAGGGGAATCAGAAAGTCACCGCTGTGAGAATCGATGCACTGCCGGATTCCACCTTTGGAAAACCGCGACAGCTCGCCCGAAGCGTTAACGGTAATTTTGTTCTTACCGATGTTAAAATCGCCATCGTGAACGATATAAGTGGCAAAGCCCGGTCCCTCGATATTGCCCACGCAGCGGCTAGTTTTGAGCAGGATAATTATCCGGTGTCCAATACCATTGATGATAATGCCGGAAGTGGTTGGGCTGTCTTTGGAAGTGGTGCCCGGCCGGAATCAGTGAGTGCCTATTTCTTCCTTGCCACATCAGTTGACTTGAAAAAGGGCGAGAGCCTGGAACTCCTTCTCAATCATGGATCCAATTTTAGTGACCACAACATTGGGAAATTCAAAGTCTTTCTGACGGATGAAGATGTGTCTGACAAAGTCACCAAGTCGACACTGAGTCCAAAGATAACTTCCGCTTTAAAAACAGCAAAAGAGAGGCGGAGTGCCGCAGAAAACAAGACCCTCGCTGATTATTATTTGACGATTGACCAGGCGACGAAAACTTCAAAGAAAGCGGTCGCCGATGCTGAAAAGAAATTGAAGGCTGTCGGAGCTGAAAGCGTTTCGGTTATGGTGATGCGTGAGAGAGAAGGGGAGCGTATTCCTGCCTATCTTCTGGAGCGCGGTCAGTATGATGCTCCGGACAAGTCGAAGGAACTGCCGCGCGCTGTGCCTGCCGCCTTCTTCGAAGGGGAAGCCGAGGATCAGCCACAGGACAGATTGGAATTAGCCCGATGGATTATTTCTGAGAATAATCCGCTGACTCCTCGTGTGATCGTGAACCGGATGTGGCAGGATCATTTTGGAATGGGTCTCGTGAAAACGACCGAGGATTTTGGAGCTCAGAGCGAACTGCCGACGCATCCCGAACTACTCGATTGGCTTGCGGTTGAGTTCATGGAATCCGGTTGGGATGTGAATGCGCTGCAAAAACTGATCGTCACCAGCGCGACCTTTCAACAGGGGGCAGCCGTTGACCCGGGCCTCCTGGAACGTGATCCGGAGAATCGCTTGTTGGCGCGCGGCCCGCGTTATCGTTTGGATGGATTTTCGATTCGGGACAACGCGCTTCAGGCTTCTGGTTTGCTGGACCGACGTGTCGGTGGCTCACCGGTGAAGCCCTATCAACCGGAAGGGCTGTGGAATTCCATGGCTTCGGGGGCTGGCACTCGCTACCCGATGGACAAAGGAGATGATCTCTACCGGAAAAGTCTCTACACCTATTGGAAGAGGGCGGTAAATCCCCCGCGGCAGTTGATTTTTGATTCGGGTGGCCGTGAAGCCTGCAGTGTCGCAGTCCGGCGGACGAACACCCCTTTGCAGGCACTCGTCTTGATGAATGATGTGACCTTTATTGAAGCTGCCAGAAACCTCGCGGAGATCGTTTTGAAGGAGGAATCGGAGACTGACAAACGTCTCAAGGAAATCTACCGTCGTGTCACTGCTCTGTCGCTGGATGGAAAGAGGCTGGCGATACTGCAGAAGAACCTCGCGTATTTTTCGAAGCACTTTGCGGAACATCCGGAGGAGGCTGCTGAATTTTTGAAGTCCGGTTCATCACCTCGTGACGAGAGCCTTCCTGTTCCGGAGCACGCTGCCTGGACGGCAGCTGCGCATCTAGTCCTCAATCTCGACACCACCATATCTCTGCAATGATTCGGAAATTACTCGCTACTCTTATCGCTTCTGCGTCCATCTCTGCAATATGCGCCGAGAAGCCCAACATCGTCGTCATTTTCGCCGACGACATGGGCATCGACTGTGTTGGCGCATTTAATGAGAAGCTCGGCTTGGAGACTCCGCATCTGGATCAGCTCGCAAAAGAGGGAATGTCATTTATGGATGCGCATACAACTTCAGCAGTGTGCACTCCTTCGCGC
Source organism: uncultured Verrucomicrobiales bacterium (assembly GCA_913058215.1). GTDB lineage: Bacteria > Verrucomicrobiota > Verrucomicrobiia > Verrucomicrobiales > DEV007 > Arctic95D-9. The sequence goes on from CAJXQE010000165.1 coordinate 2,669, forward strand.
TATGGCCTACTGACAGGGCGCTACAACTGGCGGTCCCGATTGAAACGCGGAATTGTGGGGAAATGGGAACGGCCTCTGATCGAAGAAGGCAGACTGACTCTGCCCGGAATGTTGAAGAAACATGGCTACGACACCACCATGATTGGGAAGTGGCACCTCGGTTTCAACTGGCCCAAAAAGGGTGGAGGTTTTACGGAGAAGGAATCGGAGATTGATTTCAAAGGGGCCATAAAAGGCGGGCCGAATGATCGGGGATTTGATTACTGGTTCGGTGATGATGTTCCCAACTGGCCACCTTATGCGTGGCGGGAAAATGAAAAGATTCTTGGCGAAATTACGACCACGGCAAAAGAAATCGGGATCACTTCGTACACCGGCGTAGGTAATGGACCCGCTGTGGCAGATTGGAGTCTGGAGGCAGTTTTGCCGGAGTACGCGAAACGGTGCAAGAAGGCGATTCATGAACACGCCAAATCTGACGCCCCCTTCTTTCTTTACGTCCCTTTGCCATCGCCTCATTCACCGATTGCTCCTGATGAAAACTGGAAAGGGAAAAGTGGCGTCAGCGATTACGCAGATTTTCTTTTGGAAACGGACTGGGCGGTCGGTGAAGTTCTCAAGGCTCTCGATGAGTCGGGGCAGGGCGACAATACTCTCGTGTTTTTCACGACTGACAACGGGACTTCGCCCATCGCCAAGTTTGATGATCTCAAGGGGAAGGGCGTGGATCTCACAGCAAGCTGGCGTGGCAACAAAGCGGATGCCTTTGAAGGCGGTCACCGGGTCCCGTTTATCGTTCGCTGGCCCGGGAAAGTTGAAGCGGGTGTCCGGAGCGATGAGCTTATCTCGGTAGCGGATATTATGGCGACTGTCGCGGAAGTGGTGGATCATGATCTACCGGAGAACGCCGCTGAGGACAGTGTTAGTATCCTTCCTGTTTTAAAAGGGGAAACTCTTGAGGTTCCTTTGCACGAGGCTGTGATTTGTCATTCCATATCCGGTCATTTTGCGGTGCGAAAAGGAAAGTGGAAGATCCTGTATTCTCAGGGCTCGGGAGGATGGAGTGAACCGCGTGAACCAGCCGCGGCGAAACAGAAATTGCCAGACGTGCAGCTTTACGATCTCGAAGCAGATCCAAAAGAGTCAGTCAACCTTCATGACAAGCATCCGGAAGTGGTATCTGAGCTTTCGGCGATACTGCGTCGATATGTTGAGGGCGGAAGGAGCACGAAAGGGTCTCTTCAGGAGAATCACAAGGGTGAGAAGCATTGGGGCCACCTTCCATGGGAGAAGCCAACACCGATCGTTGTATCGACGCCGGCTGAGAAAGATCGAAGTCATCAGGTGACTGTATCAATCCAAGAGGAACTTCCTGACGATGGAATCGTAGATCTACCGACTCCGTTTGCGAATATTGTCCGGGCGACGAGCGGGAAAGATAGCAATTTTGTTCGATGGAGTTTCAACAATGATGCCAGTGAGATAAAACTTCACCTTTTGGATAAGAAACAAGATTCGGTCCAACTGGTCGTTGTGGAGAAATCCGGGGTTCAGTCGGATGGCCTCATCGTTTTCAGTGCCTTGGATTCAGCGGTTGTTGGCGAGAAAGCCAAGTTGGAAACTCATCCGGGGAATCACCGCATCGGATTCTGGGGGAATGGAAACGACTATGTGAAATGGGATCTCAAAACGCCGGGCTTCGCTGCGGGAGAATACGATCTTGAACTCGTCTATTCACGAGCCGGAAACAGTGAGGCAACGGCCTCTGTCACGGTCAATGAAAAGGTGATTCCCGTGCCGCTCAAGTCCACGGGTAGCTGGTATGTCTACCAGGTCCAGGCACTCGGAAAAGTGGAACTCACCTCAGCGGATTCCTTGAAAGTTGAAGTGCGTAGCGTGAAACAAAGTGGAGCGGTGATGAATTTGAAAGCCGTCCTTCTCCATCCCCGGAAATAACTGAACCAGTATTTGTTATGAATTCGAATCCAGCAAGCGAGTATCAGCTTCTGCAAAACCGGCGCCATTTCTTTGGAACTGCCGCAAAGGGAATCGGAGTTGCTGCTCTGGCTTCGCTCTTAGGCAAGGATGCAACTGCCGAAGATGACGAGAATCTCAATGGAGTGTTGAAGAAATTTCACAGCCCTCCGAAAGCGAAACGGATTATTTACCTCTTCCAGAGCGGAGCGCCTTCACAGCAGGATCTTTTCGATCACAAGCCGCTTTTACAAAAGCACTTTGGCGAGGATATGCGGGATCACTTCGAAATGACGCAGCGCGTCACCGGAATGACAGCAGGGCAAAAAACGTTTCCGCTCGCCGGCACGAAGTATGAATTTAAGAAGCACGGCAAATCCGGAATGGAGATCAGTGAGCTTCTGCCTCATACATCGGCGATTGCAGACGATATCTGTTTGATTCGTTCGATGTACACTGAAGCGATCAATCACGATCCAGCGGTGACATTCTTTCAAACCGGTCACCAACTCGCCGGTCGCCCCAGCATGGGGTCCTGGCTTTCCTATGGACTTGGTTCGGCTAACGACAACCTTCCGAGTTTTATCTCGATGGTGTCTCGTGGAACAGGACGCCCGAATTGTCAGCCGCTCTATGATCGACTCTGGGGAAGTGGTTTTCTTCCGACTCAGCACGCCGGGGTGAAATTCATGGGAGTTGGAGACCCGGTTCTTTACCTTAACAATCCCAAAGGATTCGATGCGAAATCGCGCCGTCGAATGCTGGATGATCTCGCAGAGCTTAATGAGCAATCACTCGAGGAGTTTGGCGATCCGGAAATCAACACCCGGATTGGTCAATATGAAATGGCCTACCGGATGCAGACATCTGTGCCGGAGTTGACTGATTTCTCCGACGAGCCGCAGCACATTCTCGACATGTATGGTCCCGATGTGAAAACTCGTGGGACCTATGCTTACAACTGCCTTCTCGCCCGGCGTATGGCGGAGCGTGATGTGCGGTTTATCCAGTTGTATCACATGGGGTGGGATCAGCATTTTAATCTGACGACGCAATTGCCGGGGCAATGTCGCGATGCGGATCAGGCTTCGGCTGCCTTGGTGAAGGATCTCAAGCAGCGCGGTTTGTTGGAAGATACCTTAGTGGTCTGGGGTGGAGAGTTCGGCCGGACTTCCTATTGTCAGGGAAAATTGACTCGCGAAAACTACGGCCGGGATCATCATCCCCGTTGCTTTTCGCTATGGATGGCAGGCGCCGGAATCAAACCGGGCCTGACCTACGGGGCGACTGATGATTTCTCCTACAACATCACCGAGAATCCGATTCACGTGCATGATTTGCATGCGACAATTATGCATCAGTTAGGAATCGATCACGAGAAGCTGACCTATTTCTTTCAAGGTCGGCATTATCGTCTCACGGATGTCCACGGACACGTCGTGAAGGATATTCTCTCCTGATCGGAGGAAGAGTTTCTTTCCTTTCGGCGAAACCTGATCATAGTTCAGGCATGCAAATTAATCCGTGGTTCATCGCTATCGCAGTCGGCCTTTTCGTCGTCTGGAAAATTGATTTTTTCGCGACGCTGCTGAACATGAAGTCTCTGGATCCTGAGGTTCCGGCAGGGTTTTCAGGATTGATAGATCAGGAGAAATACGAGCTGTCGCAGGACTACACCCGTACCAAAGCGGTCTATGGAATTGGGGAGTCGATTTTTGATTTGGTGGTTCTCTTTGCCTTCTGGTGGCTTGGTGGATTCGGGTGGCTCGACAACTGGGTGAGGGAGTTCGGTTTTGGGCCGATCGTGACCGGATTGATTTTCATCTCTGCCTTGATGGTGGGCCAGCAATTGCTCGCGCTTCCATTCAATCTCTACGAGACCTTTGTGATCGAGGAGAAATTTGGTTTCAACAAAACCACGATAGGGACCTATGCCCTGGATTTGGTGAAGGGGCTGGCGCTCGGGGCTATTCTCGGGCTTCCGCTCCTGGCTTCAATTCTCTGGCTTTTCGAGAATCTTTCGATGGCCTGGTTGTGGGGCTGGATTCTGATGACGGTGTTCTCACTGTTCCTCGCCTACGTAGCCCCGACCTGGATCATGCCGCTGTTCAATAAATTTGAGCCATTGGGTGAAGGGGAGTTGAAGGATGAAATTACAGCCATGGCTGCGAAATGCGATTTTCCTCTCAAGGAAGTGTCGATCATGGATGGGTCAAAACGCTCCGCAAAGTCGAATGCCTTCTTCACCGGATTTGGAGAGAACAAGCGGATCGCGCTCTTCGATACGCTGGTCGAAAAGCACACCACCGATGAACTGGTCGGGGTGCTGGCTCACGAGATCGGCCATTTCAAAAAGAAGCACATCGTCAAAGGGATGATTTCCGGGATCATCGCATCCGGAGTCGTCTTTTTTCTGATCGGCCTGATGATGAACAATCGCGGACTGCATGAGGCTTTCGGCGTCGCGGAGACATCGGTCTACGTCAGCCTGGTTCTTTTCATGATCCTGATGCAACCGGTTCAGCATGTTCTTTCGGTAGTGGAGAATGTCTTCAGTCGTAAACACGAGTTTGAAGCGGATGCTTACGCAGCTGAAGTGACAGGGAAGCCCGAGGTGATGGCGGACGCTTTGAAGAAGTTAAGCAAAGACAATCTCAGTAATCTAACGCCGCATCCCTTCTACGTTTTCCTGAACTACAGCCATCCGCCAGTTCCGGAACGGGTGGAGGCGCTGGTCGGTGAGTGAACAACGGTCAGGCGAAGGAGACGACTTCGAGTTTCACTTCCCCTTTTTCCAGGTAAACCCGGACGCGTGATTCGGTTTTTTCACCGAAAGTCTGAAAGGCCGCTTCCTCCAGGTGTGGAACGAGTGATGCCCGCAGACCCCGGGCGCCGGTTTCCCTTTGGCCGGCGGAAGTGATGATGTGTTTGATGACCTCCTCTTCGACCGTCAACTCGACGTGTTCCTGTTCGAATTCGCGTCGGTAGGATTTCAGTAGAGTATCTTCAAGGATCTCCCGGAGGACATCAGCCTCAAGAGGTTGAAAGGGGACCAGCCGGGAAAAACGTCCGAGCAGCTCGGGAAGGATCCCGTAGTTGGAAAACGCTTTCGTATTTTCGAGAAGTTCTGAACCAATCCTGGCGACGAGTGAGTCATCGGTTGATCCGGAGTGGTCCGCGTCAAATCCAATGCGAGGTGCTGCGCCCATGGCGAGTTCGGCTGTTTCTTTTAGACCACTGAAAGCCCCGCAGGCGATGAACATGATGTTCCGCAGCGGCATATTGATTCTTTGTCCAAAACCACTGTATCCGAAGTCTGTCGGGAAAGGGGAACTCTGGCCGGAGAGCAAATTGAGAAGTCCGCGTTGAACGCCAAATCCGCTCACGTCTTTAGTCGTACCTTCACCGGCAAAGCGGGCGGAGGAGCGGCTTGCAGCAAGCTTGTCGAATTCGTCGAGACAGATGACTCCGCAACTGGCCCAGCCTCGATCCTGTCCGGCGTTTTCGTAAAGTTCCGACAGCAGCATGAGAACGTCGTCCCCGATATAGCCAGTCTCGGAACAACGGGTAACATCCGCAACGACTGTGGGAACTCCGAGGATGTCGCGGAAGAGAAGTTCAGAGAGATAGGTTTTTCCGGAACCTGTGGCGCCGAGAAAAAGATAATTTTCCCGGAGGGAGAGGTCTTCAGTGGGAGCCTTCTCGATAAACTCACGGCGAAGCCTCTGCATGTGGCGATAGGCCAGAACGGAGCCGGCGCGCCGGGCATACTCCTGACCGCGATAACCGTGACTGAGCAATTGCTTTTCAATCTCCCGGGGAGACTGGACTTTCAGACCGTCGAGGCGGTCGGCAACATTTTCGATCTCCTTCGGAGAAAGAAAATCGCTTGGGAGCGACTCGGGATCTGTTTCCATATCGCTCACGCCCCAGGGGTCCAGACGATCCTCGATTCCGATATCGTCGCTTCGTTCGTCTTCGTCATCTCCGATCTTGGACATAAAGAGATCAAAATCTTTCTCGATCTTTTGAAAGGCGTCATCTTCTTCCTCTTCCGGGGAGTCACTGCTATCATCCTCAGGCACCAGGTAAGAAAGCCGCGAAATACCGAAATATCAATAGCGCAAGAGTGCTTGCGATGGCGAATTGTTGTCGTCATAGTTGGGGTATGATTAGGATTTTTCTATTGATTGCGATGATTGGGCTCACCCTTCCAGGGAAGTCTCAGGAGCCGGCGGCAAAGAAAGCGGCTGCGAAAAAGAAGATCCATCCCTCTCTGGTGAAAGTGAAAGACGACCCTTCGCTTCCCCGGGTATTGTTGATAGGGGATTCCATTTCCATGGGATACACAGTGCCGGTGCGTGAGCGTCTAAAAGGCAAAGCGAACGTTCACAGAATTCCTGCAAACGGAGGGCCGACATCCCGTGGACTCGCGAGCATCGACAAATGGCTCGGAGATGGAAACTGGGATTTAATTCATTTCAATTGGGGTATCCATGATCTGAAACACATGGAGGGCGGCAAGAATCAAGTGGTTGCGGAGGACTATGAAAAGAATTTGCGCACTCTGGTGGGGCGTTTGCAAAAGACCGGGGCGAAACTGCTCTTCGCGTCAACGACACCGATCCCGAAGGGGAAGTTGAACCCGGACCGGACTTTCGACGATGAGACGAAATACAACCTTATCGCGGCGAAGCTGATGAAGGAGCTGGAAATTCCGGTTAACGACCTTCACGGATACATGATGCCACGCTTTGAGGAATTTCATAAGCCTCAGGATCTGCACTACACGGACGAGGGTTCGGATTTTCTGGCGGATCAGGTGGCTGAGGAGATTGCTTCTCGTCTATAGGATTGATTGCCCGGGATAGAGGGAGAGACGGAATTTTTCCGAATTTCGTTGCTGTGGGGATGACGACGGACCGGTCTAGTCGTCAGTCGCGTCTCATTCTCTAAGATTTGTGTGCCTCTTTTCCCTTAAAGCCGAATGGAAAGGGATTAGGGAGAATTTTCGCGAAGACAAGGCAGCAGGGCAGAGAATGCGTAGGCGATTTCGTGAATCCAGTATTCTTTTTAGCAGGCTGAAGGCCTAATGAATAGGGGGTTCGGGCATTTTTCGAAAAATTACTCAACTTTTTCCAATCAGACTGCACCGGATTTCGATTCCCCTTGTGAACACCACTAAGTGGAACCCAATCGAAACCATGAAAAGCCTAATTTTAATCACACTTATCGCCACAGCCTTGCTGACTTTGGGGTCATCGAATGTGGCCGCTGCTTCAAGCGATACAGAGGTTCCCTATTTTGCTCCGAAGGTTTTCAAAGTGAAGACCGCCGAGATCGAGCGATGCCAAATGCAGAAGTTGGTCATGAAGAGCAACGGCGAGGCCATCCGCTTCTGGGTGACGGTGGTGACATTCAAAGACGTTTTCTCAGATGGATCGAATCGTATCTGGAAACGGACAATTCGGGCTTGAGAACAATTTAAAGAAATTTCACGAGAAGCGAAATCGAAGTAGCAGCGCCCCGGGGGTGATAAGGGGTTATCAATTCAAACCGGGGTGCTGCTCTCTCTCTCTTTTAGAAAAAAATAACGCTATGAGTCACACAATTTTCTACGAAAGTGCCCTCTTCGAACATCGAAACGGGATTGAACTGGAAGCTATCCGCAGTATCCTGAGAATAGCAGCTCAAAAACTGAGAGCGGGCTTGACGATGGGTCGAATACCCTTTCCAATCTCATTTTCTTTCGCATGCAAAATCGTTGAAATGGATTGCCCCGTTGATAGCACTGAAATTTCCCTTGAGGAGCTTCGCTCAAATCGCGCCCATGCGTGGGACGCGGCCTATCAAAAGCTGTGGAAAGTCGCGTGGATGGCAGCAAAAAAGAAGCTCTACTACGATTCGAACCAACAGATTGAAGATCTTGTCGCTCAGGTGATTGCAAAGGAAGTGGTTCCGCAGATACTGAATCCGACACAGACCGTTTTTGTCAAAGCTCGCAACTTCGACGATATCGTAAATATCGTGGCGCGGGTTATTGGTAACCGGGCGATTGACGAGATTCGGAGACGGACCCGTTTGCCCGGTGAAAGTGCGATCGATTCCGTTTCAGAGACAGAGTTTTTGAAAAGGGATGACAAGCAGAAGCAGGAGATCTGCGACGATATCAACTCGGCAGTCGACGGAATGGAAAAACGCTTCGGTGAGGTGATTCAGGATTTCTATTTTGAAGGACTCAAGACGGACGAAATTGCGAGAAAGAGAGGGCGACCGAAAGGGACCATCTGCTCGGATTTGGTAAAGGCGCGTGAGATCCTGGGCGGCCTTTTGAAGAAAAATACGGATATGGCCTTCGGGCAAAGGGGGGAGATATGAAGAGGAAAGTTGAAGAATTATCGGATCTCGAGCTGGAAAGCGTACTCGGCCAGATGGGGAAAATCGACATGGATGTCGCCCGCCGAAATCTTGCAGACGGTGAAATAGATCTCGATGCCGACGCTACCATGAATCGTCTGCTGGCGGATATGGGCAAAGAAACGACCGTCGATAGCGGTGATGTTCCGAATCTTCCCGATTCCGTAAGGATGATGTTTGAGGAGAGTAAGAAGCAAACTTTCGATCTATTGGCCGAGGAAGAAGCTGCTCTGTCAGGCAGTGTCTACGTCCGCAGTATGGATACGAGTCCAATTGCCGGTCCGGTCAAAAAGGATGGTGGTCTGTTAGCTTCGATTTTCCGACCGGCTGTTGTTAGCTGGGGCATCTGTGCCGCAGCGATTGCTGTGGGGATTTTTGTCATCAAGAATAACAATGAGCGTCCAGCCGGTCTGCCAATTCTGGTGGCAACTGAGGCGAGTGTATTAACACCCGGTAAAGTGACGGGGTTTTCAGAACCTACCTTTACCTGGGAAACAGATAATGGCGGGGTTGTCTTTGTGGATGTCGTCAATGCGGAATCAGGTGCCGTCGTGGCAAGTCTGGATCGTGCTTTTTCGCCAGTGAGATATTCTTTGATGAAGGATGCAAGTGCCCTTGAGGCCGGACAGAATTATCGGGTCTCGGTTCGCGGTGGCGAAGCTGCGGGAACTGTTTTGGCATCTCAGGAATTCGCTACGGTTTCCGATGCTTCAGGAGCGCCGGAGCGGGCTGAATCTCTCGATGGAGTTATCAAACAGTGTGAGAACTATCTGGCCGCAAATCGCGCTGGTGACGCCTGGATGCTATGGGCGGAACTCACAGCCGCCGAGAAATCCGATGCGAGAATGCAGGAGTTGAAGACAAAGATCCTCGCAGAGTTGGTTGGGTAGAAACTCCGGCAACTTCCAAGTTTATTTTTTCTTCGGCCGGCGGTAAGGATGCAATGTCTGCTGCCAGAATCCGGGAGGGGGTTCCCCGGCCATGATTCCATATTCATCCGGCCATTTCCCTTTGGGACAGCGATAAGTTCCGAAGATCATGTCGATGACAGGAAGATGAACCGCATAATTTGCGTCGCAGTATTCGGCGTCCTTTGCATGGTGCCAGTGATGAAACTGGGGAGTCGCCAAAATGTAACGAAGCGGACCGAAGTTCAGGCCCAGGTTCGCATGAATTGCCACTGCCTGCACACCAACGAGAACTACATAAGCATTCAGCGCCGGTTCTGAAAATCCACAGACATAAAGCGGAACCATCACCATGGCCCGGGTCATGAAGATTTCGACAAGGTGAGTTCGCGAGCCGGCCAGCCAGTCCATCGATTCGCTGGAATGATGAATGGAGTGAAACTTCCAGAGGAAACCGAACTTATGATGAAACCGGTGAGTCCAATATTGAAACAAGTCAGCGAGGAAGACGGCGATGATGAATTGCACCCATATTGGCATGGAGCGAATTGTGGACTGGAGGTCTGCGGTCGCCGCCCATCCGAAAGCATTTGCAGCAAACAAGTTCGTCCACAGGAAGATGAACTGAATAAGTAAATGACTGACGATGAAGTAGGTCAGGTCGAGTCGCCATCCTTTCCGGAGAATCTTCTGATCCTTTCGCAGGGCAAAAGCTTTTTCGATAGGAATAAAGATCAGCATGGAAAAAATGAAGCTGATAACGAACCAGTCGAGACCAAATGAGTAAGCGGTGGATTCGTAGGGGGAGACTTCAATACGGGATCCGCCAAGAAGGCTTGCCAGAAATGCCGTGCCGATTCCGATCCAGGCGAGGACCTTGGACTGATTGAGGGCGTAGCTGATGATCCCCATGATGTAGGCGGTAATCAGTCCCCAGAAGAGAAGGTTCCGGGCGAAATCCTGGGTGTAAGCCGCTCGAAATTGCTCTGATGTGAAGACGTCAGGAAAGCGGAAGCAAAGAACTCCGCAGAGTCCTAGAATGCCGAGCATGGCCGAAATGATTCCGGAGATCTGTCCTTTACCGAATTTGAGGGCGACGTCTTCTTTCATAACTGAGCGGTTTCCAAAGCTGCCCGAATCGTAGATGGAATCCGCAACATTGGTAAAGACGAAAAGTAGACTTCATTCGCCGATTGAAGGAGAAGCCTATCCGCCGGAGGAGCGTGGATGAGTGGAGGCCGCCTTTCGGCGAAAGAATCACTACGCTTTCAGATCATCTCGAACCTTCACAAAGGCATCAATCACCTTTTGAAGATCTTCCCGAGAATGAGCAGCCGACACCTGGGTCCGAATTCTCGCTTTTCCATCCGGCACTACCGGGAAAGAAAATGCGATCACGTAGATTCCTTCATCCAATAATTTCTCTGCCATGGCCCCGGCAATTTTTGCATCGTAAAGCATTACAGGGACAATTGGTGTTACCGAAGGGCCGACATCAAATCCGGCGTCGGTCATTCCTTTGCGAAAGAAGGCTGTGTTTTTCCGTAATTTTTCCCGTAGCTCACTCGACTCTTCAAGGATTTTAAAAACCCGAATCGATGCAGCTACGATGGGAGGGGCGATCGAGTTTGAAAAGAGGTAAGTCCGCGAGCGTTGACGCAAGAGAGCGATGACTTCCTTTTTCGCAGAAGTAAAACCGCCACTGGCTCCACCGAGTGCCTTGCCGAGTGTTCCCGTAATAATATCAACCCGGCCCATAACATCGTGATGTTCGTGGCTGCCGCGACCATCCTTTCCGATGAATCCGGTAGCATGACATTCATCCATCATGACAAGTGCGCCATACTTCTCTGCAAGATCACAGATCTCAGGAAGCTTGGCGATGGTTCCATCCATGGAAAAGACACCATCAGTAGCGATCAGTTTTGTCTTTGCTCCTGCCGCGTCCGCCTCTTGCAGTCTTTCCTCGAGTTCGGTCATGTCGCAGGTGGCATAGCGATACCTCTTTGCTTTGCAAAGCCGGATTCCGTCTATGATGCTGGCGTGATTGAGAGCATCGCTGATGACGGCGTCTTCAGGGCCCAGCAAGGTTTCAAAGAGTCCACCGTTCGCATCGAAACACGAGGAATAGAGAATCGTGTCTTCCATTCCGAGGAAACTGGAAATGCGGGACTCCAGTTCCTTGTGGATATCCTGAGTGCCGCAAATGAACCGGACCGACGCCATTCCAAATCCGCGCTCGTCGAGAGCAATCCGGGCTGCCTCCAAAATGCGCGGGTCGTCAGCAAGACCGAGATAATTGTTGGCGCAGAGGTTGATCACTTCACCCCGGCCGGGGACTTCGATGTGAGAATTCTGTGAGCTCGCAATGACGCGTTCCTCTTTCCAGAAGCCGTTTTCACGAATCTCGGAAAGAGTGGAGTCGAGCGACTGTAGAGTTTGTTCAGATATCATAAGAGGATGAGTTGCTGAAAATTGTTCAATGAAACTACCAGTTCAGGATCACTTTCCCACAATTCCCTTCGCGCATTGCGCTGAATCCTTTTTCGAATTCGTCCGCAGGGAAATGGTGAGTGATGACAGGGGAAATATCGAGTCCTCCTTGAAGCATCACGGTCATTTTATACCAGGTTTCGTACATCTCCCTGCCGTAAATTCCTTTGATGGTGAGCCCGTTGAATACCACCTGATTCCAATCGATGGCAATGTCATGAGAAGGTATTCCCAGTAGTGAGATTTTCCCTCCATGAGCCATGTTCCTCAGCATAGCGCGGAAGGCGTGTTCGTTCCCGGACATTTCCAGGCCGACGTCGAAGCCTTCGCTCATGTTGAGTTCTTTCTGAACATCCGATAGCTTCTCTTCGTTTACATTTACAGTTCGGGTTGCTCCCATTTTTTTCGCCAGCTCGAGGCGCCATGGATTGATATCGGTAACGACAATGTGTCTGGAACCGGCGTGTTTTGCGATTGCTGCCGACATGCATCCGATGGGACCTGCTCCGGTAATGAGAACATCCTCTCCCAGAATGTCGAATGACAGCGCGGCATGAGTGGCATTTCCGAAAGGATCGAAAATGGAGGCAACATCCCGGGAGATTCCTTTTCCGTGCAGCCAGATATTCGTTTGGGGGAGGGCGACATATTCGGCGAAAGCACCGGGACGGTTGACCCCGACCCCCATGGTTTCGGCACAGAGATGACGACGCCCGGCCAGACAGTTCCGGCAATGACCGCAGACGACGTGGCCTTCACCGCTGACCACATCACCAACTTTGAAGTCGCGGACATTGCTCCCTGTTTCCACGATCTCTCCAACAAACTCGTGGCCGACGATGAGAGGAACAGGAACGGTTTTACTTGCCCACTCGTCCCAGAGATATATGTGAAGGTCGGTTCCGCAGATTCCGGTTCGGTCAACCTTGATCAAGACATCGCTGATTCCAATCTCGGGAAGGGGCGCTTCGATTATTTCGAGTCCCTCTTTTGACTGCGTTTTGGCGAGTGCTTTCATAGTGAGGGGAATCTATGGCAGTCGCCGGTGAAATCAAAAGCCTGTTCAGTGTCATAACGAGATGAATACTCTCTTTGTTAGAGGCACCAAAAAACCGGGTGGCGCCTTGCAGCACCAACCCGGTTTTCATTTCCAAGGGAAGTAGGAAATCAACTAAGCATATAAAGGTCTACCTTCCGCCGCCGACTTCTTCAAGCCTGTCTCTTATACACATCTGACGCT
>CAJXQE010000166.1 GCA_913058215.1 uncultured Verrucomicrobiales bacterium
ATCTACACTATCCTCTTCGTCGGCAGCGTCAGATGTGTATAAGAGACAGCTCACAATCAGCGTCGGATTGAAACGCGATGCTGTGATTGGTTTGGGGCAAACGCGGATCGATGCGCTCGATTCCGCACAACGCGGCGACTGGCTCACCCGAATGACCGGCGATCTTTACAATGCCGAAGAGTTCCTGACGGACTCCCTGCCCGAGCAACTTCGTAATTTCACCTTTCTCGTGGGCATCTCAGTGATGTTCTTTATTCAAAGCGGCTGGGTGGCATTTCTACCTCTCGTCGGCGCGCTTTTTCTGGGATGGTTCAATATTGTTGTTCAACGGAAAATGGCACCGGTATTGAGTTCCGTCCGACAAATCGAAGGCGGTGTCTTCCAGACCATGATCGAAACCTTCGAAGGCCTGCGGACCATTCGAAGCTATAGCGCAGAAGAATTTACCAATAGGAGAATCGGTAAACAGCTGAAATCTCTTTTCGCCGCCGGCATGCGAATCATCCGGTCGATGGCGGTGCTGATGGGGATGAATCAGATGGCCAGCCAGCTCATCGTGACAGCAGTCATCACCCTTGTTGCTTACCAGATCCGGGGCGGAGATATCACTGCGAAAGAGGCGATGACGTATCCATTCTACATCGGCATGTTCCTCGGTGCGGCTGGAAGCCTCGTTTCCTCAGCCTACGATTGGAACCGATTCTTCATTGAAGGAGGCCGGCTCGCTTCCTTGCTCTACGATGACTCGATCAAAGAAACAGATCGCGACGAAGCTTTCGGAGAATTTGTTGGAAAAGTCGATCAGGTCGCAAAAATGTCCGCCAGCGATATCGTAATTTCCTACGGAGATGCTCCCCCAACGATTGACCAATTCGATTTCGAACTCAAGACAGGCGAGATGATCGCCATCATGGGACAGTCCGGTTGTGGGAAATCCACTTTTGTTGAATCCTTTTCCGGTCTGCGGCGCGCAAACGAAGGGCAGTTTAATATCACTCTGAAGGATGGTTCTGACGTCACCTTTCCCCAGGCACCAAACTTCATCTCCGCTTTTGTCGAACAACAGCCTTATCTGTTTGTCGGCAGTATCCGCGACAACATCACTCTTGGAATGGATGGCGTCGACGACGACGCAGTGTGGTCCTCACTCAAAGAGGTGGGTCTCTCTGAGCTTGTGGAATATCGCGGTGGTCTCGATACCATTCTCTCCGATCGCGGACGAAACCTCAGCGTGGGGCAACAATATCGTCTCGCTCTTTGCCGGGCCCTCGTCTGCGGCCGCCCATTTCTCTTCATGGACGAACCCTTTGCCGCGCTCGACCCGGAGTCGGTTGAGCTGGTCATCGATGCACTCCATGAGGAACGGAAAAATGGTGCAGGGATTATTCTCATCACTCACCTGCTCCCGGACAATCTCGATCAGGACCGGGTTGTGGAAATGATTCCCGTTGAACGGGATTGATCCGATCAGTCAGGTGCAATCCTGCCCGACAAATTGGGTCAGGCCGATGTGATTTCCTTCGGTGTCGGCAATTAAAGCGATAATGATCGGCTCCCCTTCCCGCTGCTCCGGCTTCTGGACAGCAGTAGCCCCGCCAGCGATCGCAATTTCGAAAGCATCGCTCACATCTTTGTATTGGATAGAAAGGCCGGTCTTCTTCGGGGCACAATCACCTCCGCCATGAATCCCAAGGATAGCGTCCCCAAAACGTAGCTCGGACCAGTATTCTGAAACAAACCCCTCTTCAAATCCCAAAACATCCCGGTAGAAAGCCACCGCGCGATTCATGTCTTCAGCCATGAGAAGAAATTTTACAGCATCCGGTTTCATTTCAGGCATTCCATTTTTTTCAGTTCATGATTGATGAAACCAAAATTATAAGACAAGACTGAACTTGTCTATCTTTTGAATGGCAATGACCCGCCTCTGTCTCGAACGCGTTCGCTCCGCTGCAAATACCATTGACCCGGTATTTCTGAATTCCCCTCAGTACGTCTGTGGGGCCTTGAGTCGGGTTCTCGGCTGCGACCTTACCATCAAACTGGAGACAGCGAATCCGGTCCGTTGTTTTAAAGGAAGAGGAACTGAAACGCTCGTGTCTGCATTAGCGAAAGAGGGAAATGTTGATTCCGTGCTCTGCGCCAGCGCTGGCAACCTCGGACAGGCACTGGCTTTCAGCGCAGGCAAACGTGGAATGAAAACGAAAGTCGTGGCTTCCGCCTCGGCAAGTCCACTCAAGCTGGATATGATTCGCCAACTGGGAGCCGAAATCCATCTCGTCGATGCCGACTTCGAGACAGCCCGACTGACAGCCGGGAAAATAGCGAAAGAAGAAGGCTCGTTTTTAGTCGAAGACAGCCTTGATATCCGTACCTGTGAAGGAGCCGCGACGATGGGACTTGAGCTGGCTGAGATCAGTGAATCTTTCGATATTGTTCTGATTGCTCTCGGCGCGGGGGCAATGGCCTCCGGGGTCGGCTTTGTCATGAAAAAACTCTGTCCCAAAATTGAAATCGTGACCGTTCAGCCCTCGGGCGCCCCGGTAACTACGCTCTCACTACGAGCCGGGAAAGCGCTTTCCACGGAAACCATGAACACGATCGCCGATGGTGTGGCCGGACGATTTACGATCCCCGAGGTTCTTGAGGATTTAATGCAAGTGATTGACGACACCATTCTCGTCGAAGAAGAATCAATCATCGAAGGAATGCGATATCTCTATCAATATGCAGGCCTTATCGTCGAGCCTTCCGCCGCCCTGGGTATCGCAGCGATTCTGGAAGATCGTGAACGATTCGCAGGGAAGTCGGTGGCGACAATCATCTGCGGCGGAAACATTTCTCCGGGAGACTTTGAGAGATTGGTAACGAGGAAGACTGAAAAAGGAACCTGAACCGAAACCCGGGCTCTCGCTTCAGATCTGGAAACATCCGGACATTCGATCCTGCGCGTTCTGACTGAGTTCAGCTAGTGAAATGGATATCACGAAAAAGGATGGCGCACGCCTTATTCCCTTCGGAGCTTTTCACCACCTCCCTCGATGTGAAGAAGAACAGGAACCTGAAGAGCCTTGGAATCCCCGACCTCCGTATTCATGGACATCAAAATGGGCTTCACCATAATGAGCTTCACCATAAAATCTTCCTACTGGTGTCACCGCCGGCTGGTGAATTGAAATATAGTCTTCGAAACTGGGGAGTTGAACATTCTCCCGCCTGCCATTTTCAATGGCCGCCGAAGTGACTGGTACTGCCACGATTCTACTCGTCCTGCGCCCCTCAATTCCCCTCACTGCTTCCATCGGTCTCGCTTCGGCGAACTGCCGAGCTTCCTCTTTGGCTGCCGCTTCTCTAGCCCTCGCCTCAGCAATCAACCGTGCCTCTTCTTTCGCTACCGCTTGTCTAGCCTTCGCCTCGGCAATCAACCGTGCCTCTTCTCTCGCTGCCGCCTGTCTAGCCTTCGCCTCGGCAATCAACCGTGCCTCCTCTCTCGCTGCCGCCTGTCTAGCCTTCGCCTCAGCAATCAACCGTGCCTCCTCTTTGGCTGCCGCTTCTTTGGCCTTCGCCTCCGCAATCAACCGTGCCTCCTCTTTGGCTGCCGCTTCTTTGGCCCTCGCCTTTGCAATCAATCGTGCTTCCTCTTTCGCCACATCTTCCTTGGCCTTCGCCTCCGCAATCAACCGAGCTTCCTCTTTGGCTGCCGCTTCTTTGGCCTTCGCCTCGGCAAGCAGTCGAGCTTCCTCTTTAGCTGCCGCTTCTTTGGCCTTCGCTACAGCTAGCAAACGTGCCTCTTCTTTCGCTGCCGCTTCTCTGGCCTTCGCCTCGGCAAGCAATCGAGCTTCCTCTTTAGCTGCCGCTTCTTTGGCCTTCGCCTCAGCAATCAACCGTGCCTCTTCTTTCGCTGCCGCTTCCCTGGCCTTCGCCTCGGCAAGCAATCTGGCCTCTTGTTTCTCTTTTTGATCCGCCGCTTCGGCTTGTTTCACTTCAGCCAAAAAGATGGCTTCCTGTTGCTCCCGGTATTTCACTTCCCCTTCAACTAACAAGCGCACTTCTTCGGCGCTTGCAGAATCCTTTGAAACCGCCGTACTTTCAGCGACAATCGAAGATCCACCCACACGATTCACTTCGTCAGTCATCAGAGCGTTTCCCCCGACTTCTGAAAAATCGATCACTGATTTTACAGGAGCACGACCTATCGACTTTGGATTGTATTCCAAATCCACAAAACTGTCCGGAAGGTCCACCGGCTGCCGGGTCACCTCCTCCTCTGTGCTCACTACTACTACCTCAGCGTCGGGTTCGACTCCCGATAGCACCTCCACAAAATCTCCTTCAGCTTCTCCCAGTGTCACTTCCAGACTCTCAAACCGTGTTGAGTCCTTGCTGTCGCGAATCACTACAAATGTTACTCCCTCTTCTTCCACAACGCTGGCAAGCGGGAGTACCTGGACATCAAATGATCGTCCGGAGAACTTCCTGGATTCCACTTTTCCGATCCTGAATCCGCCATCGCGGAACTCCTGGTCGGAGAGAGTAACAAAATCTTCCTCTTCTTTCGCTGCTTCGAGCGTCTTTGACCTATCGGGCTCAGGTAAAGGATCCACGCCCTGTTTCGTAATTGCAGTCGCTGCCTCTGTTCGGACAGAATTTTTACCAACCAATGTATTGATCGGCAAACAGAGGAACAGGAGTATGCCTGCTGAAAAGAAAAAGATCAGAGCTTTCATTAGGAGTAGACGAACTATCCCCCGTTTTATGAATTTGCCCGCTTTGGTTTCCGGACTTCATGACAGAACGCCATAAAAAACAGGGTTGGATCAAAGATCCAACCCTGTTCAATCGATAAAGGATTCTGATTCTGCTATTCGCTCAACTATGAAGCAGCAGTGGTGTCTTTCTCCCCTTCGCGGAAAGCTTTCACTTTCTCTTCAGGAAGGAAGAAACCGCTCATCTGAAGCTTGGCGGGTTTGACGCCGAGTTCCTCGAGAAGATTGAAGTGAGCCACGGCATCTTCGTTGGTCAAGGGTCCCAGAGTCGGTTTCACGGCAGCATTGCGACCGGTAAGAAGGCTCACCAGCACACAACCGGTGATCTCATGTTTGTCACGGCTACCGAGGAACTGAATAAACCCGGTTTCGAGACCGTCGGAAATTTCTTCAATTTCCTCAGGGATGTAGATCGTCTCGCTCACGATAGACGGCATCTTGAGCTCTCCACCTGTGGTGAAAAGAATGTCGCCATCCTGAGTGAAACGTTTCATGGCATCTTCGATACGGAAAACAGGTGGGAAGCTGTAGTCGACCACAAGCGCATTTGGCTTGAGCGCATTGATATCAAGCACGCCCGGAAGATTGGAGGAAGCGACAACCAGTGAAGCCTCGTAGACTTCAGGTGGAAGAGCGCCACCGTTCTTCACAATATCGACGTCTCCTTTGTATCCGGCCTCGCGAACCTGGTCGCGGAAGCGACTCATTTCGACATCGGTCTGATAAGGATCGCACAGGATGATCTGCTTCGGATGAGGCAGGACGTCGAGCATGAGGCGAAGCGTTCCGAATCCAATGGACCCAAGGCCAACCACGGAAAGAATCTCGTCTTCCAGCTTACGACCGGCCTCAGCAAGGATTCCTTCGACAGATTTAATAATCGTCGCCGAACGGGTTGCGTCACCTGTGGTGATTGCCGGAAGGTCAGAGCGTCCGTCGATCCATTTCTCAATGTCACGACCATGATTAGTTGCCGATGGAATGACTCCTGTCAGAGAAACCGTAGTCGCTCCGGCTTCGGCTGCCATTTCAAGAGCCTTCAAGGTGGATTCTTTTGCCGTTGCTTCAGGATCTTTGTAAAAATCGATCTCAAAGCAGGGCAACATGATCACCCCTATTTTACCTTCGGCCGTTTCATAAACATTTGTCAGACGCGGCTGTTCTCCGAAGAGACGCTCGGCGATGTCATCACGGGAAATTCCGGCAAGACTTGCAAGCCCCTCAGGGATGTAAGTCAAAGCAACCGCATCCAGTTTGGGCATCACATCTACGGATTCCTCAATATCGATGTGATCGAGATCGGAGATATCCGGCATAGCGGCTTCCGGAGATGATGCAATCGCTGCTTTGCTTTCGCCGACACCTTTGTCGAGATACTTCGAGAGCTGCTCGATATCCGGATGAGTGAGGAAAGCATCGACAGGAACCTCGCGGTTAAACACATCGGAAATTTCCACGATGATTCTCAAGGCGAGGAGCGAATCTCCGCCCATATCGAAGAAGTTGTCGTTCACGCCAAAATCATCGAACTCAAAGTTCTTACTGAATACATCCCAGATTTTCTGTTCGGTCGGAGTGCGCGGTGCAACCCGCTCGCCGTCCGCAGCACCACCAACTTTCGGAGCCGGAAGTTTCTTACGATCAATCTTCAAGTTCGGAGTCAAAGGAAACGCCTCGAGACCGACGAAGAACGCAGGAATGTAGCTGGCCGGAAGAACGGCTGCCAAATCATGACGAATGTTGGCAAGGTCGACTTCGGTATCAGCTTCTGCGATGTAGTAAGCGACAAGACCTTCGCCACTTGGCAAATCTTCACGCTTGGTCACGACCGCCTGCTTGATACCCGCGTTGGCTTCCATCTGCGTCTCGATATCTCCGAGCTCCATCCGGACACCACGAACTTTGACCTGGAAATCAACACGTCCAAGGCATTCCAGTTTTCCATCGCGATTCCAACGAGCAAGGTCGCCGGTGCGATAGATACGCTGACTGCCGCTTGGCAATTCGACATCAACAAAAACAGAATCTGTCAGTTCAGGCTGATTTCTGTATCCGCGGGCAAGGCCTGCCCCACCGATCCAGAGTTCGCCGGTGAATCCCTGTGGAACCGGTTGGTGATGTTTATCCAGAATATAAATCTGAGTATTCGCAATCGGCTTACCGATATTGATCGACTCTTTACCTTCGGTGATTTTCTCCACGGAAGACCAGACGGTCGTCTCGGTCGGACCGTAAAGGTTCCAAAGTTCATCCGCTGAATTGACGAGCACATTGGCGAGTGAACGGGTCAGCGCCTCACCACCACAGAAAATGCGGAGTCCGCTGCGCCCTTCCCAACCGGAGTCGAGCAACAATTGCCAGGTGGCAGGGGTCGCCTGCATCACTGTGATGTCTTCCTCTTCGAGGAGGTTTGCGAGGCGGCGTCCGTCTTTCACATCACTGCTGTCGGCGATCACGACTTTCGCACCGCTAAGCAGCGGAAGGAACATCTCGAGAAGCGAGATATCGAAGGAAAGCGTCGTCACCGCGAGGAGACGGTCTTTGTCCGTCATGCCGGGAGTCTCCTGCATCGATGTCAGGAAGTTGACAGCAGCGCGATGAGGAATTTCCACTCCCTTCGGCTTACCCGTCGATCCGGATGTGTAAATAATATAGGCAAGCGACTCAGCAGTAACTCCTGAAACAACCGGAGCATCGGTTGTGGCTTCGACCTTGGAAATATCCAATGACTTCCATTTTCCGGTCGGCACTTTCGAACTGAGGGAAGTGGATGAAATTAGAGCTACAGGCGCAGCGTCTTCAAGCATCATGCTGAGACGTTGTTCCGGAAATTCCGGATCGAGAGGAACATAGGTCGCTCCTGCACGCATTGTCCCAATAAGTGCCGCAATCATTGAAGGCGAACGATCCACCATCACTCCAACTGTGTCTCCCACAGAAACGCCATCAGAGATAAGTTGTTTGGCCACGCCATTGGCAAGACGATCGAGATCGCCATAGGTGACATGGGTGTCGCCGAAGATTACGGCGGTATCTTCGTCCTTCTCAGCAGCTACTTTCGCAATGAGATCGTGAAGCAGTGCTTCCTCAGGGAAAGAAACTTCAGTCTCATTGAGATCAAGCAGAATGGATTTCTCGTCTTCTTCGCTGAGCAAATTAAGCTCGGATACTTTCGCATCCGGATTCGCAGTCATCGCCCGGAGCACCTGCTCGTAAAGAGCGTTGAGTTCCGTGATCGTTTCCTTATCGAAAAGATCGTTGTTGTATTGCCAACAACCGAAAATCTGTCCACCGGCTTCTTCGACCACTAAAGTGATTTCAAACTGAGCCTGGCGGGTTGTCAGATCAATTGTCTCCATCGACAAATCGCCGATGTGGAAAGTGTGTCCACCCTGACCGATCAGGAAAACAGCAATCCCCTGCTCGTCGATTCCGGGAACTTTCTCCATTGAGAAGCTCACCTGGAAGAGCGGGGAACGACCTGCGTCACGATCGACTTTGAGACGGTCGACCATTTTCGAAAGCGGATACTGCTGATTTTCCAGTGCTCCGTTTACGCTGTTACTGTTGGCTGCGAGAAACTCAGAGATCTTCGGATCTTCAGAAACATCGCTTCGGACAGGAACAGGATTGATGAAATAACCGGTCAGGCTCTTGAGCTCCGACTGAGTCCGCCCTGCCAGTGGCACACCGACAACAATGTCATCCTGCTGACAATATCGATGCATGAGGACTTCGTATCCTGAGAGCAAAGTCGTGAACAAGGTCACATGATTGTCTTTCGAGAGATCACTAATCGCTTCAGTCAGCTCTTCATCCAACTGGAATCCAAGAGTGTCGCCATTGAAAGTTTGCACTGGAGGACGCGGGCGGTCCGTTGGCAAGTCGAGTGCCATTGGAGCACCTTTCAAATGGTCGCGCCAGTATTCAAACATGGCCTCACCTGCTTCGCTTTCGAGGTGGGCTTTTTCCCACTTCACAAAGTCTGCGTAACTTGCAGGAAGCGGTTCGACCTGTGGAGTCCGACCCGCTTTGAATGCGAAGTAACCTTCAATAAGATCCTGCATCAGGTTCGCGACCGACCACGCATCGGAAACGATGTGGTGCATGCTCATGAGCGCAACGTGCGCCTCGTCCGCTGTGCGGAAAAGTTCGAGTCGAATGATCGGACCATGCTCGAGGTTGAACGGACGGTTCGCGTGTTCACTGATTTGAGCCTTGAGCTCTGCGTCCGACAGATCGGTGCAATCGTGTTCACGGAAGTCGATGGTGCGTCCGGTTTGAACAACCTGGACCGGCTCGCCATTCTGCGTCTTGAAGATAACGTCAAAAAGCGGATGCCTTTCGAAGATGAGCGAGAACGCTTTCTTCATCGCATCGA
Organism: uncultured Verrucomicrobiales bacterium; assembly: GCA_913058215.1. Taxonomy (GTDB): domain Bacteria; phylum Verrucomicrobiota; class Verrucomicrobiia; order Verrucomicrobiales; family DEV007; genus Arctic95D-9. Next base: position 9,148 of record CAJXQE010000166.1, read on the forward strand.
TGTCCAGAAGCGGACGGAATTTTCCGGAGAAAATCAGATTGTAGGCTGAAGACTCGGGAGCAAGACGATTGAGGAACCAGAGAGCCTTCTGTCCTTCCGAAAGCGGGAAGACTTCAGGCATTTCGCCAGTGGCTTCAAACTCGACGAGATTCGCCGCGCTGGCACCTGTTGTGGCACCGGCTTCGCCACCACCGGATTCGAGAAGCTTCTCCAGAACCGGAATGGAAAGATCGCGAATATTCGGACCATTAAGAACTGATCCCATCGGCATGGTCATACCGAGTTTTTCCTCAATGCGATTCACCAGCTCGATCGCCATGAGCGAATCGAGACCAAGATTGGTGAGTGGCGTGTCTCTGTCGATCCGCGCTGCGTCGGTTCCGAGAACGGCACCAACCTGAGCGGCGATTAGATCTTCAACAAGGGTCATTCGCTTGTCTGCAGGAGCCTCAAGGATCCTGGCGGCCATCGAATCACCACCGCTTCCACTATTCCGCGGAACCACTGGAAGGAACATGTTCGATCCACCAACAGATGGACTGAAGCGGGAAAGCAACTGCCAGTCACAACGGGCAGCACCCAATTGCGGAACCCCGGAAGGAACACCCTGGCTGAAAAGACGGAGCGTCTCGTCCATATCGGTCGCACCGAGGCCAACCATTTCGAGATACTGCTGAGTCTTCTCGTTTCGCGCAACAAACCCGGCGCCTTTAAGAGCACCCCAGTTGAAGGTAATTCCCGGCAATCCGAGTGACTGACGGTAGTGAGCCAACTGATCGAGGAAGACGTTACCCGCGTTGTAGTTTGATTGCTTCACCGCACCGATGAAAGCGGAGAAAGACGAGAAGCTGATGAAATGTTCGAGCTGAATTCCCAGAGTCGCCTCATGAAGATTCCAGGCACCGAGCATTTTCGGAAGGAGAACCCGGTCGAAGCGTTCGTCATCCAGTTCGACAATGAATTCATCATCCAAAACCATGGCCCCGTGAATCACTCCGATGAGTGGATAGCGGGAGTTCTGAACGTCTTTGACGATACGGTCGATGTCGGCACGGGAAGTCACATCACCGCGAGCATCGATGACGTTGATTCCATCGGCTTGAAGCGCTGCAATTTTCTCCTGAGATTCCTCGTTCGGACCGGATCGGCTCATCAGAGCAAAACTTCGGGCACCGTTTTTGGACATCCAGGCAGTTAGCTCGAGACCGAAACCACCGGCACCACCGGTGATCAAATAAGTACCGTCACCGCGGAAACGGTGACCGGACTCTGTGGATTGACCGATTTCAATTTCGGGAACATCAAAGTCGAGAACGTTTTTCCCGATGTGTTTCCCTGCGGCCATGTAGCGAAATGCCTCCACCACTTCCGTAATAGGAAACGCTTTGTTTGGAAGCGGTTCGTAAGTCTTGTCGTAGAACATTTTCTCCAGATCGGAGAACATTTCGGCTACATACTCAGGTTTGTCCTGAAGGTGCTGCGCCAAATCGATAACGAAGAAACTGATGTTGTTCCGGAGCGGTTCGAGGCCGATCTTGGAATTGCCGTAGACATCGACCTTACCGATCTCCATGTAGCGACCGAATGTTTTCAGCACGCTGAAGTTTTTCGGAATGAAGTCACCGGCAAGTGAGTTAAGCACCGCATCGACACCGCCACCATTGGTGATTCGCATGATCTCATCTGCAAACTCAAGAGTTCGCGAGTCGAGAACGTGATCCACTCCTGCGTCGACGAGAAGCTGCCGTTTTTCCGGAGTTCCTGCTGTCGAGAAAATGACCAGCCCGAGATGTTTCGCAATCTGGATCGCAGCCTGCCCCACCCCGCCGGTTCCGGCATGAATGAGAATGCTTTCCCCCTTGCGCATCCGCGCAAGTTCATTGATCGCATAGTGCGTCGTCAGGAAAACTGTCGGAAGCGTTGCTGCATCGACATGAGTCATCGTGTCCGGCTTACGGAACACCATGTTGCGATTGATGGTCACATAGCTGCGGAAACAGTATGGTGCCATTCCAACCACATCGTCACCCACTTTGAGATCTTTGACGTTCGATCCAACGCTGACGACGGTTCCGGAAAAATCGTCACCGAACCATTTCAGATCGACAGGATTCCCGGGATAGATTCCAAGCGCCTTCATGACGTCCCTGAAATTAATACCACCAGCTTTGATCTGAATTTCAATTTCGTCACCCTCAGGATCGCGGCGAGATGTTTCGTTCAGCGACAAGTTGGTCAGAATACCCGGCTTGTCGATCTGGAGGCGATAAGGAAGAACAGTTCCATCTGCTTGGACCGCATTCTGAGTCTTCGGAGGAAGGCTCTCGGCTTTGACGCGGTGAACCCGTCGTGCGTAACGCTGGTTACCACGAATGGCGATTTCGTGCTCTTTATCGGAAAGAAGGATCTCGTCAGTGAGGTCTTCGATTTCAAACTCGCTGCCATCGGCATCCAGATCGATCTGCGACCAGGTAAACTCTGGGCACTCGTTGTTGGCAACCCGGAGAAGTCCGGTGATCGGCGCTGAAGCCAGACCGGTAATCTTATCATCCTCGAGCACCGGCATCGTTCCACGCGTGAGGAAAAAGACCTGCGGCTTTTGCGACCATTCCCGGGAAGTCAGCATTTTCACCAAACTGTGAGCACTGCGGACACCGGTATTTTGCGCCTTGTTGAGAGACTCCAGATCCAACTGGTCGGTGCGCGGGTGGTCCAAACAAAGTGAGTGAACGATCACTTTCGGGGAGTCGCTGTCCTCACCCAGTGAGTTGAGACGTTCTTCGACTTCGGCAGAATAGCCGCCAGTGAGGATCACTTTCACTCCTCGTTTTTCGAGTGATGTCTGAAGGGATTTTCCGACACCGGAGTAGTCGGACATGACCAGATACACTTCAAGCGACTGCTTTTCTTCAACCACTTCCGTGGCTACGACTTCAGCAGCTGCTTCAGCTTCACCTTCGATGACCTCAGGTATCTCAACCGGGTCCGGAGCGCGGGCAACAAGACAGGCCTGTTGGTCTTCGTTCGGATTGGGTGAACTGATGAAACTGGTAACATCGCGGTAATCCACCTCGGTCAGCAATTCTTCCCACTGCTTGCGGGAAAGAAGTGCGGAACGTTTCCGCAATTCATTATCCGAGAAACGCCACCAACCTCCGAGAAGTCCAAAGACGTTATCGAGTGGAGCACGGCGCCAGGTAACCTCGAGGAACATCAGCAATCCGTCAGGAGCAAGACACTTGCGAAGGTTCGCCAGAGTTACCTTCAAATCCTGAGTCGCATGGATCACGTTCGAAGCGAGAACGATATCAAAGTGATGTGGATTGATGCCCTGAGATTCGGGATCTTTCTCACAATCGAACATCGTGTATTCGACAAAAGGATACTCCTCCTGGAATTTCTCCTGAGCCGACTGAAGGAAAAGCGGCCCGTTATCTGTGAACACGTATTCCGTTTGATCTGTTGGGAAAACAGGAAGGATTCGTTTGGTCAAAGAACCGGTTCCGGCTCCGACTTCCAATACTCGAATCGCACGACGCTCAGGGAGTTTATCCACCGTCTTTGCCAGAGCCAGTTTGATCTGCTCATTGATGACAGGGAAATCCGCACCTTCGCGATAGAACCGCTCCATCATGACGGCAGAACCGCCGGGGAAAAGGACCTCGAGAGGATCGACTTCTCCACAAAGAACACCACCAAGATTTGGTCCCGCAGCACGCTGCAGTTCCGCTTCCGATCCGAAATCAGGAAGTTTGTCTTCCAGTGCGTCGATCCATGGCAACGGATCGTCAAAAGTGGGTTCCTCAATAACTTCCCACTCCTCTTCGCCAACTGACTTCAGGTATCCACCTTCGATGAGCGCGGTCATTTGACCGTAAACCAGCTTTTCGTGCTGATCGGCAATGGCGAGGTTCCGCATGTGTTCCGAAACTGAAACGCGATCCCCAACTTTGGGCTTCCATCCGAGCTGATGATAGGCATTGAGAATGAACTGCCGTGAAACGCGATCCATTTCAGGCATGAAGGTCGCGTAGTGGTCCTTCAGTCCGCGCTCGTCATAAAGTTCCTGCAAATTTTCATAAGCGGCTTCGACGACTTCAGCCGGTGAAGGCAAATTCGCGCCACCACTGATGCGGGTTCCTTTGAGGCGGGCTGGCTCCCACTTGGCGCGGTAAAGACATTTGTCGAGATCATCGTTATCACTTTGCTCAACGCGATCCGCACGGAATCCGTAGATTTCAGCGACGAGGTTCCCGTCGTCATCGTAAACGTCGATATCAGCGATGATGTACTCGCGATCATTGTCAGAATTCACTTTGGCATGCCCCCAGAGACGATGCGGCGGCTTGTTGACGTAGAGTCGAATACTGCGGATCGCAGCAGGCAGATAAAAGTAATCCACTGCCTTCGCTCCGTCAGGAATGACCTGCCCACCTTTCACGGTGTGGAAACAGGCATCCAACACAGCGGGATGAAAATGGTGATCTTCGATGGTTTCGAAAAGCTCTTCGGGCGCTACGATCTCAGCGAGACTCTCGCCATCTTTCCGCCAAACATTCTCGAGGTGCTGGAAAAGTGGCTGGAACTGGTATCCAGCTTCTTCGTAATCCTCGTAGTATTCCTCGTGAGTGAAATGCTTCGATAGATCTTTTTTGATTTCCTCAAAATCCACTTTGGCGCGCTGCGGCAGCGGTTGCTTACGAAGGACACCCTGTGAATTGAGATCCCACTCTTTCTTTTCGCCAGTAGCACTGAAAATCTTGAAAATACGAGTCGTTGGATCGAAGACCACTTCCACCGTCGGTACTTTGCTCTCCGTAACGAAGAGCGCTTTCTTCATTTCGAGATCTTCGACGACGTAGTTTTCGTCAGGGAAAATTTTGCGGGCAATCGCGATACCGATTTCACCGTAACCGGCCGCAGGGAAAACGACGCTGTCCCAGAAGCGGTGATCTTCCAGCCAGGGAAAATAGCGTGGATCCAGCTCAAAACGCCAGGTCGGATTCGGAGCCGTCTGCTTGAGACCAAGCAAAGGATGCTCCAGATCTCCGCAACGAAGGTATTCGCCTTCTGCGGATTCCAGCCAGAAAGTTTCCTTCTGCCACGCATAGGTGGGCAGGCGGACATTTCCACCAGCGGACTGATTGACGGCTCTCCAATCGATGGTGTAGCCATGATTGTGCATCTTCGAGAGGCTGGAAAGCATCTCAACGGATTCGTCCGTTTTCCGTTTGAGACTGGAAAAGTAAAACCCTTTCCGGTTTCCGTCGGAAAGACATTCCATAATCGGACTCTGAAGCGCAGGGTGCGGTCCAAGCTCAAGGAAAGAATCTTCACCGGAACGGATCAGACCGGAAATGGCCGGGGCAAAAAGAACTGCTTCGCGAACGTTCCTCCACCAGTATTCGCCATCAATATTCTCACCGGCAACAAGACCACCGGTAACCGTCGAGATGTAAGGAATCGTAGTAGCGCGAGGCTTGATGTCAGCCAACACCTCAAGAAGCTCGTCTTTGATCGGCTCCATCTGGTGCGTGTGGAATGCGTAATCGATCCGCAACCAGCGCACGAAGCGACCTTCATCTTCCAGTTCCGCGACAATCTCTTCGAGAGCATCAGTATCACCGGCGAGAGTCACCATTCCGGGACTGTTGATCACAGCCACCTGAACCTGAGCTTCTTTGCCTGCTACTGCCTTCTTGGCTTCCGCCTGAGAAAGTCCTGCAGCAACCATGCGGCCTTTTCCGCCAGTTTGATCCTGCAAACGGGAACGATGGTAAATCACTTTCACCGCGTCTTCCATTGTGTAAGCGCCGGCGACATAGGCCGCAGCAACTTCACCCACAGAGTGCCCAACGACTTTCGAGGGAGTGACGCCCCAGGACTTCCAAAGCTCCGCCAGAGCGATCTGGAGGCCGAAAATGGCAGGCTGAGCAATATTGGTGCGATTAATCTGCGACGATTCCTCGTCTTTGGTCATCTCATCAATGAGCGACCAGCCGGCAAGCGGCTTCAAATGCTTATCAATTTCCTCGAGAACACCGCGGAATACAGGTTCACGTTCAAGGAGATCCTGCCCCATTTTCCACCACTGAGCGCCCTGCCCTGTGAATACGAAAACGAGTGGATGTGATTCGCCGGCAGGTTTGCCGGCGATAATATTTTCACCGGGGCTTCCGGCAAGCCATTCTGTCAGTTCGTGAACGGCTTCCTCTTTATCATTCCCAAGAACCACCAGACGATTGTCATGATGTTCGCGGCGAAGACCGGCTGCTGCTCCGATATCGGAAAGGTCTGCGTTACTGGCACGAAGGAATCGACGCCATTTTATGACTGAGTCACGAAGAGCATCATCTCCACGCGCGGAGATCGGAAGAACCACTGGCCGTTTTACTTTCGGCTTACCCGTTCCGGAGACGGTGACTTTTTTGGAGTCGCTTTTTTCTGACTCTAACAGTGGAGCTGCTTCGAGAACGATGTGAGCGCTGTCTCTTATACACATCTCCGAGCCCACGAGACCGAGGCTGATCTCG